>DGDV01000034.1:0-12109 GCA_002385625.1 Firmicutes bacterium UBA3943
CGGTTCTTCCGTCTTGGCCTCCGCTGGTTCTTCCGCAAAGGCCAGCCAAGTCTCGGGCTTCATCTCAAACCAGTTCCAGAGGGAGCAGCCAACATAGTCTCTACTAAACTTCACAAATTCCATGATCTCGACAGGGCTGACATTAAAGCCCTGCCCCACCGGGACCAGGGGTACAACGGAATCGCCAAACCCGTTGACCTTCATTTTGGCCCCCCAATCGTCCCACTCCTGCTTGGTCCGGTTCATCATGACTTTCGGGCTAAAACCGATGAGTTTCCAATAACACTGGGGCATCGAAGCATCACAGTATCTGCCGAATTCAATGTAGGGAAATTTCGGATGCTTCGAGATCAACGGAAAGGAGGAATAAGCGATAAAGGCGCCGGGGTGGGCCGCCCGGATGGCCTTCATATATGCCTCGGCCATCAGCGGCTTGCCCTCGTATTCCGCTTCCGCGTCAATGATCAGCCCGTCACAGCCCAGATCCAGAACATGATTGGCCACGGCCGCTTCATTCTGCGGGCTGTTCCCGTAGGCATAGACCCAGCCCAGGACCTTAAATCCCGCTTGTTGCAGTTCCCGGACGAGATTTAGCGTTAGTTGGCTCCACCAACTTAAACCATCGCCGCCTTTGATGGTAATCCACTGCAAACCGGCACTCCTCGCCCGGGCAATCACCCGGTCCAGGTTCCCGTCCTCCGCTTGGACCCAGCGCCAAATCCACATACCGCGCCCACCCACCACCTCTGCGGGCTGGGGCGACGGTTTGCGGGGCAGAGGCTCTCCGTTCTTGGGTTCCGCCTTGACCGGTTCTTCCTCCTCTGGCAGTTGCTCCGGCCTGTCATTGACCGGTGGCGGTTCCGGCGCCGGTGGTTTTTGGGGTGTTAATTCATTGTCACCTCCGGCTTGATCCTCCGACCCGGGTTCCGCCGGAACCTCCGGCTTCTTTGTCCCCTGATCCCCACCGGAATTACAGCCCATGACCCTGCGGAGAAAAAGCACAATCTTCTCCCAAAACCTTAAATTGTTACCAGCCATCTTCGGTACCTCCATACGTCAGTTTTTGCCGCTGGAAACATCGAGTCCGGCAATGCTTGCCTTTACATTAATATCGCCCGGCCGGGAGAATCATGCCATCAAAATTGCCGGACAGGGCCACAAACAAGCATATAAAAAAGGACGTTCAAACGTCCTTTTTTACCCATGATCTCGACCAATGACACCCCTCAACGGTAAACAATTGAGCAATACACAATATATCCTAGACACCCCAAGAGAAAGGCTATATATGATATTACCCGCCGTAACGCCGGTTTTAGCTTTTTCTTTTTTATCCTCTTTACCCCCCGGTCAGCCTCTTTGGGCAGGTCTGCCTCAGTCAAAAAATAAAAGGGTCTTTGGTAAAAATCCGCGGGGAAATCCCCCCGCCGGCCGCATCTTGCACAGTCCCACGAAGATGGATTGTGGGCAAAGTCATCTTTAAAATCCACGTGTTCACAATAGGAGCACCGTAAGGTGGTATGCTTATAATTGCATTTCGGGCAGATTAACAACCTCGTTGCATCAAAGTCACTGACATTGATATATAGCATTGTATCACACTCGATACATTTCCATCTTTCATATTGACTGCTCATATCCGTTTTACCCCCTTCTTATCCCCTTCGGGCCTACACTAACCATGAAGATTCGTTGCTTTAAACACCCATGGCGCAGTTCCTTTCCCGGACCTGGTACAGGAATGCCATATTTGCTATATATTTTAATATAATTATTTTATTTATTTATCAGAAATATTATATATTGCCACGCCTAATTTGACAACTGTTTTCCTTTCCCCGGCGGAAACAGGACTTATTCCCGTTGCTACCATGTTGTATAGCTACACAACCGCAAGCATAAAAAAAGCCCCCTTAAACGGGGGCATTGTTTAAATATCTCGAATTCTAGGTATTTTTTAACAAGGTCAGTCTGTGGTCATCCTGGTATTCAAAGGTAAAACCCTTCTCGAACACGTAAAGGCAGGCTTCCACCACATCACTCTCATAACACGTGCCCTTTTTATTTTTAATCTCCGCTAAGGCCTCCTTAATCCCCAGTGCCGGGCGGTATGGCCGGTGGGAGGACATGGCCTCCACCACATCGGCCACACTGATGATCTTCGCCTCCGGCAGGATCTCTTCACCCTGCAAACCAAAGGGGTAACCGCTGCCGTTGGTCCGCTCGTGGTGTTGGGCCACGATCTGTGCAATAGGCCAGGGAAATTCAATGGTCTTTAAGACATCATACCCCACTTTGGGGTGGCTCTTGATTAAGCAAAACTCAATTTCGGCAATCCGCCCCGGTTTACTCAGGATCTCCGCAGGAACATAGATTTTGCCGATATCATGGACCAACGCCGCCAGCCGGATTCCGTCAATGCGGTTCTCCGGCAGCCCCATCGCCCGGGCAACGGCACAGGCCAATTGGGCAACACGCCGCTGATGGCCGGCGGTATACGGATCCTTCATTTCCACCATCAAAGCCATGGACTCAACCACACCTTCAATGGACTTGTGCAGTTTCTCCAGGCTGATGGTCAGTTCATACTCCGTCCTTTTCCGTTCCGTAATATCCCGGTCAATTCCACGATAGCCTTGAAACAGCCCATCTTTGTCAAAGATCGGCGTCCCGTTGCTCTCGACCACCACATGACGCCCATCCTTGTGACGAAGGATGTTTTCCAAATAGTGAGAAGGGCTCCAATCTTTCTTTAGCCCGCATAAAAACCTCATAAGTCTTTAACCTTGATTCAACCGTCATCAAATCAAAGGGTGTCTTACCCAAAACCTCTTCCGGCGTTAAGCCTAACATCTCATAAATGCGCGGACTAGCGTAGGAATAGCGATTATCCTTATCAATCTCCCATATCCAGTCATTACTGCACTCCACCAGGTTTCTGTACTTTTCTTCACTCTCCCTAAGCGCATCCGCCGCTTGTTTTCGTTCGGAGATATCCCTGGCAAAGGCAAAACAATACTCTTTCCCATTGGACTCCAGATAGTTAGCAGTTATCTCCAGGGGGATCTCCTGCCCGTCCCTTCTTCTGTAGACAAGTTCAATGGTTAATGAACCTTGTTCTTTAATCCGGCTCCAATACTCCAGCCAATTCTCCTCTGAACACTCCGGGTAAAAATCCGCCATCGCCAAGGTGCAAATCTCTTCCGCCGCTGACCCGAACAGAGTACAAGCAATCTGGTTGGCATAAAGAAAACGACCGGCGCTGTCCAACCAAAAGACAGCGTCCGCCGCACGGTCCAAAGCAAACCTAGTCAATTTCAGAGATTCTTCCGCCTGGATACTAGGACTAATATCCACAAAGCTTGTGACCATGACACCGGCTTCGTCTCCGGAATGGGAAAGCGGGCGGGAATCAGCCAGCAACCAACAGGGGTGTTCAGCGCCTTCCCGGAGCAACCCAAACACCACCCGGTTGCCGGATAAGATGGAGATAGCATTGGCCTGAGCTTCGCTTGCATCAGTTGGGTAAGGAAGACCGTTTTCGCAAAGGATTTCCCAACCGGGTTCCCTTCCATCCACCACCGACTGCAATTCTTCCGACTGCAGCCCGGTGATGTTGACAGCCGCCGGGTTAACATACAGGATTTTTCCTTGCCGGTGAACGATAATGCCGTAAGAGATTGCGTCGTAACAACTCCATGTTGCCGGGGTGTTTCTTTGGCACAGCTGCAATGGCACTACCCCTTTCCAACTTCTTACAAACATTATTAGTTTAATCGATTTTATGGTGCATTTTTTATTTCGACATAATATAATAAAAACCTTTAATTGCTTACAATTTCTTCAAAATACTTTCGGCAAAACAAATGCAGCTTTCCCGGAGCTTGCCCCGGCTTGATTTCTCCCCGTCTCCCGCTTGTACTGGCAGACCCCGCCTGTAAAAAAAAACAGCCCTGCACCGGGCTGGCAATCGATTATATTAAAATTAAGTGAATCAGATTTGTTCTCCCCTATAGATCTTATATGAGTCCCAATTTCTGCAAAACCTCTTTCAACTTGGCGTTCTCCTCGGGTGTGGCATCCACCAACGGCAGCCGCACGCTGCCCACCCGGAAACCCATGAGGTTTACGGCGGCTTTGACCATGATGGGATTGGTCGTCAAGAACAGGACTTTGAAAAGGGGCATCAGTTCTTGGTGAATTCGGGTAGCCTCCGCCACATCACCCCGGATGAAAGCTTCGATCATCGATTTCATGCGCCGGCCGGCCAAATGGGAGGCCACACTCACCACACCCTTTGCCCCCAAGGCCAACATCGGCAGGGTCAAAGCATCATCTCCGCTGTAGATGGCCATCCGATCGGCGACTTTTTCGGCAAGCTCCGCCACTTGCGCCAAGTTACCGGAGGCTTCCTTAACCGCTGTAATATTCTCGATCCGGGCTAAGCGGGCCATCGTATCGGGGGTAATGTTGACTCCGGTCCGTCCCGGGATGTTATAGACCATCAGCGGCAGGCTGGTGGATTCCGCAATAGCGGCAAAGTGACGATAGAGTCCCTCCTGCGGCGGCTTGTTATAGTAAGGTGCCACTACCAGCACACCATCAATCCCGGTCTGCTCCGCTTCTCTGGTTAGCTTAATACTCTCTGCCGTCGAATAATTCCCGGTTCCAGCAATGACGGAAGCTTTGCCGCCCACCGCCTCGACAACCGTAGCATAAAGGTTGAGCTTTTCTTCTGTCGTCAAGGTAGGGGATTCGCCGGTCGTCCCGGTGATCACCAGACCGTCCGACCCATTCTCCACCAACCGCTTGGCCAGTTCAGCCGCTACCGGATAATCCACCTTTCCCTCCGGGGTAAACGGAGTAATCATTGCGGTCAAAATTCGCCCAAAATTCACCATCACCAAACAACTCCTTTTCCAACTCCGCCTGTTGGGCGGGGACTGTCTATGCACCCAGGCGGAACTCAGCATGGAGGGCCTGGAATATATGAAACGCTTGTGCTTGTGCGAAAACGGTTTTTACTGGGTCGGTCCCCCGGATCCGCCGGCTTGGCCGGAGATTAAACTACCATCCGCCCGGTCCGGCTGATCCCCCAAACCGGCGTCCAAAGAAGAGTGCCGAACTGCCCAACGCCGCCGGGTCAAAGAAGAACCGGTTGCAGTTGATTGCCTTGCAAAGCAGCGGCAATGGTCTCTGGTAACAGCTCCATCTTGGCGATCATGGAATATTCCTTATCCACCGGGTTATCCTGGCGGTAGGGTACAAAATACAGGTTCTTCCTGGCAGAAAGGAGGGCAATATTCGTAAAGTTCGCCCCCAGCGCGTCATTTGTCGCCAAGGCCAGGACCACCGGACGCTTATTGCGCAACTGGGCCTTACAGGCCAGGGTCACCGGTGTATCGGAGATCCCCACAGCCAACTTGGCCAAGGTGGTGCCGGTACAGGGCGCCACAACCATTATATCCAACAGCCGGCGTGGGCCAATGGGTTCCACCTCCACCAGCGAAGTCCAGGGAAAACGGCCGGTGATCGCCTGCAGCCTGTCGATGATCTCCGCCGCCTTGCCAAAGCGGGTATCTGTCGTGCGCACAGACGACGAAATGATGGGAAAGACCTCCGCCCCTTCAGCCACCAACCTCTCTAAAGCATCCCAAATCTCCGGAATCGTGCAGTGGGAACCCGTCACGCCAAAACCAATCTTTAAGGATTCAGCTTGCATGTTTTCGCCTCCATCCCGACCCAACGGGATAATTCCCTTTCGATAAGGTTCGGTATGGTCGAAGCGAGAATCTCACCGGCAGTCAGGGGCGCCACTTTTCCGGGCAAACCCAGGGCAAGGACAGCATTGATGCCAAACTCCCGGGCCGCAGCAAAATCTGTGCCGCCCGGCGCTGAAGCCAAGTCAATGATGGCCGCCCCGGACCGGACGTTCTTTAAGATCTCCCGGGTGAGAACCAATGCAGGAACGGTATTAAAGATCACCCACATCGGCCCGATGTTGGCTGCCAAATCCCCCAGGGGCAGGGTTTGACAGCCCAGCTTGGCCGCGGCCTCCAACTGACGGGGATTACGGGCCGCCACAAAAACCTTCGCCCCAATTCCCAGCAACATCCGGGCCAACGCTTGAGAAACCCGGCCAAAGCCCGTCACCAGGCAAGGATTGTTATGGAGAGTAACCGGGACCGCTTGGATCGCCAGTTGGATGGCACCCTCGGCCGTGGGAATGGCATTAGGCACCGCCACCTCATCCAACTCGGCATACTCCAGGATGCGAATTCCCAGATCAGCTGCTGTCTTCAGCCAGATCTCCGGCGTTTTCCCAGCGGCAATCAATGTGCCAGGTTCAAGCCGGTGGAAAAAATCCGGTGACAAGCGGATTTTTCCCGAAGGCTCGCCTGTCCTGACCGTCCCATCGGAGCTGACGCCGCTAATCGGAAAGAGGAGCACCCCTGCTCCGGTCACGGCGGCTTCCTCATCTTCAGCCTGCTGCACACCGAACTTTGCCGGTACTCCTAACAAGGCATAAGTACGAACCCATGCCGCCCGGTTCAGCAATTCTTCCACAACCCGGATCTGCCGCTTATCGCCACCGATTACGGCAACGCCGGTCTCTGCCAAGCACCCCGTCATTCTGCAGCCTCCTTCGACGGATACCAAAGTTCAACTGATGCAGTATATTCCCGCCAGCCCAATGAGGTGCTTATGGCACACGAAAACGGATTCCCGCAGGCACTAACCCAGCGCTCTCCACCAATGCTTCAATCCAAAATATGTTCCAAGCCGTAGACCAACCCCTGCAGGCTCAAGACGCGACGGACGGCCAGCATCACCCCAGGCATGAACGATTCCCGGCTCATGGAATCGTGGCGGATGGTCAGGGTCTGGCCCTGCCCGCCAAAAATCACTTCCTGGTGGGCGATCAAGCCAGGCAGCCGGACACTGTGCACATGAATCCCCGCAAACTCACCGCCCCGGGATCCTTTCACCTTCTCCATAACTGTAGGGGTAGCCGGCGCTTCACTGCGCCGCCCTTCCGCAATCATCTCCGCAGTCTTCAGCGCCGTCCCGGACGGCGCGTCCATCTTCTGGTCATGATGCAACTCAATAATCTCCACATGGGGCAGGTAGGCTGCAGCTTGCTTGGCAAAGCGCATCATCAGGATGGCGCCGACGGCAAAGTTGGGCGCCACCAGAAAACCAATGCCGCTTTTCTCGGCCAATGTCCGGATCTCTTGAAGGTTATCCGCTGTCAGGCCGGTGGTTCCCACCACCCCCGCCACTTTGCACCTGGCAGCCGTCTGAATGTTGCCCATAACCGCCAAAGGGTTGGAGAAATCCACCATCACTTGGGCCTTAGATTCTTTCAAGGCCTGTTCCAGATCACTGCGGACCGTCACGCCCAGGGGGTCCGTACCGACCAAGACACCAATATCCTTCCCCAATTGCACCTGGTCGACCGCTGCCACCAACTCCATGTCCGGTTGGGCCGCAACAGTCCGGACAACCTCACGCCCCATCTTTCCTACGGCGCCGGTTACAGCCACGCGAATCTTTGTTGTTTCCGTCATCTCCCTCGCTCCCTTCAGACTCCAAGGCGGATTCCGATGCGGCAGGCGTTACGAAAAGACCCGGTAAGCAGCGGAATTCCCATAAATACTAAAGGATCGGCAAACTGCCGACCCCAAAATACCAATAATAATCTTGGCATCATTGCGGCAAGCTAGCTCTCCACCCACAGGTGACAGTAACGTAGTTATTCACTACGGTACCAACCAAAGTCCACCATCGTCAGACTCCGGTTTCGGCAACGTCCCCTTTCACCCCGGTTCATCGGACCGATGACATCCTCCGCCGGGCTTACTCATGTTCGTTGCGCCTCTACTCTACCCCAGTCATATATTATTTTGTTTTATCCTATTCTCCTATATATTTCCCCGGCTGTCAAGGGGCAAATTACAGCGTCCTTCGGCCAAAAACCGCCGCTTCCTTCCCGGAGGCCTTCTCATGGTCTTTACCTTTGCTCCGCCGTACCGCCGCAACCTCCGGCGCCCAGTACCGTTTCCCCCAGGTCCTGCTCCGGCCAGGCCCAAAGCAGGGGGGCCGGTTTGCCGGCGGCCGGGGCCGGACCGACAGGGACAAGCCGATCATCCAGGATCACCAGGCTATTTCCCGCCCTTGCCCATCGGACCAACTGCTCCCGTTCTCCTGGGAGGAGTGCATAATTCACAAAGAGACCGGCAAAACTTCCCCCGGTCACCAGGGCGGCCCGGCTGGCCAGTGCGCCGACCACCAGCAATGCTCTCCCTTCCGGCAGGGTCAGGATGGCACAATTATCCAGCAAGTTGACCAGTTCACCAAAGCTCGCACGGCAATCCCCGATAAAGCTGATGGGAGCCGAGGCATGCCCACCGGAGATTAACTTCTTTATGAAACGGATGGCTGGCCCCGACGACCAAAAAGCTGTCACCATCCTCAAAGACCTTGCCCCCTATCCCGAGTGGCGCCGGGCTGCCGTCTCCACCAGGATCACATCCTGGCTGATCCGTCGGATATCCGGCCAGGGAACCACCGTCTCACCCGCCGGGTGCAGCCAACCTCCTTTGGCCGGAAAAACCAACGAGACAATGCGCCCTTGCTCCAGATCAACATCAGCCTCTGGGCGCAGGCAGATCCCCCAGCGCGACCCGTCTGTCAGATTAATGACCTCTTTTCCCTTAAGTTCCGATAACCGCATCCAACCCCTCCCTCGGCAAACCATGCCAAAAACATCCCCGGCTTAAGCCAAAGCGCCTCTGCTCAGGGAATCTTATGCCGCATCAGGAGGGAAAATAACCGTCCGGACCCTTTAGGGCTTCTCCAGTTCCGGATGGATCTCCTTAAACAATTTACGCAAGGCCTTTTTTTCGATGCGTGAAACGTAGGAGCGGGAGATCCCCAACATCTTCGAGATCTCCCGTTGGGTTTTGTTGGCGCCGTCCTTCAAACCGTAACGGAGTTCAATGACCTTCCGCTCCCTTTTCGTCAGGTTGGCCAGTTTTTCGTAGAGTTTTTCCTCTTCCATATGGGACTCCACCGTCTCAGTCACAACCTCCGCTCCGGTATCCAGGATGTCCAGCAGGGTGATCTCGTTGCCCTCCTTGTCTGAGCCGATGGGGTCCGACAAAAGAACGTCATTGCGGTTCTTCTTGATGGACCGCAAGTACATCAGGATCTCATTTTCAATGCAACGGGCAGCGTAGGTGGCCAGCCGTGTATTATGATTCCGTTTAAAAGTATTAATCCCCTTAATCAGCCCAATGGTGCCAATGGAAATCAGATCATCATTATCTTCCCCGCTCAGATCAAACTTCTTCACAATATGCGCCACTAAGCGCAGATTACGCTCGATCAAAATATTGCGGGCCTCCACATCCCCCTTTTCCCAGCGCAGTAACAGCTCATGCTCCTCCTTTTCATTCAGGGGCAAAGGAAAGACATTGTTGTTGGCAATATAGGCCACCAGCATCCTAAGGCCTTGAAACAACGGCTCGAGTAATGCGCCTACAAAGGATGGGAGCATTTAAACACCTCCGCTAAAGTGCATATAATAACCTATGCCTTCCAGCGGAGGTATTGTGCCAGTCCCCTTTTCTCAGGGGGCATTTGGCGGAAAAACCATATTTTATTAGTACGTTTCATTGATATAAGTTCATCCCAGCCACCGGCAATGGCTGCAGCAAAAATAAGCAAACTACCTAATGTTAATTACTACCAACGCCACATCATCCACAATTCCTTGGTATTCTGCAAAGGGCCGAACAAGCCGATCCAACCATGCCTCGGGCGTTTGCTGAAGCTCCACGCGTTGGGCGCTGGCCATTGCTTGCAAGTCCTCCGCACTCCTGGACAAGCCTTGCCCGTCCGGCTCAAAGATGCCGTCGGTATAAAGCAGCAATGTATCACCGGGAAGCACCCTGGTTTGCCCGGAAGTATACTCGGCCTCCGCCAACATCCCCACGAGAAAGCCGTTTTGGGCCAGTTTTACAACTTCTCCGGCGTCGGCCCGCAACAACAGCGGGTAAGGATGGCCAGCATTGGCGTAGGTTAATTGCTGCCCGCTGATTTGTCCAATGAAGGCAGAGAAAGTATACCCGCCGTCGGACAGGTTGCAAAAGTCCTGATTCATCAGGGATAACACTTGACAGGGAGAAGCAGCATCAGCCAGCGCATTTAAAAACAGCACTTTAATCATGGCTGAAACCATCGCCGCTGCAATCCCGTGACCCATCACGTCGGCAATGATAAACCAAAAATCAGGCCCGCGTTGCACGCAATCATAAAAATCTCCGCCAATTTGCAGGCAGGGAATATACCTGCCGGTTACTTTAGCTACAGGGAACTCCTGGTTCTTTACGATCAATGTCTGTTGAAACAACTTTGCCAACCGCAGCTCATTTGCCATCTGTTCGTTCAAGCGGCACAAGCGTTTGTGCTGTTCATAGCTTTTCAGGGCATTTTCAACCTTAAGGGGCAGGATCACTTTCATCTGGGCAGGGGTCAGGGGCTTGGTGAAATACTCATTAGCCCCGAGTTCCAGGGCCTTTTCAATACTGTGCAGCCCATCCATGGTGGAATTGACAATAACCGGAACATCCTTTAGCCGGGGGTCTACCTTCATCTCCTGCAATACTTCAAAGCCATCCTTCCCCGGCATCATCAGGTCCAATACCACCAGGTCCACATCGTGCTCCGCCATCAACTGCACAGCTTGAAAACCATCGGTCGCCTCCAAAAACGCAATCTCCGGATTCCCCTTTAAAACCGCCCGCATCAGCTTCCGGTTGGTAGCAATATCATCCACCAGCAAGACTTGGTATCCCATGGTCCACCCCCTTTACAACCCCCGTGAGTTTTCAAGCCAATTTTACCAACTCCGTCCCTTCAATTAACTTCTCCGCATCCAACAAGATTTTTATCCCTGCACCCGTTTTGCCAAGGCCAAGGATGTATGGGGCGCAATTGGACTGGGGCAACTCCTCCGGCGGCTCAATGGCTTCGGGGGCAAAAGCCGTTACCTCCGTCATGCTGTCAACCACCATGCCCATGGCCACATTGCGACCTTCTTGCTTGCCCTCCACGATCACAATGCACGTCCGCTCATGGTACGGCAGGTATTCCATGCCAAACAGCATGCGCAGATCAATGATGGGGATAATTTTCCCGCGGAGGTTAATCACTCCCCGGACATAGGCATGGGTCTGCGGCACACCGGCAAACTCCATCATCCCGACAATCTCTTTTACCTGGAGAACCGGCAGGCCATACTCTTCACTACCCAGCTTAAAACAAAGGAACTTTTCTCCCTGGACGTTTTTCCCCCGTCCGTTTTCCATGGCTTAAGCCCCCCGTTTCTTCCCGATCTAAAGACGATCGTCAACTTGCACCAACTTTGTGATATTGGTCGTCTCCAACAACTGCCGAATCCGGGGAAGCGGCCCAACGATCCGCAGTTTTTTCCCATTTTTATCTTGCATTTTATACAAACGAATGAGAAAACCAAGGCCAAGGCTGTTAATATAGTTTAATTTAGAAAAATCCATGATCAGATCACCACGGATGGCCTCCTGTTCCCGGAACACATCCATCAGCACAACAAGGCCGTTGCCGTCCAATTCGCCGATGCAACTAATCATGGTGTCGTCACCAACGGGTTTAATCACCACACTTAATGATGACGGCTGACAAGCAGCGCCATGGGGTTTCCCTTGCCCCGCAGGCCGGGCCGGCGTTTGTCCAAACGCGCTTTTGACAGCGGCCACATTTGTCGGATTAACACTCTCCGCTTTAACCTCCCGAAGTTCGTTGACCTTTTTTTCAACCTGCTCCCGAAGTTGGTCTGCCGAGGACGCGCTTGACACCAGGTAGTGATAGACCCGAATATCCGGGTTCTCCTCCGTCACCGGCGGATAGACCAAAAGAACCTTTCCCAGTTCTCCCAGATAGTTTTGGATAATGCGGGCCTTCACGTCATTGAAGACCACATCATCCGCCAAGACCGCCGTTACATGGTGCAAGTCCGGTGCAGCCCAAATATCAGCGGAGCCTGGCGCTTCTGTTTTCTTAGCGG
>DGDV01000034.1:12330-26050 GCA_002385625.1 Firmicutes bacterium UBA3943
GCGGCCCATTCCGATTCGGAGTCGGCCTCCGGACGGTTGATGATCTCCCGCATTAACGCCAACCCATTAAAGAGTTGCCTGGTCAAATCCGCATCCAACTCCCGGCTTTTGCTGCGAATGGGCTCCAGGCTGTCTTCCATGGCATGGGCCAACTCCGACAACTTATGCAGACCCACCATGGCAGAGGATCCCTTTACATTATGCACAAGGCGAAAGGCCTCCCGAATATCGTCATCTCCATGCTCACCCGCTTCCATCCGCATGAGCGCATCCTCAAAGGCATCCAAATTTTCGCTGGCTTCAGCCAAAAATATCTGCATCAATTCATCGGCTGGACTTGTCATGGTCGGTTTCTCTCCTTCCTTCCAACCCGACCCAAAGCCGGGTCACAACGCGGTTGTCTTGTTGACGAATGTTTAATCCCTGGGCGTACTTGGCCAATATCCGAAGGCCCCGGCCGCGTTCGGCAAACAATGATAGGTCTTTTGCCAAAATATCCCGGCGTTTTAAAGCCTGTCCCTCCGGAAAGCAGGGCTTGGCGGGATTTTCCACAACCAGTGTAAACTTTTCCTCCGTAAGCTGTAGGCTGAAGCTGACAGTCGCCTCGGGCGCCACCTCTGCAGCAGCTACCAGCGCATTCTCCAGCGCTTCATCGGTCAACAACCTGATGACAAAGCGATCGTTTTCCGATAAATCGGGGATCTTCAATGCTTGTGCCACAAACAGGCACAGCTTTTTCCTGCTGTCGCCGCCCGCCGGGATCTCCACCTGCAACCACAGCTTGACCATTTAAATCACCGCATTTCGATTCAAAATTCCGGTCAGATCCAAGATCAAACCAAGATTGCCTTGGCCAAGAATGGCTGCACCCGAAACGCCTTTCAGTTCCTTAAAGCCATGCCCCAGATTTTTCACCACCACTTGTTGCTTCCCAATCAACTCATCAACAAGAATTGCCGCGCGGCTCTGCCCATCCTCCACCACCACCAGCAATCCTTCCGCCGGGTTTATCACCGCCTCCGGGATGTCAAAGATCTGGTGCAACCGGATCACAGGATACAACTGTTCCCGCAGCTTGACCATTTCGTCCCGGTTTTGGACCGTAAATACCTGTTCCGTCTCGGGCCGCATAATCTCCTGGACGGAGGTCAACGGGATCACATAGCGCTGGCTGCCCACCCGGACCACCATGCCGTCGATAATCGCCAGCGTCAAGGGGAGTATGATGGTAAATACAGTGCCAAAACCCGGCTTGGTGTCCACTTTGATTTTGCCCGACAGTTTTTCAATATTGGTCTTCACCACATCCATACCCACGCCGCGACCGGATATCTCCGTCACTTTAGCTGCAGTCGACAGTCCAGCAGCAAAGATCAATTGGTAAATCTGGTTGTCCGTGAGGGTTTGGTCCGGCCGGACGATGTTTTGCCGGAGGGCCTTCTCCAAGATCGCTTCTTTATTTAAACCGCGCCCGTCGTCTTCCACAGTGATGATCACCTGGCCCTGGCGATATTCGGCGCTGATGCGGATAGTTCCCACCGGCGGCTTGCCCTTGCTGATCCGTTCCTCCGGTTCTTCCAGGCCATGGTCAGCCGCGTTGCGCACCATATGAACCAGAGGGTCATAGATAAACTCAGCCACATTGCGGTCGAT
This sequence comes from Firmicutes bacterium UBA3943, assembly GCA_002385625.1. GTDB lineage: Bacteria > Bacillota > UBA4882 > UBA10575 > UBA3943 > UBA3943. The sequence goes on from DGDV01000034.1 coordinate 13,984, forward strand.
CTCCGTTTTTTCCCCTTCAAAAACCACCCGGATCTCCTTCCCGCTCTTTTGGGCTATATCCCTGGATATCCGGTTCAGTTTTTGGAACACCTGTTGAATCGGGGTCATTCGCAAACTCATGGCCAAGCGCTGCAGGGTCATGATGTTCCTGTTAAGCAAGGCCAGCTTGTTCAAGGTGGCCTCTTGGCGGATGGCCAAAATGCTCTCATCCAAGGTGACCAGCGAGTGGGCAATGACAATCTCACCCACTGTATCCAAGAGCAGATCCAGTTTATCCGTGGCAATGCGAATGGTTGAAGCTGCTTCCGCCTCCCGTTTCGGGGCGGCGGCTTGCCGCTGCGCCACCAAGGCGGTAGAGACCTGCTCTTCCGTGGCAATTTTCTCTTGAACCAGGATCTCCCCCAAGCGCTTCTCCCGCTGTACCTGTTGGATTTTGATGGCCTCTTGCACCTGCTCTTGGGAGACAATTCCTTGCTCCACCAGGATCTCGCCCAGGCGCGAACGCTCAATGGGCAGTTCAAAGACGCCCCTTGTTAAGCACTCCTCGATCTCCTGGGCGGCTTTCGCCCAAAACAAGTCCGCCTCAGGTTCCCAATGGGCGGGAAGCCCTAGGATTGCTTGGCGGAACAGTTGAACCACCTGCTTGAGGGCTTCGATCAGCCCGGCCCCCAGGGGCCACGTTCCCTCCTGAACCTGCTCCAACGCATATTCACCAGCATGGGCCGCCTTTGCCAAATAGGCATAGTCCATGAACTGGGCCAGGCTCGCCAGCTTGTGAAAGGACCGTTTCAGGCGGGCCACCAAGCCAAGGGCATCTTCCTCCCCGGCCCACGCATTCAATTCGCCTTCAATGGCCCCCAAAATCCATTGGCTTTCTTCGATGAATTCCCGGTTCATTTCCGGCAGTGCGGCCATATCCTTGGGATCCACGACAAAACCCCGGGCTTGCTCGCCTTCTTTAGCCTCGCCCGCGGCAGCCAAGCCCTCCGGTGGCTGCTTATCCACAAACTCCTGGAGAAGCTCCAGGGCCTCTTCCAACTCCCGCCGGAGCAAGGCTGGGTCTTCCTCCCCCACCTTGCCCAAGAGCTGTTTCATCTTTGCCAAAGCCTGCTCCACCGGCGCAGGCGGGCTGGGCCACTCTTCTTCCAAGCGAATGAGGTCTTCGCCCATTTGTTTTTGCACATCCGGATCCCAGAAAACAATCTTCAATGCCATTTGTTCCAGGATCTCCCTCAGTTGTTCACTGGTCATGGCTTCCCACTCCCATCCATGAAGACAAATCCCACAGTTCTAAACAAGCCGGCGTAAAGTCGGGGCAATCTCAGCCAGCGGCAGCACCTTATCGGCAGCGCCCAAGGCGATGGCCTCCTTCGGCATGCCAAACACCACCGAACTTTTCTCATCCTGGGCAATGGTCAAAGCCCCGGCCTTCTTCATCTCCAACAAGCCCCGGGCGCCATCCTTGCCCATTCCCGTCAGCAAAATGCCGATGGCATTGGCGCCCGCTGCTTCAGCCACGGACTTAAAAAGCACTTCCACCGAAGGCCGTTGGTGGTAAACCGCAGGGCCATCCTTCAATTGCACAAAATACTCTGCGCCACTGCGGGTTAAGACCATGTGCCGGTTCCCCGGAGCGATCAAGGCCTTCCCCATTGTCAGCTTCTCATTTTGCTTGGCTTCCGCCACATGCAGGTCACATAGGGAGTCTAAGCGTTCCGCAAAAAGCCTGGTGAATTGTTCGGGCATATGTTGCACGATGATAATCGGCGGCATCCCCGCGGGAAGGGCCGTTAACAGTTCCCGGATGGCCTCGGTCCCACCGGTGGAAGCGCCAATCGCAATTACCTTCTGCGTCGTCCGGATCATGGCCGCACCCGCTCCACCGGTCGCAAGCCTGGTTTGGCCGGGCATGTCCCCGCCGGCCAGCGGGCGAAAGGCAACTTCCTTCACGGACCGGATCAAATGTTCCACCATATTTTGGACGGAATAGGCTCCGCCGGGTTTGGCCAACACCTCAACAGCCCCGATTTCCAGCGCCCTTTGGGCCACTTCGCTGTCCCGCGCCAAGGAACTGAGGATAATCACAGGCAAAGGATAGTAACGCATCAGCTTTGCCAGGAAGGTCAACCCGTCCATGCGCGGCATTTCAATATCCAACACCAAGACGTCGGGCTGATGCTCTATTATCATGTCCCGGGCAATGTAGGGGTTGGACGCCGTCCCCACCACTTGCAGTTCCGGGTCCTTCCCCAGCTCCTGGCCGAGCACGCTCCGGACCATTGCCGAATCGTCCACAATTAAAACTTTAATCTTTCTTCCCATATCAGCTATACCAATCACTCTCTCGCACTTGTTGGACCTTGTACACAAAGACCTCTCCGGTACCGCTGTTAAAGATCACCTTCCGGCCCAGGTTTCCCCCGACATCCTGCGATACCACCTGGATCCCTTTCGCTGCCAGGATCTCCTGGGCCACCCGGGCATTCTCTTCACCAATCCGGGAATTTAACACAGGGTTTTGGGCCCCGCCGATAATATGGGCGCGTAGATCTTCCCGCCGTGACCCCAGCTCCCGCATGAGCCGGATCAGATGTAGAATTGCTGCATCGCCGTACTTACCGTTGGCTTGGCCTGGTTTAGCGCGGCCATAGATATAGTGGTTCATCCCACCGAAGCCTTGGATGCTGTCCCAGAGGCAAACTGAGACGCACGACCCCAGAACCGTATGGATCAGGTACGGCTCTTGACTGGCGAAGATAAATCCGGGCTGGAGAAAGAATTTTTCCGCTTCTACGGTAAACATGCCATCATCCTATTTGATATAAATTGTGGGTTGCAAGTAACTAAACCGGTGTTCCTTCCCGGACAGGCTCTCCGAGTGTCCAAGGAACAAAAGGCCTCCGGGGCTAAGAACCTGGTAAAACTTGTGGATAAGCTTCTGTTGCACGACCGTGTCAAAATAGATCATTACATTACGGCAGAAGATGATATCCAAGGGGTTTTTGAATGGAAAGGGATGCATCAAATTAAACTGGCGAAATGTCACGCAGGCTCTAAGCTCGGGCAACACCTCATACCCTTCCGCGTGTTTGCGAAAATATTTCGCCATGTAATAACGATCCACTTCATCTTTGATTGTTGCCGGATAGATTCCCCGCACGGCCTGGCCTAGGGCCCGCCGGTTAATATCCGTCGCCAGGATGCGCAGGGCAACCCCCTCCGGCAGTGCTTCCTTCAAGACCATGGCCAAGGTATATGGCTCTTCCCCTGTGGAGCAAGCCGCACTCCAGACCCGGATCTCTCCCCTCTGCAGGATCCGCGGGTTCTTGGTGGTAATCAGCTTCATCTGCTGCCGCAGGAAGTTAAAGTGATTGATCTCCCGGAAAAAATCGGTTTTGTTAACGGTTATCGCATCGGCAAACTCCGCCAGGGCCTGCCCATCCCTTAGCAGCAATTGATAATATTCGTCATAAGACGCTATCGCCCGTTGGCCCAAGAGCTTGACCAGCCGGGCATGCAACATCTCCTTCTTCGCCTTGTTCAAAGCAATGCCAAAATTCTCGTAGATCAGGGACTGGAACTTCTCAAACTGGGCATCCGTAAACTGCTTCGTCATTGCATACTCAAATCCGTTCCTAAAAATCATCGGTATCTTCCGCTAAGGGGATAATCTCCTCCGGGTCAACCAACTTTGTCCGTTTCCCGCCTGCCCCGCCGGGAAGCCGGTCGGGCGCGGCCTGCCGTTGCGCCAAACCGGGGAGAAGGGCGCGTTGGGGTGCGGGTATCGGTGCGGCAGCCAAAGCCCCCGCCTCCTCTCCGCCATTAACCAATCGCATCAGTTGCCCGACGATCTCCATCAAGGTTTCCGCCTGGGCGTTTAACTCTTCAGACACCGCCGCACTTTCTTCTGCGCTGGCTGCATTTTGCTGGGTGACCTTCTCCATCTGGGAAATAGCTTGATTGATCTGGCTAATTCCCTGCGTCTGTTCCTGGCTGGCAATGGCGATCTCATCCATCAATTCCGTTACTTTTTTGGCTTCAAGGGTAATCGCCGCCAGCGCCTCGGCCACGCGGTCCGCCACTTCCACGCCCTGATCCGCCAGTTGAATGTTGCGTTCGATCATCTCCGCTGTATCCTTGGCCGCCTGGGCGCTCCGTTGAGCTAAATTCCTGACTTCCTCCGCCACCACGGCAAAACCCATGCCCGCATCGCCCGCCCTGGCCGCTTCCACAGCCGCGTTTAAAGCCAGGATATTGGTTTGAAAGGCGATATCGTCAATCACCTTGATGATTTTGCCAATCCGGTGGCTGGAGTTTTTAATCTCAGCCATTGAATCCAGCATCAGCTGCATCTCTTCATTACCTTTATCCGCTGCGGTCTTCGCCTGGGACGCCAAAGCCGCCGCCTGCTTGGTGTGCTCCGAATTCTGCCGGACCATGGAGGAGGCTTCTTCCAGGGTGGACGAGGTCTCTTCGATGGAAGAGGCCAACTCCGAGTTACCCTCCGCCAGGGTCTGGCTGGCGGCCGAAAGCTGCCGGGAAGCGGCGGCCACCTGCCGGGAACCCTCCGAAATGCCGGTAATGGTCCGGCGGAGGACAGCCACCAAGCTCCGCCCGATCATAACGGACAAGATAACCCCTGCCGCAACCGCCAGGAGACTTACAACACCAATAATAACCCTGCCGCGGTCTGCTTCACCCGCCAGGTTTTCAACGGCTTTTCCCGCCTTTGCAACAGCAATGGCACGATAGCGTTCCCGGATTTGGTTCAGCTTCTCCCTTACCTCCGCCAAGGCCTTAAGGGTGGTTTGCAAGTACACCTGTTGGGCGCCCCGCAGATCGCCCGAGCGCTGGAGCGCTACAATTTTCTCTGCCGATTCATGCAGATGTTTGTGGGGGATTTTAATCTCCTCAAAAAGACGTTTTAGCTCCGGATCGTTGGCTTTTGCCGCATCTTCGCCGTACAACCACTGCCCAAAGCTGCATTTCGTGGGATCTAACTGGCCAGAAAAGGGCTGCCCGCCCAAGATGGACTGATCAAGATTGTGCACCCACGCCAGGTGGTCAACCTCCTTCTGGGTCATGAACATATTGTACTCCGTCATTTCCTGCACAATTTTGGCATTGGCCGAGATGCCGCCGATGGTCCGGTAACCCGCTCCCGAAATAATCAACAAGCAAACGAGCAAGACCAAATAACCCAAGGCAATACGTTTTCCAATGGCCATGTTCATTGCGGATCCTCTCCCCCTTCCGCTGCTTGCTCCTAAAAGTCCTCCGGGTCTTCTTCCAACGGAATAATCGTCTCCGGGTCCACCAAAGCGGTGCGTTTTGCGCCTTCCCCCGACGGCAACGGATGGACGGGCTTCGACTGGGGAAGGCTTCTCCGGTCCGGCTTAGGCCGGGGGGCCGGGATTAACCGGTGGTCAATGGCCTGCCCAGCGGCAGCGCCCTCCACCAGTCGTACCAGTTGGTCCACTATTTCCATCAAAGTTACTGCTTGAGCGCTTAGTTCCTCAGCCGCCGCTGCACTTTCTTCAGCAGCATCTGCATTTTGCTGGGTGACCTTCTCCATCTGCGAAACAGCGTTATTAATCTCATGGATGCCCTGGGCCTGCTCTTGGCTGGCGGCGGCAATCTCATCGATCAACTCCGTCACTTTCTGCGTTTGCAATGTAATCTCCGACAGGGACCGGGCGACACGGTCCGCCATCTCCACACCGCGGCCAGAAAGTTGGATGTTGCGTTCAATCATCTCCGCCGTATCCTTGGCTGCCTGGGCGCTCCGTTGGGCCAAATTCCGCACTTCCTCCGCCACCACGGCAAAACCCATGCCCGCATCGCCCGCCCTGGCCGCTTCCACAGCGGCATTTAAGGCCAGGATATTGGTTTGAAAGGCGATTTCATCAATAACTTTGATGATCTTGCTAATCTGGCTGCTGGAGTCCTTGATCTCCGCCATGGCCTCCAGCATCTGCCGCATTTCTTCATTGCCTTGATCAGCAGCCGCCTTGGTCTGGCCCGCCAAAACCACCGCCTGCGTGGTATTCTCCGTGTTCTGCCGTACCATGGAGGCCGACTCTTCCAAGGTGGATGAGGTTTCTTCAATAGAGGAAGCCAACTCCGAGTTGCCCTCCGCCAGGGTTTGGCTGGTGGCTGAGAGTTGCTGCGAAGCAGCGGCCACCTGCTGGGAACCCTCACTCAGGCTCTGGACAACCCGGGTAACAGATCGGGTAATGGCGCGGGTCAAAAAATACCCGATCACAACCGCCAGCAAAAGTCCGCCAAGCATGGCAAGGATATTAATCAGCCGCACCCGGCCGGCGACAATATCCGCCTTCTTGTCTTCAGCCCGGACGCTCTCCTCAGTAACTTTAAACAATTCTTCCAGGAGCCGCTCGCACTCCATATAATTGGTGCGGACCGGCCCATAGGATAAAGCCCGGGCTTTTCGCCGCGCCTCGGCGGTACCTTGACTTGCCAGCTCAACCACTTGTTTATGGGACATTTCCCACTGGTTCCAGACCGGCAGGATTTGGTCCCAAATCCGTTGTTCAGCAGGGGTTTTCTCCAGTCCTTGGTAAATCGCCCGCTGCTTCTCGATCTCCGCCCACTGCATGGCCAACCGTTGCGTTTGAAACTCCACCTCATCCCTGGTTTCCGCCAGAAGCAACGACCGTTCGCCCAACAGCACAGATGTCTGGTTCTCTTGGATCGTATACAACGCCTGGATACTCGGGAGTGTGTTCTTGGAAATTTTGTCCAGCGATTGCATCATCAATGAGGAACCGACAAAACCAATCCCGCCCACAATTAACGTGATGACGGCCACCGCCAGGAACCCGCCCAACAACTTGTGTCCCAGTTTCATCCCTTTGATCATCTTGATCACTCCATGCTCATTACTACTGTCCCTTCATCGCCCATGATCCGTAATTGCTCAGCTTTCAGCAACAGATACACTCGATCCTTCAGCTTTCCGATCCCGGCCAACACTAGGCCGCTGCCCGGCGGCGGCGGATCGATCGCTTCCGCCGGGAACGCCGCCACATCCGCCACAGTATCCACGATGACCCCCAGGTACCGTGCCTGGTTGGGGCCACCCCCTTCCAAGATATCTAAGATAATTATGCAGTTCCGGTCGGTATACGGCCTTTCCGCCTTGCCCAGTTTAATCCGGAGGTCGATTACAGGTATAATCTGCCCCCGTAAGTTGATCACGCCTTTCATGAAGGGCGGCGCGTCGGGAATGGGATTAATCGCCATCATGCCAATGATTTCTTTTATTTGTTCGATGGGAAACCCATAGTATTCTTTCTCCAACGCAAAAGTGAGGTACTTCCCGCTCGCAACCAAAAAACCACCCCATTTCCAGGCCTTTTGCTTATATACGTTTTTTATCGACACAGTCGGCAGGAGTCTTTAACATGAATCTGGCAAAACATCACCTTTGCCCCCACCTCCCGGAACCTGCCGTTCCAACTCCTTCAACTCCTCTTGGATGCCGGATAGGATCCTTGCGCCCCCGGTAATGTTCTCCTGTTTACCCATGGCATCCAACTCGGCGAAGGCCGCAAACAGGGTTTGCAGGCCCAGGTTTCCCGCAGCGCCTTTCAGCCCATGGGCCAGCCGGCATAACCCGTTATAGTCCGTTTGTTCGATGGCCGCCACCAAGTCGGGGAGCTTGCCTTTAACATCCTGGATAAAGGCGGCCAGCAATTCACCCGCCAGCTCTGCATCGCCGTCCAGGACCTCCAACATGCTCTGGATTGCCGCAGAAGGCCCCTGGGCGCCTTCTTGGGCCTGGCCACGGCTGCCCGCCCATTTTTGGATCATGGCCATAAGCTCCTCAGCATGGATGGGCTTGACCAGGTAATCGTCCATCCCCGCCGCTAAACAGCGTGTCTTATCCTCCTCCAGCGCATGGGCGGTCAGCGCAACAATCGGCGTCCGCTCCTTTTCCCGCTCCTCCGCCCGGATCCGGCGGGTCGTCTCCACCCCGTCCAGCTCCGGCATTTGCACATCCATCAGGATCAGATCAAAGTGCTCACTGCGCCAAGCCGCCAAGGCCGCCAGCCCATTGTCCACCACCACCGTCTGCCATCCCCGCTTGTCAAGGATGGTTTTAACCAGTTTTTGATTAACCGGGTTATCTTCGGCTAAAAGAATTTTTCCGGTTTTGCCCGGCATAATTGCCGCTGTTTGCCCGCCACCCGGGTAAACCTCCCGTTTTACGGCAGCGCGTTCCCCTGACCCCTGCGCTGCTAAAGCAGGCGCATCCGCAACGGGCATCAGCAAGGTGAAGCTAAAGGTGCTGCCCTCCCCCTCCTTGCTCTCCACCTGAATGGTTCCGCCCATCAGTTCCACCAAGTGTTTACAGATGGCCAGACCCAAGCCGGTCCCCTCATACTTGCGGGTGGTGGAACCATCCACTTGACTGAAGCTTTTAAAGAGCCGATCCATCTTGTCAGCAGGGATGCCAATGCCCGTATCCGCCACACTGAACTGCAACCGCCGCATGCGTACCCCGTCTTCATCCGTCTCTTTCCCCGTTATGCTTACTTTGATTTCGCCATTTTCCGTAAACTTCACCGCATTGCCCACCAGGTTGGTCAAGACCTGCGCCAGGCGGTACCGATCGCCAATTACCTGCCCGGCGATGGCAGGCTCAATCCGGCAGGAAAGCCGCAATCCCTTCTGATTTGCCATATGCCTTAGGGGTTCCACCGCTTTCTTCACCGCTTCCTCCAGGCAAAACGGGGCCTTTTCCAGTTCAATCATGCCTGCTTCGATCTTCGAGAGATCCAGCAGGTCATTTAATAGCCTAAGTAAAGACTCGGAGGAATCCTTGACAATCTCCAGATACTCCCGTTGCTCGTTCGTAAGTTCAGTGGCCAGGACCAGTTCCGTCATGCCGATGATGCCATTCATGGGCGTCCTGATCTCGTGGCTCATATTGGCCAAAAATTGGTCCTTAGCCCGATTAGCCGCTTCCGCCGCCTCTTTAGCCCGGGCCAATTCCGCTTCGGCCAGTTTGCGCTCGGTGATATCCTCTTTGACGGCCAAAAAGTGAGTTATTTCCCCTTTTTCGTTGCGAATGGGCGAAATCGAAGCATATTCCCAATACAACGTCGAATCTTTCCGCTTGTTGTGGAACTCACCCCGCCATTCTTTCCCGGCAGTGATCGTCTCCCATAGCTCCCGGTAGGCTTCCGAAGGCCACTCGCCGGACTTTAGGATCCGGGGGTTCTGGCCAATGGCCTCCTCGACCGAGTAACCGGTTACCTGGGTGAACTTGGGATTTACATATTCAATCTTCCCCTCCAAGTCGGTAATGACTACCGAAGCCGGGCTTTGCTCCACCGCTTGGGACAATTTCCTGACCAATTCCTCTGCTTTTCTTTTTTCCGTCACATCATGGACAATCGAATACAAGAGTGTCTTGCCTTTAATGGGAATCGGGCCGCTAAACACCTCAACATCCCGCAATTCCCCGTTGGCGAGCCGGTGCCGGAAGTTGAAGTGCTTGCGTTGTTCTTTTAGCGCCAGTTGCATCTCCTCATTGATCTGGTCCGGGTTAAAAGTGTTGATCTCCGCGATATTCATCTTGGTCAGCTGTTCCTTGGAGTACCCATAAAACTCGCAAGCTGCCCTGTTGGCCTGTTTGATCTCGCCGGTTCCCGGATCAATGATCATCATGACCGAGTGGTTATTCTCAAAAAGACTGCTGTATTGCTGTTCACTTTCCCGGATGGCTTGCAATGTTTGGTTGCGTTCCGTAATATCACGGAACACGCTTAAAACAGCAGGCTGCCCGTTAAAAACAAATGGTGCGGAAGCAACATCAACATCAACTATTGTCCCATCGGTCCTCACTAACTTCTGTTCCATGCGCGGCACCGCCACATTCTCTTTTTCCACCATTTGAATCCGTTGCCGCGCAATCTCCCGCCGTTCCGGATGGATAAAATCCAGAATGGACCAGCCGCAGATGTCTTGTTTGTCATCGACCTTTAACAAACGCTTAGCCTCTTCGTTGGCAAATACGATCCTACCCCCGCTATGAATCAAAACCGTATCCGGCAGCAGCTGTATGATCCGCCGGTAATGCTCGCCAATCTTCGTCAGCCTCTCCTCGGACCGTTTGTTCTCGGTAATATCAAAATATGTTCCGATGTAACCGGCAAACTCTCCCTGCAAGTTCATATAGGGCCTGCCTTCGCCCCGGATCCACCGGTATTCCCCATCGTAGCGGCGCAAGCGAAATTCCGTAATAAACGAGGTCCGTCTCTGAAAAGCCTCATTGTATATGTGCAAACAAGTCTCCCGATCCTCAGGGTGAACGCTATCCAGCCAGCCCTCGCCTTGCTCCTGTTCCAGGGTTCGCCCGGTAAACCGCAGCCACGCCCCGTTAAAATAATCATAATGTCCATCGACATCCGAGCGCCAAATCAAGTATGGAAAATCATAGAGCAAGGTAAGATAAAAGTCGGCCGATTTCTTTAGTTCGTTTTCCAAACCGGCCCGGCGACAGGCAAAGATACCGGAGACCACGGCTGCCAGAACACTGGCAAAGACAACGCTGATCACGCGGGATTGGGTCTTTGCAATTCCTGGCAAGAGCAGTACCATGGCCAATTCAAACATGGCTAACCCGAGCAAAACCGCAGCAAATATTTTAGTAACAGTTTTCAGTTGCCAAAACCCTGCTTTCATCCTCATTACCCCCTTGCCCCGCGAAAAACGCATAATTATTGCAACACCGGCTGCCAAATAACTGGTATAATTAAATTTAACCCGTTAATTGCTTGGCTACGGATCTTCTCGTTTGTTGGCGCTGATTTTCTCTATCCACAAACTTCTTTCTTATAGTACAATTATCGGCAGAGGGCATTTTGCCATTGATAATCCGTAAGCAACAGTTTACATGTTTTTCATTGATTAACAATGATTAATAATCAAGGGAGGCCGTTTAATGTATGAAGAAACCGTTCTCGGCATTGATCTGGGCGGCACCAAGATCGCTGCAGCCCTCATCTCTCCGGACCTGAAAATCCTCTGGGAAGACAAAGTCCCCACCGACGCCTGTTCCGGCGTGGAAGGCGTTCTCTCCCAACTGCTGGAGCTGATCAAAACCGCCTCGGCCTATGCCCATCCCACGGCCATCGGACTGGGCATCCCGGGGCCGCTGGACCGGAAGACTGGCACTGTCATCAATGCACCCAACCTGGGCTGGCATCATGTTCCTATCGGCCGTTTGCTGGAGGAGGCGGCAGGCATCCCCGTCCTGTTGGAAAACGACGCCAATGCCGCCGCCTTGGGCGAGCAGGTCTTTGGTGCCGGACGAGGGGTCAGTGACCTTATCTTCGTCACCGTCAGCACAGGCATTGGCGGTGGTATTATCGTCAACAACCGTTTGGTCGAAGGCCGCAACGGAGGCGCCGGTGAGATCGGCCACATCAAAGTGGTGGAGGACGGACCCGTCTGCGGCTGCGGCCAACGCGGCTGTCTGGAGGCGTTGGCCTCAGGGACAGCCATGGCCCGGACGATGGTGGAACGGTTAAGCCAAGGTGAGGAGAGCCTTGTCCGTGAGTTGGCAGCAGGCGACCTCTGCCGGGTCAATATGGTTATCATCGGACAAGCGGCCCAAGCCGGAGATCCCCTGGCCAATGAGGTTATTAGCGATGCCATGCGCTACTTGGGCACCACCTTGGCCAATCTGGTCAGCATCTTTAATCCGGAGCTCATCATCATTGGTGGCGGTGTCACCAACATCGGTCCCCTGCTCTTCCAACCAATCTCCAGGGAGATCCAGCGCAAGGCCTTCCCCACCTTTGCCGACAACCTATCCATTGTCCCGGCGGCCCTGGGCAGCCGCGCCGGTGTCCTGGGAGCCGCCGCCGTTGCCCGCCAATACCTGCTGGACCGGCAGGAATAATCTCCATAAATGACGGAAATTCATCGCCGGATACATATATTTTCCGATAAAAAAGACCCCTGCCGTTTAACTTGGCAGGGGTCTTTTTTGTCTATTTAATCTGTCTTTACTCCAGAATCTTGGTAACAA
>DGDV01000024.1 GCA_002385625.1 Firmicutes bacterium UBA3943
CTGCTCTATCCTCTGAGCTACGGGGCCGTGATAATCAGGCAGATCTATTATAACGTGTTTTCCCCTAAAGTTGAAGGGGTATTTTTTTCTTCCGTCAAGATTATTTCCAGGTATACTGGCACCCAAACAAATAACGCCCCGCTTGGGCGGGGCTGTTGACCTCCTTGTCATTGCGGGAACGTCCTTGTTCATAATACTATTCGGCTGAGAAATCCGATTCTTTACAGTTTATTTTCTTCACTATATTTTTAACCTGATTAACCTGAAATAAATCGGGTAAGAAAAAAGCCTTCCCTTGGCCAAGGGAAGGAAAGAGAGGAGGTGGAAAGGTAGAAAATAAACACGCCCCACCAGCCAGGCAGGGCTTTGACTTCCTTGTCATATGTTGACATCCTTGTCGCGAACGTCCTTGTTCAAAAGTTTTATCGGACAATTCACCGCCGACTTTAGTGTTTTTTTATTTTCGCAAAGCAAGGGTTTAAGATCGGATAAGCCAAATTAAACAGTTTTATATAAAATTGTCCACCTCATAATTGCTCCGAAATTGCCGGGAAAACACAAAGCGGGATCGGAAACCCGATCCTGCAAACCCTTATCACAAGTGGTGCGCCCGACAGGATTTGAACCTGTGGCCCCTTGATTCGTAGTCAAGTACTCTATCCGCTGAGCTACGGGCGCATAATGAACATTTAATATTTTACCATATCAACACCGCTTGGTCAAGTCTTCGTCCCTTGGAATATCATCCCGTACCAAGCGATGAAGAAAAACAGCCCTTCCGGGCTGGAGATAATCTGGCGGAGAGAGAGGGATTCGAACCCTCGCTAGGATTGCTCCTACTAACGGTTTAGCAAACCGTCCCCTTCAACCTGCTTGGGTATCTCTCCGCAAAAAGTTGAATATCCAAAGCTTTATGTCGGCCTGCACGGCCTCCCCACACCTCAATATTGACTGGCGGAGGAGGTAGGATTCGAACCCACGAGGCCTTTCGGCCTAACGGTTTTCAAGACCGCCTCCTTAAACCACTCGGACACTCCTCCGAATCCGTGCGAATTATATTCTAACACGAGAGGCGGGACCTAGTCAAGCTAAAGCCACTTCCACATCCTGTCTTCCTTCCGGCCTTTAGTAACAGATTAATCGATCCGTTCCATCCCCAAATATTCTCGCAGCACCTCAGGAACGGTAACACTGCCGTCGGCATTTTGATAATTCTCCAAAATTGCCGCCAATGTCCGGCCAATCGCCAGCCCGGAGCCATTCAATGTATGAACAAACTCGGGCTTTGCACCGGGGGCGGGCCGGTAACGAATGTTGGCCCGGCGAGCTTGGAAATCTTTAAAGTTGGAACAAGAAGAGATTTCCCGATATGTCCCGCTGCTGGGAAACCAAACCTCCAGATCATAGCACTTAGCCGCAGAAAAACCCATATCACCGCCGCACAGCAAGACCACCCGGTAAGGCAAGCCCAACCGTTGTAACACCGTTTCGGCGTTCCTCACCAATTTTTCGTGTTCTGCTTCGGAATCCTCCGGCTTGGTGAACTTCACCAACTCCACCTTGTTAAATTGGTGCTGCCGGATTACGCCCCGGGTATCCCGCCCGGCTGCACCGGCCTCCGCCCGGAAACAAGCGGTATAGGCTGTATAATAAAGGGGCAACTGCTCCACATCAAGGATCTCATCCCGGTGCAAGTTGGTCACAGGCACTTCAGCAGTGGGAATCAGGAAATAGTCGCCGGGGGTAACCCGGAACATGTCCTCTTCAAACTTGGGCAACTGGCCTGTCCCCACCATACAGTCGCGGTTCACCAAAAACGGGGGGAAGATCTCCTCATAACCATGCTCCTTGGTATGGAGATCAAGCATAAAATTGACTAATGCCCGCTCAAGTTTGGCGCCCTTGCCCTTCAAGACGGTAAAACGGGCGCCGCTGATTTTACTTCCCCGCTCAAAGTCCAGTATTCCAAGGCCTTCTCCGATATCCCAATGGGGTTTGGGCGTAAAATCAAAAACCCGTATCTCACCCCACCGCCGGACCTCCTGGTTATATGTCTCGTCCGGCCCCTCTGGCACGGAGGCATCGGGCAGGTTGGGAATGGTCAACAAAATCTCGTTGAGCCTGGCTTCAATTGCCCGGATTTCTTCATCAATAACCTTGATCCGCTCACCGACCTCTTGCATCTCACGGATGAGGTCGGAGGCATCCTCATTGTGCGCCTTGCGCCTGCCTACTTCCTTGGAAACCACGTTACGCCGGTTTTTTAAGCTCTCAGTCTCCACCAATTTCTGCCGACGGGTCTCGTCCAAGCTTAGAAATTCATCCAAGGATATAGTTAATCCCCTGCGTCGGAGTCCTGCAATGACCTGTTCCGGTTCATTCCGGACCAGCCGAATGTCCAGCATCGTAAAGCCCCCTTGGCAAATTCAGGTTAGTAAATAAGTTAAATTATACCGCAATTGCTCTGTAAAAGCAAATACCCTGCAAATCCCGTTTAATTGACTGCTCTTCCCATATTTGGTAAGATGGTTTTAACAGTGATTTTATACTTTATGACAATTTATATAAAGGACGGTGTCAAATTTTGGGCATAGGCAAAGCGATCAAAAGATCCGTATTGACCACAATCATGATTGCTGCCGTCTTTGACGACCTGGTGCCACGGGAGGAAGAGGAGGAGGTGTCCTCCGTTGCGGCTCTGGCCCCTCCGGATCTTCCTTGAAAAAGCCCGAACAAAAGGGGATCTTTTAAGCCAATGGGTGTTACTGGCCTTTTGTACAGCCTTATTGATCATCCCGGCCTTTTTGGTCCCGGATCCGGCTATGTATGGCACCCACCAGAAGCTTTTATTACCTCCTTGCATTTTTCATTATGTTACACATGTTCCCTGCCTTTTTTGCGGGAGCACAACAAGTTTTGCCTGGTTGGTGCGGGGTAATTTACCTGCCGCCTTCTTAGCCAATCCCCTGGCGCCTGTGGTCTTCCTCTATCTTGTCTTTTTCGTGTTAATTTTAACCCACTCCCTCTTAACTGGAAAAACCGTGAGAATTACCACCCGCCTATCTTTATGGGGAGGCTTATGGCTTTTCCTTGTCATGTGGGGGATTAAATTATTGGTTTGGTACTTTCAAAAACACTGTTAAAAAGGCTGTCCTTAACAAGGACAGCCCTATTTCGGACTTATTCCCGCACCCCCAAGTACTGCACAGGCGGCAAACTTTCTTTCTCTGCAGCCAGCCTGTGAAGGGACATATATACCTCCTGAATATCCTCCACCGTAATGTCCCGCCCGCCCAGGCCATAAATTTGGTTAACCACCCGGGGCCGGCTCCCGAGATCATACAAAGCGGATCTAACCTCATGGAAGAGGGGACCACCCGTCCCGGCCAGGGTATCGGAACGGTCCATTACCGCAATGGCCTGGAGATTGCTCAACGCCGCCGCCAACTCCCGGGCGGGAAAGGGCCGGAATACCCGCAGTTTCAACAATCCTGCCTTGATTCCCTGGTTGCGCAAGGCATCCACAGCCACCCGGGCGGTCCCCGCCGTTGAGCCTAAAACCACTATGGCAATTACCGCATCGTCCAACCGGTAACCCTCAAAAAAACCATAGGACCGGCCAAATCTGCGGGCAAACTCTTCCCCCAGCTCTAAAATCACAGACCTGGCCTTATCCATTGCCTCCGCCACCTGCCGCCGGTGTTCAAAATAATAGTCGGTAAAGTCCAGGCTCCCCACAGTGATGGGATGGTCCGTATCCAACAAGGAATACTTTGGTTGATACCTACCCACAAAGGACTTAACCTCCGCATCCGGCAACAACTGGACGGCCTCCAGGCCGTGGCTGATGATAAACCCATCGGTCGTCACCATAACGGGCAGTAAAACATCGGGATGTTCGGCAATTCGCACTGCTTGAATCAGATTATCATAGGCCTCCTGGGCATTCTCCGAGAAGATCTGGATCCAGCCAGCATCCCGTACTGACATGGTGTCGCTGTGATCACAGTGGATATTGATGGGAGCCGACAGCGCCCGGTTTACCTCCGCCAAGACAAGTGGGCACCTTAGCCCGGCAGCAATATAAAGCATTTCGGCCATCAAGGATAAACCCTGAGAAGATGTTCCCGTCATCACTCGGGCTCCAGCGGCAGATGCGCCGATACAAGCGCTCATGGCCGAATGTTCACTTTCCACTGCAACAAATTCGGTATCAACCAAACCATCAGCACAGAAACCCGAAAAGATCTGGACAATCTCCGTGGCCGGAGTAATGGGATAGGCCGCCACCACATCAGGATTAATCTGCCGCATGGCCTCCGCCATAGCCTCGTTCCCTGTCCGTGCCTTCAGATCCCTTACCGGCAAAGTATAACCTCCCTTGTGTTTCCCTTGCTTGTTCCGGTTC
Organism: Firmicutes bacterium UBA3943; assembly: GCA_002385625.1. Lineage (GTDB taxonomy): Bacteria > Bacillota > UBA4882 > UBA10575 > UBA3943 > UBA3943. The sequence goes on from DGDV01000024.1 coordinate 4,409, forward strand.
AAGCCCGGCGCCGGGTTTTATTCCTTGTTATCCTTCATTTCTTCCCATTCCGCCTCATTAACCATCTCAATGGCATGGACCTTATCCGGGCATTCTCGGGCACAGATCCCGCAACCTTTGCAATGGGCATAGTCAATCCCCAGTACCTTTCCGTCCTTCACAACAATGGCGGCATCGGGACAATACAACCAGCAAATCAGGCAGTTAATACATTTTTCCTTACTATGGAGGGGCCGGACGTTCCGCCAATCCCCGGTCTCGTAACTTCTGGCCGTACCCGGTGTTGGGATAATACCGCCGACAGTCAGGTCCCGCCAACCCTGGGCACTACTCACTCCGCCCGCACCTCCTGAAAAGCCCGCCGGATCGCTTGGAGATTACCTGCTATGACCTCCGGCCGGTGCTTAAACTTTTTCTCCAACTTGCGCCTAGTGTCATCAATCAACTCCTCCAGGCCGACTACCGCCGTCACCTTGATCAAGGCACCCAGCATTGGTGTATTGGGCATCGGCCGGCCGAGCAACTCCAGGGAGATCCTGTTGGCATCTATTGTATACACACGTTTTCCCATCAACTGCAATTTGGATCGGATTTCGCCGGGGGCATGGGACGTATTGACCAGCAAGATCCCATCCTCGTGCATCCCTTGGGTTACATCGACTTTGCCCAATAAAGTACTGTCCAGGACCGCCACCACTTTGGGGGATGTTACTCCCGAATGGATGCGGATGGGGTCATTGCTAATCCGGTTATAGGCCCGCATGGGCGCTCCCATCCGTTCCGGGCCGTAATCGGGAAAAGCTTGCATATACTTGCCGGTCTGCACCACCGCTTCCCCCAGCAGGAGGGCGGCGGTCTTCGCGCCCTGACCCTCCCGGCCGTGCCAGCGGATCTCCAGCATCTCCTCCATCGTTCCTTCCTCCCTACTTAAAGATGCATACAGTGCTTTCCTTTTTCCCATCATTCCCTTGCAACGCCATTCATAATCCCGCTGAAAGAAAAAAACCGGCCTTGCCGGTTCTTTGCTTTAAAAAATAGTTTAAACTACAAACACTATTGGACTACCATGAATTGTCCTGCCAAATAAAAAACCCGGGCCTTAAATTCAGACCCCGGTTTTCTCTGCCAGCATGGACAAGAATAATTTATGAATACGCAGGTCATCTGTTAATTCCGGGTGGAAGGCCGCCCCCAAAAGCTTACCTTGGCGGGCTAAGACAATCTTCCCGTTCAGCTCAGCCAGGACCTCCGCTCCCGGCCCGGCAGCCACCGCATAAGGAGCCCGGATAAAGATGGCATGGTAAGGTTCTTCCCCAAGGACCGGAACAGGCAGCTCCATCTCGAAGCTCTCAACCTGAGGGCCAAAGGCATTGCGCTCAATGGTTAGGTCCATCAACCCCAAGCGGGGTTGGTCACTGCCGCGAATCTCCTTGGCTAACAGGATCATACCCGTACATGTCCCAAATATGCCCATACCCTGCCGCACCCGTTCCTTGATGGGCTCCAGCAGCCCAAAACGGACCAGTAGTTTTCCTACAGTTGTGCTTTCCCCGCCGGGAATAACCAATCCGGCTAGGTCAGCCAGATCTTCGCTCTTTTTAGCCACAATTGTCTCGACACCGCATTTTTCCAAGGCCCACAGGTGTTCCCGGACGGCGCCCTGTAAGCCCAAAACCCCAATTTTCATTGGTATATGTCTCCTTGTGCCACCAAGTTACCAGCCCCGGCCAGCAATCCTGTCTTCTTCATGCATACCGCTGACATTTATGCCGCGCATAGCGCCGCCGATTCCCCGGGAAACTTCCGCTAAAATCTTGGCATCGTTATAATGAGCGGTGGCTTCCACGATGGCCTTGGCCCGGGCCGCCGGGTTGTCCGATTTAAAGATACCGGAACCAACAAAGATGCCGTCACAGCCTAATTGCATCATTAATGCGGCATCCGCCGGAGTGGCGATCCCACCAGCGGCAAAGTTAACCACCGGCAGCCGGCCCAACCGCTTGACTTCCACAACCAGCTCATATGGGGCCCCTAACTCCTTGGCCACAGTCATCAGCTCTTCATCGGGGGTGTTTTGGACCCGGCGAATCTCATCCATCACCGTGCGAATATGTTTTACCGCCTCAACCACGTCGCCAGTCCCGGCCTCACCCTTCGTCCGGATCATGGCCGCACCTTCCCCAATACGGCGCAACGCTTCACCCAAGTTACGGGCGCCGCAGACAAACGGCACGGTAAATTCGTTTTTATTAATATGATAACGATCATCCGCCGGTGTTAAAACTTCACTTTCGTCAACAAAGTCAATTCCCAGCGCTTGTAAGATTTGCGCCTCAACAAAATGGCCGATCCGTGCCTTGGCCATGACCGGAATAGTGACTGCTTCTTTAATCCGGATGATAACCTCCGGATCCGACATACGGGCTACGCCGCCTTCTTTACGAATATCCGCCGGCACACGTTCCAGGGCCATAACCGCCACAGCGCCCGCATCTTCGGCAATCTTAGCTTGTTCAGGCGTGGTGACATCCATAATTACGCCACCTTTTAACATCTCCGCTAATCCTTTTTTCACTGTAAAGGTTCCTTTCTCCACTAACAGGCGCCTCCTTCAACTGGCCGATCCAATCATTTAGACAGCCCTCTACCTTTTCTAACCCATTTATTTTACACTAAAGTTGCTTGCTTGACAATCTTCTGTTGTACACCGTAACCTGGTTTTCATAATATTATCCAAACTTAACCACCAAGACCCCATGGCAGCAATCCGCCATTACCCCTTTATTATCCGGCCAAGGTCGCCAAGGCCCGGGCATAGATCCGGGCGCATATGGCCAGATCGGCAAGGCTGATATATTCATCCTTCTGATGAGCCAGTTCCGACCGGCCGGGGAAATTGGGGCCAAAAGCCACGGCCGTACCCAAAGTAGTGGCATAGGTCCGCCCGCCAATGGCCAGCGGTGGCCGGTTGTCACCGGTCAACTGTCGATAGGTTTCCAGCAAAGTGGCAACCAGTTCATGCTCCGGATCTACATAATGCGGGGGCATATGTTTTTGCTCCCTGACCGCCAAGCCGACAACGGCAAATCGTTCTCGGAGCCGCCCAAGCAGCTCATCCCCGGTAACCGAAGGTGGATAACGCAGGTCAAGTTCAACCAGATATTCGTCATCTGTTTTCCTTATCCGGCCCAAGTTTAAGGTTAAAGGCCCGGCAGTGGGATGGTTGGCTGCTATGTTCAAGCCAGAACCGTCATAAGTCAGGCCAATATCCTCAGCCAACAAGCGGATGAATTCCCATGGCCCCCCCGAGAGTTCTAGGCTGTTTAAGGCCAAGACCAGACGGCCGATGGCATTCTCCCCCAACTGCGGCTGGCTGGCATGGGCCGCCCGACCTGTGGCTTTGATCTTCAGCGTGTCCCCTGCTCCTTCCAGCTGAATATGACCGATTTCCTCCCCGGCCGCCTGCAGCTTTTGGCGGACGGATTCCCGCAGGGACGGGTCGGTAAACCCCAGCACCGCCTCAGCATACTCCGGCACGATATTTCGCCGCATTCCACCGGTGACGGCTTCCAAGCAAACCGGGGCGTCACCGGCGGGCAGACTGCCGGTCAAAGCCACGGCCAACATGCCCTTTTCACTGTAGACAAGAGGGAAATCCGCATCAGGGGTAAAGCCCATAGCTGGCCTGGGCTCTACTTTAAAGTACTCTTCCATGCACTCCCAATTGCTCTCCTCATCGCAACCGAAAATCACCCGGATCTTCCGGCGCAGGGGAACCCCTTGATCTTTAAGGGCTTTTAAGGCAAACAGGACCGCTGCCGTGGGCCCTTTGTCATCAACGGCTCCACGACCATAGATGCGGCCGTCTTCGATCACTGCGGCAAAGGGCGGATACGTCCAACCCTCCCCCGCCGGGACCACATCCAAGTGAACCAGGACCCCCACAGTAGCGTCCCCCTCACCATATTCGATATGTCCTGCATAACCCCGGACATTCCGGGTCCGAAATCCCTCTTGTTCTCCCCAAGCCAAAACAGTCTCCAGCGCTTTTCGCAAGTTCTCCCCGAAGGGTGCGCCGGGTCCGGCTGCTTCCGCCCGCACGCTTGGGATTTGGATGAGTTTTTGCAAAAAATCCACCATTGCACCTTCCGTGGCCTTTAGCCGTTGTTCGATTCCCGACATTACCTTCCACCCCCGTTAATTAAACTGATACCCCTGACTAACCCAGGATTCGCCGACTTACAACCAAGGCCCCGATCATTTCCCGTTTCTTAAATAAAAATTGAAAGGAATTTTCGCAATCAGGAAGTATTGTAAGGGATATTGATAAAACATATATATTTCAAGCGCGCCCTTAAAATTTTCTCCTGTAAGGAGGTGTGGTTGGTGCAGGCACCAAGGTTAAAAACCATCTTCTTGGGACTCCTGGCGGTCATCCTTCTTGGTGAGGCTTTTGCCACCGGTACCGTCAAGGAAACTCCGCAAAGGACTGCGCTGAAACTTGCCTTTGTTGGCGACATTTATCTGGGCGGATTTATGCAAGGGAAAAATCTCAAAGACCCATCTTACCCTTTTACACAAGTGGCTCCAGTATTAAACAACTCCGACATTCTCATTGGTAACCTTGAGTCCCCTCTTTCGTTAAAAGGAGAGGTCTGGCTGGAAAAAACCTTCACCTTGCAAACCGATCCGCGTACTGTCCAATCCTTGAAATTCGCCAACTTTTCCGTCCTAACCCTGGCCAACAATCACATCATGGACTTTGGTCCCGAAGCCTTGGCGGAGACCCTGGCCGTGTTGGACAAGAATAACATTAAACGGGCAGGTGCAGGAATGAACCTGGCCGAAGCCCGGCGTCCCGCCATTTTAGATCACAACGGCTTGACCATTGCCGTCTTGGCCTACAACAATACATTTCCCTTGGAGTTTAACGCCGGGCCCAACCGGCCTGGGACTGCCTATGGCGATCTGCCTGTGGTCTTGCAGGATATTCGTGCCGTGCGGGAAAAGGCCGACATTGTCATCGTGGCCTTCCATTGGAGCGCGGAGCTGCTGGAAATACCAAAGGACTATCAGAGGATCTTCGCTAAAAAATGTATTGCCGCCGGTGCCAACATCGTCATCGGCCACCATCCCCATATTCTGCAACCGTTGGAGGTTATTGACGGTGGTTTGGTTGCTTACAGCCTCGGCAATTTTGCCTTTGCTTCCATGAGCCGCAAAGTCAAGGACAGTGTCATCCTCCTGGTGGAATGTGATGAAAAGGGCCCCTACCGGGCCGTGCTTGTTCCCCTTAACGTAAATAATCCTGAAGTTCAAGGCCAAACAAGAATCCGCCACGGCGAAGACGGCGCCCGTGTGATCCGGCACCTTCAGAAGATCTCGACCCCCTTCAACACCCAGATCCACCTGTTACCCGACGGTACGGGCGAGCTGCTTTTGCGGCCGTCTACCCAATAGCTTTTCCCGGCATCGCTTATTCCGACAGCCCCAATAATACGAAGTGGGGCAGTCCGTGGGGACCGGAGATCCGGGCCGCCCGGACATGGTAAACCTCCTCAATCAACTCTTCCTTCAGGACAACCGGGGGAGGGCCATCGGCGGCCACCCGACCTTGATCCAACACAATCACCCGTTGGGCGAAGGCCAAGGCCAGATTAAGATCGTGCAAGGCCGCAATAATCGTCCGCCCCGTTTCCCGGTGCAATTTATCAAGGATCTCCAGTAAAGTTTGTTGGTGGTGCAGATCCAAAAAGACATTGGGCTCATCCAACAACAAAACCGGGGTCTCCTGGGCAATGGCCTGGGCCAGGGCCACCCTCTGCCGTTCACCACCACTGAGGGTTCCCAAACAACGGCCTTCGAGCCCGGTCAACCCCGTCCATTCCATGGCCTGCCGGACCGCCTCCATATCACGGTAGGTCTCCGTACCATTAAACCGCAAGTGTGGGTACCGGCCCATGGTCACATACTCCTGCACTGTAAAATCTGTATTTACTACAGGGTTTTGCGCAACACGGGTCAGGATTCTGGCCCTTTTTTTGCCGGGTATTTTTAACAGAGGTGTTCCGTCCAGCTTTACCTGGCCGAAGCGGGGACAGAGCTCACCGCTGAGGCACTTTAAAAGGGTGCTTTTGCCTGCAGCATTGGGACCAATGACGGCCACCCGCTCACCGGCAACAAAACTGAGGTTAATACCGTGCAGAATATCAACGTTTCTTCCATAACCGGCATAAAGATTATCCACACATAATTGCTGAAATGTTGCCAACCTCATTTACCTACCCCCCATGGCGCCCCTGCGCAACAACCAAAGGAAAAACGGGCCACCCAACAGGGCCGTCAAAACTCCCACCGGAATCTCCCCCATTAACCGGGCCAAAAAATCCGCACCCAACAGCAAAACCGCCCCGCACAACCCGGCGAAAGCCATTAGACCATGGTGGTCCGGGCCAACAATGAGCCTAGCCATGTGCGGTACCACCAGGCCAACAAAGCCAATGACGCCGCCCACCGCTACTGCAGCAGCAGCCAGGAGGGAAGAGGCCACAAGCACCGCCACTTTAAACGGTTCTACCGCCATGCCCAGGTTACCCGCTGCTTCTTCCCCCAGGGACAACAGGTTAAGTTCCCTGGGGATCAACAGCAATCCCAATCCACCCGCAACCAGGTAAGGCCAGAAAGCCTGCCACTCCACCCATCCTCGCTGGGCAAAGCCACCCAACAACCAAAAAAAGGCCTCCTTAAGCTGCCCTTGGGCTAAAATAAGCAATACCGAAACCCCGGCTGTTAACAGTGAACTTATCACCACCCCGGAGAGGACTAACCGCTCCGGCGGGTACCTCCCCCCCACCCGTGCCAGGAAAAGGACCACGGCAACCGTCAGCATTGCCGTAAGAAAGGCGGCAGGTGGAACCCAATGGGTAAAGCGGTGAAAGCCCAGCATCACCGAGACCGCGCCCAGGCTGGCCCCGGCGGAGACGCCCAATAAGTAGGGATCCGCCAGGACATTGTTTAAAACGGCCTGATAGCCTACACCGGCCATGGCCAAGGCTGCCCCCACACCCAAAGCCAATAAAATACGGGGAAGGCGAATCTCCCACAGTACATCTGCAACCAATCGGTCCCGGCCGTCTGCGCCAGGCGGGTGCAGGAGCACCCGGATCAACTGACCCCAAGTCAGGTCCACAGCTCCCGTCTTTAATGCGACGACTGTCAGGACCAGTAAAAAAAGGCCGGCGACAATGCATCCCCGGCGGGCTTTAGTAGAGATCCTCACTTTTCTTCCTTCCCCTCCCATTGGCAGAACTCATCCAGCGGGCATCGGCCGCAACGGGGCTTTTCTCGGCAATAAGAATGACCCAGGGCCACAATTTGGGCATGGTAGTCGTTGTACAAAGGCACGTCCAAGGGCAAATGGCGTTGGAAAAATCTTTGCATCTCGGTGTAGGTAACATTCGGGCCCCAAAAGCCCAATCGATGAAAGACTCTGCGGGTATAGGCATCCACAACAAAGACCGGCAGGTCCCCGGCGTACAGGAGAATCGAATCCACTGTCTCCGGGCCCAAGCCATAAACCCCAAGCAACTCCCGGCGGAGTTTGTCGACCGGTTGGGCGAAGAGTTCCGCCAGGGAATCATGGTACCGTTCATGGAAAAACTCCATAAACGCCTTGAGTTTTTTGGCTTTCATCCGGTAATACCGGCTTGAACGGATATAATCGGCAAGCTCTTCCAAGGGCAGTTCCCGGATGGCCCGGGGGCTGAGCAGCCCCTCCTGTTCCAACCGGGTAATGGCGATTTCCACATTACGCCAGGCCACAGCCTGGGCGAGAATGGCGCCAACAATAACTTCAAAGGAGGATTTGGCCGGCCACCAGTTCCTTGGGCCAAAATGGGCCACCAGGCATCGGTAGATATTCATGAGCAAGGCCCTAATCTCCTCTTGTAACTTCATCTCAATGATGGTCCTCACCCCTTGCACTCGCCAGGAGAGAAACAAGGTCCTCCAAGGCTTCAACCAACCTTGGCCCCGGACGGCTGTAGATGTCAGGATTCACTTCGTAAACCCACCCGCCGCGCACTGCTGTAATGCGCTGCCAAGCCCGCCGCTGTAAAACCTCCTGCTTGTTTTTGCAGGTTAAAATGATGACCTCCGGATCCCGAAGCAGCACCTTTTCTTCAGGATATACCGACCAGGGAGTCGTAACATCAGCGGCAATGTTTGCCCCCCCTGCCATCGACACCATTTCATCCAAAAAAGTGCCCGGACCCGCCGTCATCAAGGGCTTGTTCCAAACCTCCACAAAAACCCGGACCCGTCGGTTACCCGCAACGGTAGCCGCCACCCGTTGCCGTCGCGCCTCCATCTCCCGGACCAAGTGTTCAGCCTGGGCCTTGGTCCCGGTAACAACACCCAGTTTTTCCATGGTCCGCAGCAGGCTGTGCCAATCCTTTGGGTCCAAGGCAATCACCGGCAGGCCCATCCTCCTTAACCGGTCTATGGTTTGGCGTTGCAACCCGGCATGGGCCACCACCAAATCCGGTCGCAACATCAAGATTCTTTCATTATCAATCTGTATCCCGCCAACTTTCGGTTTCTCTTTGGCCTCCGGCGGGTAATCACAACTATCGGTAACCCCAACCACCCGGTCACCCAGGCCTAAACCATAAAGAATCTCGGTCATATTCGGAGCCAGTGACACAATACGCCTGGGGGGACGTGCCATCTTAACCGAAAAACCGGTGTCATCTTTGACACTAATCAGCGCTACTCCGGCAGTTGCCGGAACCATCACCAAGCCCGGCAGAATAAGTAAAAATATCCCGATAATCTTGGACCGAAAACCCATCCAGGTTTCACCCCCAGTACGCTATTGATTATACCACCAGCCTGATTTGGGAGCAAACTGCCGGGCAGAGGCAACCCTTTAAAAAATTCATTATAAAGACAGTAAAAGAAAGAACAATCATCACTTCTGTTTCTCGTTCAACCCAAACCACCCACAAGTTGGGCGAATTTTACCCGGTAACCTGCGGAGCATTATTTGTATAACCGGATATAACCGGTCGTTGCACGTTACAGTATAAAACACTTCATTTTTGTCCATAAATGTTATTATCCAATTACTAGGTATGCCGGAATAAATCGGGCCATATTTGTCCGGACGTTTTATCCATAGCTATTCGATGGATGCTTAACAGAAAAACTGTGAAACAACAGCCTTTAGGAGGTTTGTTACTATGAAACATCTGATAATCCTATTTATATCAACGGCAATATTAGTTATCATATCCCATACGGTTTCTGCTTGTCAGGTCCCCATGAGCTGCGAACCAAGCCAGGAACAAGGGGAACCTGCCGATCATTCCATCAACGCCCGTTTGATCTTGGCATTGATCGAAGAATATAACCCGACTTTATCTTCCTGTACTAAGCAGTCTATTCTCCAAGAGATTTTAAAGTCCTCGATTGCCAACAATTTGGATCCGCTTTTTGTAACAGCTGTTATCGCTGCAGAATCATCCTTTCGCCCCAATGCCGTTTCCCACTGTGGCGCCATAGGATTAATGCAATTGACACAAGGAATCCTCCAGGAACTAAACATCAAAGATCCCTATGCAATCGCCGAGAATATTGCCGGCGGCTGCGCCTACTTGGCAAAACTCCGACACCGTTTTGGCGATTTGTCCCTTGCTTTGGCCGCCTATAACGCCGGACCTACACGTGTGGCCCGGCTAAACAGAATACCACGCATACCCGAGACTCAAAACTATATCAAAAAAATATGCCAAATTACCAAGGATCTTAAACAAAAATACTTAGCTCAACACACTCTCTTTCCGGTTTATGACCATTCGGTCACGAATAACAGGTGGAACAATTGCCGGCCTAGGCAGCTGGGAACAAAACCCTTAGTTATCCCTTTTATCCCACAACTCCTCGTCAAGCCGAAGAAAAAAAGCTTCAACACTTTCATTGAGACCCTGCTCTCCCCGGATTCTTTCCTGATTCAGCAACTCTTGTCTAAGCTGATTCAATCCTTTGTGTTCCATCAAAACCGGCCGGTCATTTTGCCCGCGCTTGGCCCGGATTTGACTTCGGATCTCCTGTTCAATTTCTTTTATGCATTGGGCTGACTTGTGCCGGATCTCTCCGTTGCTAAAGCGGAGAACATGATAGCCCTCCCGTTGCCAGCACATGGTTTTCTGCAGGTCATTTTGCCGGTTGACTTTACTTAAATGAAAAAAGCCGTCCAATTCAATAATTAGCTTAAACTCCGGCAACAAAATATCCGCCTCTGCCCCCGCAATTACTTGATTCTCTTCCACCCGCCAACCTTTTTGCCGCAGTTTAGCGGCTAAATTCCTTTGGGCATCAGTGATCTGCCATATTTGCTCCACTTTCATCACCTCGTTTGCGCCATTTACATCCAGTCAATACGAATCCATTTCCTCTAGAAATACGATTTTTACTATAATACATTTTATGTTATGCAAAAACAGATTGACGCAGGCAAAGCTCATAGTTATACCGGTAAAAGCATTATTTTAGTCTATTGGCTAGGATCAGCCCTTAGTCGTTTACCGGTTAACTTTATAATAAGGTGTATGTATTAAAAAGCCCTGTTTCCAGGGCTTTCTTTACTGACCATTCGTTCATTCATCCATTATTCGAAAATGATCCTCCAGATCCTGCAGAATTTCTTCGGGATGACGGCCTGTGGCATCCACAACAAACCCGTCTGTGGCCATTGCTTCAATCCCCATGAGATCATCATCCATACCCGTCAGCACCACTGCATCCACATTCCGGATATTATCATCAATGTCAACTACTTGATAACCTTCTTCCTCCAGCATATTGCGGATATTGGACAAGCCTGCCCCAACTGCTATCATATGTTTTTTCATTATATCCTCCTCCCACCGTAGTATGTTGTGGGTGGAAGGAATTTATTCTTGTTTTTGGTCATTATTCATTGACAATATCAATTTTACATCCTCATCGGTAACTGGCGGAAAATCCGCATAATACTGCCCCACTGACCCGAAGGGTTCCGGCGTAGCCAAACAAATCAAGTCGTCCACCAACTCCTTCAGTGACTCTGCCACTTGCACCGGGGCAACCGGAATGGCAAGAAGGATTCCGGCAGGTTCTTGCCCTTTCAAACAGGCAATAGCCGCCCGCATCGTGTAGCCTGTGGCCATCCCGTCATCAACTAAAATAACGTCTTTTCCTTTTACATTCAAAGGAGGCCACTCCCTTCGCAAATAAGCGAGGCGACGAAGCACCTCCCGATGTTCTCTCTCCATGGCACTGACCCGATAGTCATAATCAATGGCCAAAGCGTTCAGCGCTTTTTCATTCCATATACTGCTACCATCCTGGGCTACAGCCCCAATGATCACTTCAGAATCCAAAGGTGAACGAATTTTTCCGGCAACTACAAGGTCTAAAGGAAGTTTTAAAGCTTTTGCCACTACGGAAGCAACCATAACTCCGCCCCGCGGCATCCCTATGACAAGGCTTTCATTGCACTTTATATCTTTTTTTTCCTTTATTTTTTCCGCAATTTGCCGACCTGCATCTGCCCGGTCAATAAAGCAAAAATCTTTTCTCACGGTAGCCCTCCTCTGACCCATTAGTCATAATGACAAATACACAAAAAAAGCCTTTCATTCCGGTTGGAATAAAAGGCCCAATGACATTAAGGTGTTTCTACATTTAAATTTTTTCCCCTGTCTTTTAGATCAACCCGGGGTATCTGTTCACATCGACCTTGGAAGAAAGCCCCTTCTTCAATAACAAGGAACATGATCTGGGCATCGCCTTGGACATTGGCCGTCGGTACCAATTCCAACTTACCACGGGCCTCAATTTCGCCCACAAGCTGTCCCGCAACAGTAACATTTTTTGCGCTGATCTTGCCTTGAATTGCGCCAAATTCGCCGATAATCAAATCACCTTCAGTGATTACTTCGCCTTCAATCTTGCCATCCACCCGAATTGTGCCGGCAGATTCAATATTTCCCACAAAAACCGTATCTTTGCCAATAACTGTATCAATGCGACGATTATTTGCTTCTTGCCGAGCCATGGTCTACCCCCTCTCAATTTCACCGCCCCAAAAAGCTGATGGGATTTACCCGACGGCCATCAACCCATACCTCATAATGCAAATGGGGTCCTGTACTGGTACCTGTATTTCCGGAATAACTTATAACAGAGCTTTTTTGCACCTCATCCCCGGCATTTACCAGCAACTTTGAATTATGTGCATAAAGGGTTTTCAGACCATAACCATGGTCAATAATTACTGTATAGCCATAGCCGCGCCGGTAACCGGCAAATTCAACAATACCCGCGGCAGCGGCCCTTACCAGTGTTCCCTCGCGTACATTTATATCAATACCGCTATGGTGGATAACAGTCTTCTTAATTGGATGGATCCGTGAACCAAAACCCGATGTAATTCGCCCTTTCGTAGGCCATATTGTCGGCGTATGATCATATTCTCTGTCAAACTCTTTCAATTCATGCAACAGTTGGTGGAGTTCCTCACCAGTAATTGTCGCCTTTTCTTCTAAAAACCTCAAATTTTCGTTGAGAAGTTCCAAGCTCGTTTTCTCGCTTTTTTCCGAAGGTTCGTATGTCCGGCTGGGCGGTATGTATTTTACGGGACGAAAATTCCGGCTAACCTCGCCCCGTCTTGCCACTTTATTACGCACTGTATGATAATATTTTCGTATTTCAGCGGCCATTTGATTATGTTGATTAATTTGGTCGGTCATTTTTTCCGTTCTGGTTAAAAACGGTTCGATCTTTGCCAAGTCTCTCTTTAGAACAGCAATTTTCT
>DGDV01000022.1:0-1882 GCA_002385625.1 Firmicutes bacterium UBA3943
GTCGGGTTTGACCTTCAAGAAATATCACCTGGTCATAGTTCTTTTGGCTTGACTGTAATGCGCGAACGGGCGGAGCAAGTGGGCGGGTATGTACATTACGACTCCATACTTGGAGAAGGCACTACCGTGACAATTACCATCCCGCTATACCATGAAGCGAAGCGGGAGATAAATCCATATGGTCCGGCAGAGGAAACCGAAGCACAGAAGAGGAAGGCAAAAATTCGGATTCTGCTTGTGGACGATCATGTCCTCTTTATGGAAGGTCTGCAAAAATTGCTTACTATGCAAGGGTTCGATGTGGTTGGCCAGGCACGGGATGGTTTGGAAGCATTGGAAAAAGCGCGTCTTCTTAAGCCGGACTTGATTCTCATGGATCTAAATATGCCCCGGTGTAGCGGCCTGACGGCCACCCGTTTAATCAAAGCTGAGATGCCAGTGGTCAAAATCGTGATGCTTACCATCTCCGACCATGAAGCGGATTTGTTCCGGGCAATTAAAAATGGAGCCTCCGGGTATCTTTTGAAGAGTCTGCGAGGAGAGGAATTATCAGAACAATTAATGGGGTTGGCCGCTGGTGGTACCGTGATCACACCCGAAATTGCCCATCAAGTTTTGCGGGAATTTAACCGGCAGAAAAAGGAAGCTGCTGTTGGTATTGAAGAACGCACGCCAAAAGCTGATACTGATTTGACGCCGCGGCAGAATGAAGTTTTAACCCTAGTAGCGGCAGGAAAAACTTATAAAGAGATAGGTGCGGAACTTTTTATTTCTGAACGGACTGTAAAATACGAAATGGCCAATATCTTAAAGAAACTCCATTTCCAAACGCGACAGCAGGCGATTGCTTATGCGCGGAAGACAATGGGTGTTAATCCCGATAATGATGGGAACATATGAAAAGATACGATATATGCCCAAAATTTTAACCGTTCATTTGATTTGAGCGGTTATTTTTTGGCTAAAGACGGACATTACTCGAATTACGTAAATTAGGTTTTGATAGCTTAGCTTATGATAATGGAAATATTTTATATATTAATTATGTTAAGGGAAGGTGAAAACCTGAAATCGCCTACGAAATTTAAAGGAAATTAAAAAGGAAAAGAGAATAATTAACCTGGAGTTAAATAGAAATTCGACACATCTTTTATTTTATCAACAAACCTTAGTTGAAGGTAACAAACAATCAATCAGATGAAGCAAGCAAATAAAGTGGATCGATATCGTTCACTTTTTATTTTTGGAGAATAATTTGGGTGAAAAGACATAAGGTGTCGGATTTACTGGTCAAAAAGGGGAATGGGGATGAAACTTAACCGCGAACGAACGGTTTTGATGTTTTTTGATATTTTATTCATTAACCTGACTTTATGGGTGTCCTTTACTGTAAGGTTTGAAGGGAATATACCTATTGTTTATCGCAACAACTGGCTATATTATGCCGTGGTGGTTACCTCTTTGCGCATGGTCTGTTTCTATGTGTTTGGTTTGTACAACAGCCTTTGGGGTTATTCCAGCCTTCCCGAGATGATTCAAATCATAAAAGCGGTTTCCTCTTCTTCTTTGTTGTTATTCTTATTGGACCAGTTCGTTATTACCCCATCAATCCCCAAGAGCATCCACTTTATTTCGTTAGTCATTAACATCCTCCTGATTGGGAGTTCTCGTTTTGCCATCCGCTTGCGGCAAGAAATACTGAATGCTTTTGAAAGCGGCAGGAAACATGGTCGGCGCGTTTTAATTATCGGTGCCGGGCAAGCCGGGGCTTTAATCATTCGGGAGATGCAACAACAATCAACTCCTTATCATCCGGTAGCAATCCTTGACGATAATTATAATAAAATTAAACGTTATTTGCATGGTGTTCCTGTTGTAGGCA
>DGDV01000022.1:2102-2583 GCA_002385625.1 Firmicutes bacterium UBA3943
TCGCCCTCGCCAAAGAAACCGGACTGCCCATTCGGATTATCCCGGGGCTGTTGGCTTCGGGCACGGAAAGAATCACCCTTGCTCAGGTCCGCGAGGTACAGATTGAGGATCTTCTAGGTCGTCAACCGGTTAGGTTGAATATTGAAGAGATTGCCGGCTATTTGAAGGGGGAGCGGGTTTTAGTCACTGGTGCCGGCGGTTCCATCGGGTCCGAACTCTGCCGTCAAGTGGCCCGGTTTGAGCCGGAGTGTCTTTTTCTGCTCGGACGCGGGGAAAACTCTATTTACGAGATTGACCTGGAACTAAAAGAGACTTTTCCAGCCTTGTCCAAATTACCGGTCATCATTGATATACGGGACCGCAGACGTTTGGAACAGTTCTTTCGTGAATACCGGCCGACCGTGGTCTTTCATGCCGCTGCCCATAAACATGTCCCTTTGATGGAGAGCGCTCCTGATGAAGCGGTGAAAAACAATGTTTT
>DGDV01000035.1:0-7349 GCA_002385625.1 Firmicutes bacterium UBA3943
CCAGCCTTTGGGGTATGTGGGAGGCGACTACCCGTCCCTCCCACACCCTCCAGGGCCAAAGGGGGTAGTCGGACCCCCTTTGGAATCCACCGACTTGGAACCTAGGTTCCAAGACCTCCTAATTCATCCGGGGTTCTTGAACGTCGCCGCCCTCCCTGGCCTTCTGCCCGCCCGGAAGAAGGCCTGTTGCGGGCGACCTCAACGTTCATCCTTGAACTAATTCGGCGCTTACCGGCTTCCTTGGCCGGTATTGCGGGGGCAATTCTGTAAGCTATACCCCCCCCGGATAAATCGGATGTAGACAACGTCACGTTTCGTTGTAACTTATCGAGCATCCCCGTCAGGATGACGGGTGGTACCTTGCCGAATTGGTTGGGCAATACTTCTTCGAATCCACTCGCGGTGTCAGACGCCCGCAGCACCCATGCCCAGTTCGAAGGCGCGCTTGTTCACATCCAGCACCTTCGCCGGGATCATCGCCAACAACGTCTCCAGCAACACCTCCGGGCCAAAGGGCAGGATGCCCAGTCCGGCCGCAGCGCCCAGCATCACCACATTCACAGTCTTGATATTGCCCGCTTCAACAGCCAGTTCCGTCCCAGGCACAAACTTGACCCCTGGCGCCTTCTCCTGAAGAAAACGGCGCATTTCCGCTTCATCATACCGCGACTTGCCCAGCGTAACAGTGACCGGATGGATGGCCGCCGTATTCACCAGGGCTACACCACCGGGCTTAAGAATACCCAAGCTCCGCACCGCCTCCGCCGGCTCAAAGGCCAGCATCAGATCCGCGCCGCCTGCTGGGATTAAGGGGCCAAAATCCGGCTGCCCAATCCGGACATGACTCTGGACCGACCCTTCCCGCTGGGCCATACCGATATTCTCCGCCGTCCGCGCCGCTAACCCCTGGGCCACCGCCGCCTGGGCCAAAACCCGGGACGCCAGGACCGTCCCCTGCCCGCCGACACCGGCAATAATAATACTAAAGCCACTCATAGCGCCACCTCCCCGATGGCCCCCACCGGGCAAACCTGCGCACAGAGGCCGCACCCATAACAAGTGGCGTGAATCTGTGGTTTCTCCGCCTTCGCCATGGCGGGACACCCCAGCTCCCTCAGGCATCTCCCACAGTTGATACATTTATCCTCATCCACGGCATAAACCGATGTCTTCTTAAACAACGCAATACACGGCCGTTCCATAATCACCACAGCCGGGCCAGCAAAGGCAATCGCCTCTTTAATTGCTGCCACCGCATCCTTCAGGTTAAAGGGATCGGCCTTCCGAACAAACTCCACGCCGCACCCGCGGACCAGATCCTCAATGCTAATGGGCTGGACCGCCTCGCCCATGGCCGTCTTCCCAATCCCCGGGTGGGGCTGGTGGCCGGTCATGGCTGTCGTGCTGTTGTCCAGAATGATCAGTTTCATTGGGATCCGGTTATAAACTGCATTCAACAGCCCCGGCACCCCAGTATGGAAGAAGGTGCTGTCACCAATAAACGCCAGATGGGTCCGGCCGGGCTCCGCCAACTGCAAGCCGGAGGCCACGGTGATCCCTGCCCCCATACACAGGCAAGTGTCCAACATGGACAGGGGCGGAGCATTGCCCAGGGTGTAACAGCCAATATCACCGGAAAAGACCGCATCCAGCCCCTTAGTTGCCTGCTTTGCCGCATAAAAGGACGCCCGGTGGGGACATCCGGCACAGAGTACCGGCGGACGTACCGGCAACTCTGGCAGCTCAGCCGCAGGCGCACTCTCCAACTGCACAGCGTCATCCCCTTGGCTCACCCGCTGCAGCGCCTGCAGTACCATCCCCACGTTATACTCACCGGCATAGGGCAGGTGCCCGGTGCGCTTACCATAGATCGGCAAAACCCGCCCAGCGGCAAAGGCCACCTGCTTTATTCCTTCCTCCAAGACCGGGTCCAACTCCTCCACCACCAAAACCGCATCCACCCGGTCCAAAAACTCCCGTATCTTCCGTTCGGGCAAGGGGTAGGGCGTGCCAATCTTGAGGATGGTAGCGTCCACCCCGCTTTGCGCCACCGCTTCCCGGACATACAAGTAAGAAACGCCGGAGGTCACAATTCCCAGCCGCCCGCCGGGTAAAACAAAGTTCCAGGGCGCAGCGGAAAACTCTTCGCTCAAAAGCTCCCGTTGCTGTTCCAACCATTGATGACGTTGGTAAGAAAGCCGTGGAAAAATCACCCAGCGGGGGTCCTTCTGAAAACCCGGCGCCGTCTGGACTTTGCCTGGCCTCAACTCTCCCAGCTCCACCCCGGCACAAGCATGACAGACCCGGGTGGTCGGGCGGAGAAACACCGCCATCCCGTGGCGATGGGAGAGTTCAAAGGCGGCAACGGTCATGGCCCGCGCCTCTTCCGGAGTGGCGGGGTCAAAAACCGGCAACTTGGCAAACTTAGCAAAGGTCCGGGTATCCTGCTCCGTCTGGGAAGAATGGGGCCCCGGGTCATCGGCCACCACCACCACCAATGCCCCTTGCACACCGAGATAGGCCAGGCTCATCAACGGGTCAGCCGCCACATTCAGACCAACTTGCTTCATGGCCACCAGGGCTTTGGCGCCGGCGTATGCTGCACCCCCCGCAATCTCCATGGCCACCTTTTCATTGACCGACCACTCCGCATAAAAGCCATATTCCTTAGCCTTCGTCGCCAGGGTCCCCAGGACTTCCGAGGAAGGAGTTCCCGGGTAGGCAGTGGCAATATTGACGCCAGCTTCCACAGCCCCCAGGGCAATGGCCTCATTTCCCATCAACAGTTGTTTCGGCAATCCCATGTCACCTCTTGTCTTCCCCAGGTCAATCCCGCAGAAACCTATTTCTGCAAATGAACTACAGAATCTTCGAGATCGAAGGCTAAATTCCTTTTGTTTTAATAAAAATCACTGCAACAAACATAACTCCCACGATCAGCAAAAAAGAAGAATCCCTGCCGGCAAATCTGGTCCGGTGCAGTTGTGACCTGGTTCCGCTGGCAAAGCCCCTGGTTTCCATGGAAATGGCCATCCGTTGCGCCTTTCGGACAGAGCTAATCAGCAACGGTACAGCCAGCGGCGCTAAAGCAACGACCTTCCGAAATGGATTCCGGCCTTCACCGGTATAGCCCCTGGAACGCTGGGCCATGGCAATTTGGTCCATCTCCCTCAAAAAGGTGGGAATAAACCGCAGGGAAGTCACGAACATAAAAGCATAGATATAGGGAACCCTCAATTTCTCCACCAATGTTACCACCAGGTCCTTAACGGCCGTCGTCGCTAGCAGCACAGGAAAACTGGCAGCCATCACCACCATACGGCAGGACAACTCAATACTGGACCGCAGGCCCACATCGGTAATCCGACCCAATCCGGTTCCCGGCAACAAAGTCAGGAGGGTCTGCCCCTCTTGGATAAAGAAGACGCGAAAAACCGTAAATAAACCCGCCATCAGAAAGAGCGCCTTAAAGGCCGGGAGAGTTTCCCGCAAGACCCGGCCGAGGCCTGCCACAAGCAGGACAGAAAGGAACAACAGCGCCTGACCCATCAGGTCAGTGAACATAAACGACATGGTAACAACAGACAAGGACCAGATCAGTTTCGTGATGGGGTGCAGGGCATGGATGGGCGATTCCCTATGGACATACTCAGCCACACCGGTCATGGGCCACCCCTCCCCAGCCAACAATAGCCTCATAGGCTTCTTCCACACTCAATACCCGTCCCAGGGGGCTGTTCTCCCCAAACATCAACGCAAGACGGACAATTTGGGGCGGCAACAAACCAGTCGCTGTCAAGAGCTCCGGCCGGTAAAAAACCTCCCTGACCGGACCATCAACCACCACCCGCCCCTGTCGCAAGAGGATGATCCGCCGGGCATAGCGGGCCACCAATTCCATATCATGGGTGACAAAAATTATGGTGTGCCCTGCTTCATTCAATTCCCGGACCATCTCCATAATTTCAATGCTCTCCCGGTAATCCTGGC
Organism: Firmicutes bacterium UBA3943; assembly: GCA_002385625.1. Classification (GTDB taxonomy): domain Bacteria; phylum Bacillota; class UBA4882; order UBA10575; family UBA3943; genus UBA3943. The sequence goes on from DGDV01000035.1 coordinate 3,991, forward strand.
CGGTTGTGGGTTCATCCAAGACCAAGATCTCCGGGCGCATTGACAGGAGTGAAGCAAAAGCCACCCGTTGGCGCTGGCCTTTACTGAGAAAAACCGGGTTTTCATCCAACACCGCGGTCAACCCCACTGCCTCCGCTGCCTGCAAGATTCGGGCTTCAACCTCCTCGTCGGGCAAGCCCAGGTTTTTGGGGCCAAAGGCAATCTCCTGCCGGACTGACGGCAAAAAGATCTGGTGGTCCGGGTTTTGAAAGAGAAACCCCACTTTTTGGGCAAGTTTAGCCGTCTTGACCCGGGAGGTATCCATCCCGGCAATTTTCACCACACCGCTGGTAGGTTTTAATAACCCATTCAGCTGTTTTAAGAAGGTGGTTTTCCCGGCGCCGTTTTGGCCGATCAAAGCCACAAATTCCCCGCGCTTGATGGAGATGTTCAAACCGGCCAACACTGTTTGACCGGAGGGATAAGCATACCACAGGTTTTGCATCTCAATCATCCGTCCGTTCAACCTCCCACCAGTCCCGCCAGGCCACGAAAGGCTTCCTCCACCGTCAGGGGAAGCTCCCCACCAAGCAAACCTGCTTGGCGCAGACGATGGGCCAAACGGCCTACAGGCGGCACGCACAATCCGATCTCATCCAATAGTTCCGGCTGCGCCAACACTTGGCGGGGAGGCAGATCTGCCCAGACTCTGCCTTGGTCCATAATTACCAGACGGTTGACATGTTCCATTAGCACATCCAGCTTTTGTTCCACCACAACCACGGTAATCCCCAGGTCCCGGTTTAAATGGCGCAGCACCTTGAAAACCTCGTCAGTCCCGACGGGATCCAACTCGGAGGTGGGTTCATCCAGGAGCAATACACGGGGACGCAAGGCGATGGCCGCCGCAATGGCCACCCTCTGTTTTTGCCCGCCGGACAACTGTGCAGTCGAACGGTATCTAAGTGACTCGATCCCTGTCATCTTTAAAGCCCAGGCAATCCGCTCCTCCATCTCTGCCGGAGGGATGTTCAGGTTCTCTAAGCCAAAGGCCAGTTCTTCCTCGACCGTCATGGCAACAATCTGCGCCTCCGGATCCTCAAAAACACTGCCGATGCTCCGGGCCAAATCACGGCAGGATGTCTCGAAAGTATCAACGCCTTGGAAACGCACGGACCCAACCACTTCCCCCTCCTGAAAATGGGGGATGATCCCGTTTATGCATAAGAGCAAAGTGGATTTACCGGCTCCGGCAGGCCCGGTGATCCCGACAAACTCCCCCTGGCCGATGGCCAAATCCACCCGGGATAAAGCGGCTTTTTGCGCACCGGGATAGGTAAAGCTCAGTCCTTCGATTTTAATCAGAGAGTTCATCATGGCCCTCCTTAACAGGCTACTTTGTCTTCCCCAACGCCGCTTTTAAGGGCTGATAAAGGATCCCGGCCAGCACCGCATTGACCGCAGCCGTGACCAGAACAACATAGGTCAGGTATGAAAAGACTGCTCCACTCGTTCCTTTCAAAAAGATAATGGCCATAAAGATCAGGGCATAGGTAAAACCGCTGGCCAGCGTAGCCAAGAATGTCACAAAAGCCGGCCGGAGGAACCTAAATATTCCTGTATCCGAACCAATACCGGCCAACATCGCCGCCACCATTACTCCCACGGGTTCACTGACCACATTCAAATAGGGAAAAGCCGAGGCAGTCGTCACCTGGCAAAGGGCGGCGGAGACCAGCCCAATCCCCAATAACGACCAGAATTTCGGCCGGATTAACAAAACCGCTAAACAATACATCCCAATGAGCAGGTTAGGCGTGATCAGCCCCAACTTGATCGGATTTGTCATCCGCAACACAGCGCCCACAGCCAACAATACCGCCACCACTGCCACATCTAAAGCATTCATGCCTTTCTTCGCCACTCGTCTCACCTGTGTCTCCATGCTCAACTCTCCTCTTTTTGTTCTGTTTTTCCCCGCCCGACAAGCTATTTCGGACAAAACAAAAACAACCGGACGAACTGCCCGGTTGTTCTTAACAACCACTCAGCCTCGTCTCGTCTCGTCTCATGCTCAACTATTCCCTCAAATCTCAGCTCAAACTCTACTCAATCAAGTTATTTCCGAAACTGCTCCGGATACTGTCAATTAAATATAGTATAACAGAATCTGCCGGGAAATGTCAATGGTTGACAGGCCCTGCCCAAAGGCCCGGAAATGGTTAACCTTAAAACTCCTCCCAATGGAGCATGGATGCCACCGGCCGTTTTTCCTTGGGATTACGCTCCGCGGGATAGCCCAGGGAGATCAGGGAGACCAACTTATAGCCGTCGGGCACACCCAACAGCCTTTGGACCTCCTGTGCATACTCCTTCTTATCGCCCGCAATCCAACAAGCGCCCAGGCCCAAGGCCTCCGCGGCCAGGAGCAAATAAGTGGTGGCTGCACTGCCGTCCTCCAGATAATACTTGGTCTCCCGGCAAAAAACGGCGATACAGGCCCCGGCGCCAGCGATAAACCGGCCGTGGTCGGTCAGATCCGCCAACTTTTGCAACCCCTCTTTCCGGGTTACAACAACAAACTCCCAAGGCTGCTCATTACGGGCCGTCGGTGCAAACCGGGCCGCATCAATTAACTGCTCCAGCTTCTCCCGTTCCACCGGTCGCTCCGTATACCGGCGGACACTGGTTCGTTCTTTCAGCAAGGCCAAACCCATAAAAATTCCTCCTTTATCTGCGGTATACCACCATTTACTATATACTTTACCATGCCTGAAATTCCTTTCCTATCCGTCTTCTTCAGCCTTCTTGGGCGCAAACCCGTAAAACCATCCATGAATCGGTTAATTAAATGGGATGATTCTGCCGATAAAAAAATGAAGGAGCATGTTACCATCAGACCACCTTTTAACGGAGGGAGAGTTTATGGCTTTAAACATACTTTCATATTTGAAAAGATCCGCACCTACCCAAGAGCTCCGCATCAATCTCGCCCTCAAAGTAACAATCTTCATCACAGTTTCCATCTTTTTGGTGGCCTCAATAACTGCTGCTATTATTTTAAATCATAACTACAGAACAATAATAAGGCAGATCAAAGGCCAGCTACTTTCCGCCGCGTCAACCACCGCCCTTACCCTTGATACCGAGCAGTTGCTATCTGTGCGCAACCAGGGCGATGAAAACAGCAGCGCCTATAAGAATCTGCAAAAGCACCTGCAAAACATGATCGCTGCCAGTAACGGGCAGTTTAAGTATATATATGTCATCGCCAAAGTCGGTGACAGCTACCAATATCTTATTGATACCACGCCTAGCAATCCACCTGACCATTCCCCCATCGGCATGCCCTTTAACATTCAAGCCTTCCCAAAAGCCCT
>DGDV01000035.1:7536-18338 GCA_002385625.1 Firmicutes bacterium UBA3943
CATGGATGTTTCCGTTCTCCAACAAAACCGAGCAAAGGTCATCAAAACAGCGGGCTTAACTTTGCTGGCTTCCTTACTGCTGGCAGTACTGCTGGGGATTGCCTGCGCCCACTACTTCACAGAACCCATCCTCATCCTCACCAAAGCCACCCAAAAAATCATGGACGGGGACTTTTCCCAAACAGTGAATATCAGGCGCCATGACGAACTGGGCTTGCTTGCCAAGTCCTTCAACGCCATGACCGCCGGCCTGCGTTCCTCCAGGGAAAGCCTCCAACAGTCCAAGGAAAAACTGGAGTCGGAGGTTCACCGCCGCACCATCGAATTAACCCGGATCAACCGGGAGATCAGGGATATTTTAGACCACATCGACGAGATTATTTTCACCATCAACCCCGATTTCATCCTTTACTCCCAGTATTCCCGCAAAGCCACAGAACTCTTCGGATCCAAGGAATTCGCCGGCATGAACCTGTTGGACCTCCTTTTCCCCGATGAAAACCAAAAACAAGACAAAGAGAACCTTGCCTCCTGGCTTAATCTGGCCTTTTCACCGGATCAGATCATGGGTTGGAGCGACATCGAAGCCCTGCAACCGGTGACGGAATTGACCTGCACCACTCCAGACGGCAAGAAAAAGCACCTCAGTCTCAGTTTTCGGCCAATCCTGGACAAACACTCGGAAGAGGGTCACAGACCGGAGGCAAAAATGATGGTCATCCTCCAAGACCTAACAGAAAAACACAAGCTGCAGATGGCCATGGAACAAAAGGAGCAGGAATACAAGGACAACATCAACCAGATTGTGGAGATCATCAAACTAGATCAGGACCTTTTCTGCAATTTTATTAATGAATGTCAGGAACACATCGCTGCCTTTGAGCCCAAACTCATCCAACTCCAAAAAGAACCTGATAATACCGAACTCATCGCCGATCTCTTCCGGATCATGCACACCATCAAGGGCAACGCGCGGTTCTTCAAACTGAACCGTATTGCCGAGGAGGCCCACCAATTTGAAGAAGTCTTTTCCTGTCTGCAAGCAGGCACCCGGTTTCTCACCGATGAGCTGCTAAATGAGTTGTTTGCCAAATTGGACAGGTTCAACGCCATCTTCAAGGAGACCATGGAGATTTATAACCGTATTGCCAAGGGGAAGAACTTGGACACCGGTAAAACCCGCTCCAAACACCGGACCCAGGAAGAATGCGAAACCATCCGTATTCGCATTGAGGATCTTAACCATATCGTCAGTCTCATCCAAGCCGCCGAAGAACTTGCCATGGACCAAAAGAATAATTCCCAAAATAACCAGGATATTTATGGATCAATCCAGAATATACTCAAAGAGACCCAGACCACCCTGGAGACCTTACGCAAAGTACCGCTGGGGAAACTTTTCGCCCGCTTTCCCCGGATGGTCCGGGATATCAGCCTGGAACTGGGCAAAAAAACAGCTCTGATTATTGAGGGAGAATCCATCGTCCTCGATAAGGTGATCTTCGAAAGGGTCGGCGATCCCATTATTCACGTTTTGCGAAATGCCGTTGACCATGGCATTGAACGGCCAGAAGACCGGATCGCCAAAGGTAAACCCGAAGAAGGAACAATTACTTTGAAAGCCGAATTAATCCAATCCGAACTGGTAATCACCGTTACAGACGATGGCAAGGGCATCGATCCAGCGGCCATTAAGAAAAAAGCCTTGGAAAAAGGGCTAATCACCGTCCAGCAAGCAGAGACCCTCTCTGACGAAGAAGCAATCCACCTCATCTTTCTCCCAGGCTTTAGCACCAATGATTACATCACCCGGGTCTCCGGCCGAGGTGTCGGGATGGATGTGGTCAAGACCGTGATCGAGGATGATCTTCACGGATGGGTTGATTTAAACAGCCGCTTAAACCAGGGTCTTACCGTCACGCTTCATGTTCCCTTGCCTGAGGACAACAGGGCAACGGAGACAAAAACCAATTAACCGGAGGTTCAAGGATGGCCAGGATAATGATTGTTGACGATTCCGGGATGATGCGGTCGCTTCTGCGCCTAATTTTAGAAAAAGCCGGTCACACGGTGGTGGCGGAGGCAGCAACAGGAAAGGAAGCCTATCTGGAATACAGCACCCACCGCCCGGATCTGGTAACAATGGACATCACTATGCCTACCTGGAACGGGATTGAAACGATCCGGAGCATCCGGGCGGACTTCCCGGAAGCCAAAATCATCGTTGTCAGTTCCATCGGGCAAAAAATGAAGGTAATTGAAGCCGTGCAAAGCGGCGCCAAACACTATATTATCAAGCCCTTTACCAGTGAAAAAGTGATCCAAGTGGTCAATGATGTATTAAAGAACGGCTAACCAAAGAAAAAACAAGCGCGCATCCTAATGCGCGCTTGTTTTTTGCCTTCCTCTGTCCTATTCCGCTTGTTCCACAACCAGCATAAATTCAGAACTTCGTCCCAGTTCATCCTGGCAGACTACCCGGTGTTTCCCCACTTCGGGAATATAGAAGAGTCGCTCGCCCGGCTTGACCGTTCCCAACAACCGGCCATCAATGAACCAGTAAAGCTTTTGAATATCCGTCCCTGCGGAGGCTTCCAGGCAGATCTTTTGGTACTCCGGGGGGATCCCCTCCCGCAACCGGTATTGACAATCCTGGGAAGGCGACCGGATGACGGGCGGCGCCCCCGGCGTCAAGCCCTGCCAATCCGGCAGCAATGGGGGAAGCCGCTCAATCAGCGTACCGAGGCTCTCCAGCCAAGAGCCCACCCGGGCAGGCCATTGGATGAATACCTTGGTATATGAGGGACGGCTGCCGGCATACCTAGGCGGTAGCCGGTAACCGGTGCTCTTGTCAATCTCCACCGCTCGGTGAAATTCACAAACTACCCGGGGGGACCGGTCGAGCAAATACAGCTCTTCAATCAATGTGGGGCAGTAAGGGCCTGGTTCCTGCCCGCTCAAACTACAGACCTCCCGGACTTCTACCGACGTTGGTCGTTTGAACCAGGGAATCTGCCGGCCCCGGCAGATATTGTTCATCAGTTCAAATAAGATGGGCGCCGCCACCTCTGCACCCACCAAATCCCGGGCTCCTTCGCCGGAGAAATTGCCCACCCAAACGCCCACGGTTACCCAGGGGTTATATCCTATGCTCCAAGCATCCCGGTGACCATAGGAGGTCCCCGTCTTCCACGCCACCCGCGGCAGGGAGGTAAACTCCCAGCACGCCGGGAGATCCGGCCGTTGCAAGCCGGTCAGCACATCCGTAATCAAATATGCGGTCCCTTCATCCAGCAGGCGAACGCCCGCCCCTTGCGGCTGCTTCATGTTGCCCCGCGGCGGGATGTATTCGCCACCCCCGGCCAGCATGGAATACAAGGCGGTCAGGTCCAGCAAGCTGATCTCACAGCCGCCGATGGCCATGGACAACCCGTAATTATCCCGGGACCGCAAATGGTCCACACCCGCCCGATGCAATAGTTGGTATAGGCCATTCTCGCCCAAGGCATGCTCCAGTGCAATGGCTGGCAGGTTCAGCGAACGCTCCAAAGCCGCCCGGGCGGTAACGATCCCGCTGTAGGTCCGGTCATAATTCTCTGGCGCGTAGCCCGAAAAATCTCTGGGCACATCCTCTACATAATGGGCGGGGGAAATCAGTCCATACTCCATTGCCAGCGCAAAAATGAAGGGTTTCAACGCCGAGCCTGGCGAACGGGGGGCGCGGGCGCCGTTAACCTGACCCGCATGTAGCCGATCGTTAAAATCAACCGAGCCTACCAAGGCCAAAATTTCATGGGTCCGGTTATCCAATACAACAATGGCACCGTTGGTGATATTCGAAGCTTTCCACCGGTTAAGATGCAAGCGGAGCAAATCCTCAGCCACTGCTTGGATCCGGCTGTCCACTGTCGAATAGATCCGGGCTTCACCACTGTTGGCCAACCAAAGGTCCCGGCAGAAGTGGGGCGCTTTTCGGGGTAGGCGTTGCCGGGCCGTAGGGACCTCCTCAGCCAGGGCTTCTCGGTAAGCCTGTTCTGTAATGAGTTTCTGCCGGCGCAGCCGGGCGAGCACCCGGTCCCGGGCGGCCCGGGCCTTTTCCGGGCTGACATCGGGCCGGAAAGCCGTGGGCGAGTTGGGTAGCGCCGTAAGGAGCACCGCTTCCCCTAGGCTCAATTGGGAAGGTTCTTTGCCAAAATAGAGCCAGGAGGCGGCGGCCACACCCTCAATATTTCCGCCGTAGGGGGCCATGTTGAAATAAAACTCCAACAACTGCCGTTTACTGTAGCGCAGTTCCAGTTGGCAGGCACGCAACACCTCAATTACCTTTGCCCGGACGGTCCGGGGTTTTGGCTCCATCATCCGGGCAATCTGCATTGTAAGCGTAGACCCGCCGGAGATGACCCGCCGCGAAGTAAGGTTTTGCACCGCCGCCCGGCCCATGGCCAGGGGATTCACCCCCGCGTGCCAGTAAAACCAACGGTCTTCGAAGGCCAGCAAGGATTTGGGCAAATGGGGTGACACCTCATCAAGGGACGTTTGAATGCGCCACATCCCATCCTTGGCGATAAAAGCATGCAACAACTGGCCTTTGCGGTCAAAAACCAGCGTCGAAGAGGGCCGCCGCAAGGCCTGCTCCGGCAGGGGAATCACCCAAGCCAGCCCTTTCAGGAACAAGTACACGCCTAGCCAAAAAACGGCTAAAGCCATAACCCACCGGTATCTTTGGGGGAGGAATCTTTTCACCTTGCGAACACAGGCGGCACACCATGGTTTAATCTTACCGACCAACACCTGCAACAGCAGAGCCTCCCTACTGAAGAAGACTTCCTGCCCGCCGGAGCCTCTCCGTCCGCCCGGCGCCGGAATTCCCCTTATTTCTCGATGACCATCTTCCCGCCCGAAGCCAGGCTGGTTACCTCCGGTTCATACATGCACTCGGCTTTAATGGGCGGCACCACAAAAGTACCGCAGGAGACCGCCCGGACCGCGTAATAGAAGTACTTGGTCCCCGCTTCATCAAAGTTGGCGAAAAGTAGGATCCGGTCATCGCGGATATCAATATACTTGGGTTCAAACTGGTCACTGTCCAGCCAATCCACTCTGGCGCTGGTGGCCAGGCGGGGATTTTCGATCTCCAAGCCCGTCGGCAGCAGGTCAACAATGGCCACATTCTCCACATTGTCCTCCGCCGTCTTCACCATAACCCGGGCGACCAGGAGATCTCCTTGTTTTACCCGGTTCAAATCTACCCGATGCCCGCGACGGTCAAAGAATTCCCGGCGCACCACAATCCCGTTGTCGACATGGGGGACCGGTGTCAGGGATACCCCAGCCGTTTCCGCGTAATAGTAACAAGTCCCTTCACCTTTAATCGCCACTGTTACCTGGCCCCGGCCCAAGCGGGGATCGGTCACGCGTTTCGGGCCTTTACTGTCAAAGGTGGCTATGGTCTTGCCGTCCACCGCAATTACCCCAGTATAGTTGGCGCTTGCCTGCTTTTTATAGATTTTGCCCAAGGCCATAAAGGCAAAGGCATTTTCCTGGGTTGTTCCCCACCAACCAGCCTTTGCTTGTCCGGTCAGGCGTTTGACCAGTTTGGGCACAGACGGATTGTCGGGATCAATATCCGCCAAGACGTTCAGGATAATGGCGTCGGTCCGGACCTGGGAATTAAAGTTGCCGCCCGTCTCCCGCCGCAGATCGGCCGGGGCGAAGGTATTGGGCAACAACTCCCGGGCGCTCTTCCGATCACCCGCATAGTAGTACGCAGCCGCCAACTGGGCCCGGGCATCAGGAGTAAGGTCTTGCAACCGCTGGTTTTTAATGTAGGCCAGATTGCTGGTCTGGGCATCACCGGCCAAACTTAATACATAGAGAGCATAAACCCGCCGCTGCAACTCCCATTTGCCGTCCACCCGCTGGCGTGCCAGTTGGCGAAGGTAATCCAGCATGCGGTCGTAGGTCCGGTCGGGAACGATATAACCGGCTTTTCTGGCTTCCACCAGGAAATTGGCGGCATAGATCGACCCCCACACACTTTCCCAGTCCGTGCCTGGCCAATAAGCGAACCCCCCGCTTCGCAACTGCATGGCGCAGAGTTTTTCGATCCCCTTGTTAACAAAGGGCTCCGCCTTACCTTCCGGGAAGAGCTCCGGATTGGTGGCCTTGGCCAGATCATCAAAGTATAACAGAGGAAAGATCTTTGAAGTGGTCTGTTCCACGCAACCGTAGGGGTAACCAAGGAGATATTTCAGGCTCCCCGCATACTTTAGACCGGGCAGCGGGGACAAGGTGATGGCAAAATGTTCCGTACCGGCCAGCCACTGCTGGCGCAAATCCAGCACCAGGGGCTCCTCTGCCTTGATCCCGCCAGTAAACGTCTTGACGGTCTGCGGCTGGGGCGGTCGTACCGCCAGTTCCGTTGTTTCCGTAACAGTAACTCCGTTAAGTTTCCCTTCGAGGATAAACTGGCATTTCCCCGCAGACTCTCCAGCCACAACGGCGAAGTGGGCCACCCGTTCTTTTTGGTTGGCCACTGTAAACTTCTTTTGGTCATGGCCGTCAATAGTCACCGGGCCTTTGGCCATCAGCTTCAATTCCACCGTCCCGTCACCGCCGGTCCCGTTAAAGACTGATACAGGGATCACAAAGCGGTCGCCCGGCGCCACAAAGCGGGGGAAGGTTGAGGTCAAAACTACGGGCTCTCTGACCAGCACCTTTTTCGTGGCAGAACCAAAGCTGTCACCGCTGATGCCCACAGCCATCAAGCGTAGTGTCCCATTGAAGGCCGGTACATCCAATTTAATTTTGGCGCGGCCTTTCATATCCAACTTAACCAAACCGGACCAGAGGGAAACGGGTTTAACCCGCCGCGCAGAGATGGGGTTCAGGTTCCGCCGCCGGACGCCCTCCATTTCACCATCGCCGCCGGTCCCCTCACTGGTTTGCACCGGCTTAACCTCAGGCAAAAGCATGCCATAAAGGTCGTAGCTTTCTATGCCGAGGGAACGCTTCCCGTAAAAGAAATCCATCAAATCAGGGGTTTTAAAGTCGGTAAGCTGCAAAATCCCCTCGTCCACTGCCGCCAGGGTCAGGTAAGTGGACCCGCCGCCCGCCGGTCCCTTAACCTCGACCTCCAGGGTACGGCCGGGACGCATCTCCCCCGGTGCTTGAATGGACAGATCCAGCCGTTTGGCGCTGCAATCCAACGTCAGGGGGATCGTGCCAAAGGCACGGGCCGGGGCGCGTTTATCCAACTTTTTAATATTCCTGATTAAGTGCACGGAAACGTAGACATTGGGTTTATAGTGCTCCCGCACACGAATAGCCACCATGCCGGTGTTCTCTTTGAGTTCCACCACTTGCATGTCGTAGATCTTTTCCCGTTCCACCGTCACTAGAGCCCGGCCGGAGAAGGGCGCTTTAATCTGAACATAGGCCGTCTCCCCGGGATGGTAGGATTTTTTATTCGTGTCCAGTTCAATCCGGTCGGGGTGGTCCATGGCCCACGGCGCGTAACCCCAGCCGGAGGCGTAAAATTCGTAGGAGCTCCGCGCCCCGGTTTTCCGGTCAATGAAAACCAGTTTATAGCAGCCCCAATCCGTCGGACGGTGATCATAGGAGCCCCTTCCGCCGGTCAAAACCACCTTTGCCGTATCAATCTTTTCTTCTTCCCGTTCGGAATGATAAGTATAATGGCCGTCGCTGTCCCGGCGATAGATGGAGTTCCAGGTCACAGAGTAAAGTTCCACATCCAGTTCGGTATCGCCCAAGGGTTTACCCTCGGGGTCCAGCTCCACCAGGTCAATGGTGTAAACCTCACCCACCTTGGCGTAATCCTCTCCCCTGGGGCGCAGACCGATATATGCCCGGCGCGGATGAAACTCCGCCACTTTGTAACTGCTCACCGCCCGTCCTCCGTCCTCTGTCACGGTGGCCTGGAAGATGGCGCGGATCATACCCGACGGATTGACGGTATCAGGAAAATTGAAGGCAAACTCCGCCCGCCCCTGCAGATCCAACTCACCTTGGCCCACGACCTCCTCCACCACACGGAAGTCTTTACCCGGTTCACCAAAGGTATAACTCCGATAATCCGGCGGGCTAAAGGGTACTCCCTCCAGCCGGACGGCAACGTCCACCCGCCGTCCGGTAGCCGGCGGCCCAAAGAGATTAACCCCGGTTACAGTGATCTTGGCGGTATCGCCCCGCTGGTAACTCTCCTTATCCAGCGCAGTTTCCACTTTAATCCGGTCCGGCATAAACTCTTCAACATTAAAGGCGGTATTGCCAATGGCTTCCTTGGCCACATACAATGCAGCCGTATAACGACCGGTCCGGGCATAATCAGGAAATTCCAGCTTAAACTGGCATATACCCTCCTGCTTGGTATTGGAGAGGTACTCCCGGAAGACCATCCCGTCGGGACCCGTCACCGTAAGCCGGACCGGGAATTCCGGCGGCACCGACGTGTTAACCCCACGCACCACCGCTACAAGATTTGCCTCCTCACCCGGCCGGTAAACGCCACGGTCCGTATATAGAAAGGCTTCATAACCCTCGGTCAGATTGGGCCGTCCTTCCACGGCAAAGTCGGTCTTACTAATGTGCCCGTCCTTTAGATTGACAAAGGAGAAGTCATCCCCGTTCTCCGCCACAATCAGGTAAGACCGGAATTCCTTGAGTTCCCGGCGCAATCCGCTGAACCGGACCAGGCCCAGGCTGTCTGTAATCCCGGAGGCAAGCTCCTGGTTATTATAACTAACTAGGGAAACCCGGGTACCAGGTTTCGGTGCTAATGTGTCCAGAGAATTCACCCAGACCACCACTTCATCTTCACCAAACTTGGCCAAAATCCCCAGGTCAGTCACAATAACCACCTTGGAGCTGCTACGCCAACGGTGTTCCGGGTCGCAAACGGTTATTTGGAAGATCCCCCGCCGCTTGTCCGCCAGGAATTCCCGCAGGTTCAGAGGAGTTGTGACAAATTCATTCTCCACGTTGGCAATGGCAATCTTCCGCTGCTCCAGCACTTTACCGAAACGATCCAACTGATAGCTGTAAACCCGGCCGTTTCCATTCAGCTGATGGAGATAGGCAGCGATATTATTGGCATAAATCTTGGCAATCTCCACTTCAACCTCGGCGATATTAACCGTTTCCAATCCGATGTTGAGATTGCCCCGGCTTGATAAGTAGCGGCCAGGCGCATTAAAGCTAACGCTGGGTTCCAAATCGGGGAAGGTCACCGCATCCCGGTAATCCCGGGTGAGCGGTTTACCGTTCAATGAAGGCAGCCCCTTGGCTACAAGCACTTCATAACGGCGGCCCGGCTTAAACCCATCGCCACGTAAGGAAACCGTCTCCCCGTCTACGCTTATCCGGTATTTTACCGCCGGCTTTACCGTAATAAAATCGGCCACTGCCTCCGGGTCCGGCGGTTCGGAAAAGCGGATCAGGATGGCATTCGGGCTGTTATCCGCATCCACCGTAACATCATTAACTGCCAAAGCTTTCTTCTGGTGAAAATCCAGGGTTTTCTCGAAACCCTCTTTCAGACCAATACTACCGCCGGAGCACCGGAGGGTGGGCAGGATCTTGAAATTAATTTTCCGATCGCTGTCTTCACGCTGCAAAAGGCCGCTGGTGATAATGGCCTCCCGACCGCCGTTGGCCATCCGCACCGTAAACTTGATGGGTTTACCGGTATCAGCAAAGGTCAGCAGAACATTTTTCTGGACGTCCTCCTTGGCCACGGGAAAGTTAAAAGTAACGCACGCCTGTAAGAGCAGGCCCTTACGGCGGGAAGGATTATAGATAAAATTCACATTGCCCTCAACAATACGAAAGCGTTCTGTAGTAAACTTCAACGTGTTCGGACCCACAAAGGTCTTCTTGAGCAAACCGGGCAAGTCTTTTGCGATCTCCACCGTATATGAGGTGGACGGCCGGAAGGCTACTTCAGGATAGAAGCGAAGCCGGGATGGGGTTTCCCACTGAATTTTACCGGGAACCTCCGGTACGAACTTGATCTGGTTTGATGTCATGTACTTCCCCACGCGGCTTTTGGGCACAACGTCTGAGGAAAAGATGAACAGCAGATTGGATTTGGTCGGAACTTCTCTGCCGGGCTCCATCCGGACCAGCCGAACCGTGTTGTCGGCCAGCCCTTTGGACGAAACCGCCACACCGATCAACAGCACCGTTAAGGCAACCACGAAAATTTTCCGGTTTCTCATTGAACCGAAAAATTCATCAATATTCTTCCGCCGGCAGAACAACCCCATCGCACTTGCCCCCTTGTCTAATTTTTACAAACAGAAAATTCGCCATGTAACGTCGGAAACCTCCTTTGGTTAAATTATATTTTTCTTTGTGCAGTAAAGAAAATTGTTAGTTATCCACAGGTTGTGGGCAATTTTGTTGACATATTTTCAACCCCCCGGCATATCATAGATGAATTAGTAGTTAAACTAAATAAAAAACCGCCGCGGCCCAGAGCCGGGCGGCAAGGCAAATTCAACCTTAATCAGCAGGGATTTCCTCATTTATTTCCTCCTCGTTTACCACCTCCTTGACTTCTTGGTCCATTTCTTCCAGGGCCTCCTCCTGCTCTCCGGCAGGTTCTTCTCCACCGCCGGATAGTGATGCCGCCTCCGGTTCTTCCGTCTTGGCCTCCGCCGGTTCTTCCGCAAAGGCCAGCCAAGTCTCGGGCTTCATCTCAAACCAGTTCCAGAGGGAGCAGCCAACATAGTCTCTACTAAACTTCACAAATTCCCTGATCTCGACAGGGCTGACATTAA
>DGDV01000041.1:0-369 GCA_002385625.1 Firmicutes bacterium UBA3943
CCACCAAGTTCAACTGGCCTGAGCTGCGCAACTCCTTCACGAAGGCTGCCGCATCCCCCTGGGCTAAGGCCGTGCCGATTCCTTTTAGGAGTTTGCCGTACTTCGGGCCAAGGACAGGGAAGTTGGGTTTGATAGTATAGTCCACATAGGCATCGGGGTTGCTGATATAGGAGATGGCCTTCACATTTAACTCTTCTTTGATCAACCCTTCCATCTGCGCCAGCGCCGCTCGGTGCTTCTCGTCCACCATCAGCGTAGTCAAGGGTTGGCGAACCTTGATCTGCACCTTATTCCGGATGGCCCGGCCCAGGGAAACCAGGTCGATGACAAGGCCCATATTGGTCTCAAGTTCCGTGTCGATCAAGGTCT
>DGDV01000041.1:455-7148 GCA_002385625.1 Firmicutes bacterium UBA3943
CAAGTTCCGTGTCGATCAAGGTCTCGTCGGCCACCGGGTACATTTCCACATGGACGGAGACCTTCTTGTCCCCGCCGGTCAATAGGTTCTGGTAAATATCCTCCGCCATAAAGGGAGCAAATGGCGCCATTAGTTTGGCGGTGGTAACCAGCACTTCCCAAAGGGTCCGGTAGACCGCTTTCTTATTAGTGTCCATCTCGGAAGCCCAGAACCGTTCCCGGGTACGGCGGACATACCAGTTGGAGACATCATCAATGACAAAGTTCTGGATTGCCCGGACAACCCGGGTTAATTCAAAGCTCTCCATATCCATGCGCACTTGCCGGATTAAAGAATTCAACCGGGACAACACCCACCGGTCGATCTCCTCCCGCTGCGTCACGGGAATGTCATAGGTGGCCGGATCCGCTTCATCAATATTGGCGTACAGGGTAAAGAAGGAGTAGACATTCTGCAGAGTGCCAAAGAATTTGGCGTAAACCTCTTTGACCCCGTCCTCATCGAACCGCGTCGGCATCCACGGCGGCGAAACCGCCAGTAGGTACCACCGGGTGGCATCGGCTCCGTATTTCATCAGCAACTGCCAGGGGTCCACCGCGTTCCCCCGGGATTTGGACATCTTCTGGCCATTCTTATCCAAGACCAGGTCATTGACCATCACCGTCTTAAATGCCGGTTGGTCAAAAAGGAAGGTGGAGATGGCCAACAACGAATAGAACCAACCACGGGTCTGGTCAATGCCTTCACAGATAAAGTCGGCTGGGAACAACTGATCAAAGTCGTCCTTGTGCTCAAAGGGGTAATGCCACTGGGCATAGGGCATAGACCCGGAGTCAAACCAACAGTCAATAACCTCTTTAGTCCTGGTCATCCGGCCGCCGCACTCACAAGTCAGGTGAATCTGGTCGATATAAGGCCGGTGCAGTTCCACCGTCTTAGGATCGACCTGTTCGATGGCCCGCTCCGCCAGCTCTTGCCGGGAACCAACAGAGGTCAACTTACCGCAGGTCTCACAACGCCAGATATTCAAAGGCGTGCCCCAGTAGCGATCCCGGGAGAGGGACCAGTCGATGAGGTTCTCCAGCCAGTTGCCAAACCGG
Source organism: Firmicutes bacterium UBA3943 (assembly GCA_002385625.1). Taxonomy (GTDB): domain Bacteria; phylum Bacillota; class UBA4882; order UBA10575; family UBA3943; genus UBA3943. The sequence goes on from DGDV01000041.1 coordinate 1,556, forward strand.
CCTTTGCCCACGTGCTCCGGGAACCATTTAATCTTCTCGTTGTTCGCCAACAACCGGTCTTTGTATTTCGTGGTGGCGATGTACCAAGACTTGCGCCCGTAGTATAAAAGGGGTGTATCACAGCGCCAACAGTAGGGGTAGGAGTGGGTCAACCGCTCCTTGGAAAAAAGTTTCCCTTCGGCCTTGAGGTGCTTGATGATATCCGGATCCGCCTCCCGGACGAACTGGCCGGCCCAGGGTTTGATCTCCGGTGTGAACTTCCCTTCCTGATCCACCGGTTGCAGGAAGGGAAGGTCATATCTCCGGCCCAACTGGTAGTCGTCCTCGCCGAAAGCTGGCGCAATATGAACGATACCTGTACCGTCCTCGGTGGAGACAAACTCGGCGCCATAAACCTTAAAGGCATTATCGCCCGGTACAGACATGAAGGGCAATAACTGCTCATACCCGGTACCGATCAGATCCGATCCTTTCAACTCCTCCAGGATTTCCACGTTCCCGCCCAGGACCGCAGCCACCCGGTCTTTCACCAGGATATAAACATTATCATCGTCGGGACGCCTGGCCCGGACATAGGTGTATTCCGGGTGCACTGCCAAGGCCACATTGGAAGGCAGGGTCCACGGCGTGGTGGTCCAGACCAGGAAATACTCGTTTTCCGCTCCGTCCACCCGCATTTTGACGTAGATGGAGTCAATAGTCTCATCCTTATAGCCCAAAGATACCTCGTGGGAGGCCAGGGGGGTGCCACAACGACTGCAATAGGGCATGATCTTATGACCTTCATAGATCAGTCCCTCATCAAAGTAGCGTTTGAGGATCCACCAGACGCTCTCAATATAGTTGTTGTCCAGGGTAATGTAGGGATTGTCCATGTCCAGCCAATAACCGATGCGTTCGGTCATCCGCCGCCATTCCTTCTCATAAGTGAAGACTGACTCCCGGCATTTTTGGTTGAAGGGCTCAATCCCGTACTTCTCAATTTCCGGTTTGGAGGAGATGCCCAGCTGCTTCTCCACCTCAATCTCCACCGGCAGCCCGTGGGTATCCCAACCGGCCTTGCGGTAGACCTGATATCCCTGCATGGTCTTGTACCGGCAGACACTGTCCTTCAGAGTGCGCGCCAATACATGGTGGATCCCAGGTTTGCCATTAGCCGTGGGGGGACCTTCGTAAAAGATGAACCTGGGAGCACCCTCGCGCTCCGTCACACTGCGCTCCTGCATGTTCTCCCGGGACCAATAGGAAAGGATTTCTTCTTCCCGGCGGCTCATGGGCTTTTTGGTATCCACCTCTTGAAATTTACCCATGGTTAAAACCTCCTTAAAATCGGCAAGATAAATATATAATCAAGATAATCAGGACAGGCAACAAAAAAACCGTCCCACAAAGGGACGGCATTATACCGCGGTACCACCCAATTTGGCGAGGGATTCTCGCCCAACTCGACGCCGTTAACGGTGGCGTACCGTCCCGGCTTACTCAGACCCGCCTTTCAACCGGAAAGCTCAAGGATGATCTTCATGCTGGCCGTTGTTGCCTCCCTCCCACCTTAACGGAGGCTCTCTTGAACCCGTTACCTGCACTACTCTTCCTGTCATCGCCTTTTGCTATGGGGTTTGGCTATGATAAAACTATTTTTCATTGTAATGGATCACGACGGCAAAGTCAAGGACCGAAAGGACTTCCGGCCATAGCTGGATGGGGCTCGCTTGGGCAAGATACCGGCCTCAACCGCCCCAATATATCTTTTATTTTCCAAAATAAATCTACGAAAGAGGGATTTAAACCTGCTGTGACAGTTGTCATAAGAAAACACCGTCTTACCTCAGTCTTCATAGTTTTACTCCTGTGCTTGACTTGTTTGGCGTTATCTACCATTGCCGCTTCGCCTCCGCCCGCCTTCGGCGGCAAAAAAGTCATTATCTTCTTCTTTGGCGGTATCTCCCTCACCGATCTGGCCGAAGCCGATCTGCCAAATCTTCGTAGCCTAATCCATCGAGGCGCCCTGGGAATCATGAACAACCGAACCGCCGGGGCCTATACCCCGGCCAATGCCTATGCCACTCTGGGCGCCCGGGAGCGGGCCTTCGGCTCTGCTGACTCCGGCCTAGTCCTCCAGTCAGACCAACCCTTTGAGCAAAGCACTGCCAAGCAGGTTTTTTACCGTCGAACCGGTACATCGGTCACCGATGAAACCGTCGTGCTCCTGGATCTGCCGCGTTTACTCCAGAACAACACAAAAAGCTGGCAAAAGCCTGACATCGGTTACTTTGGCAGCCTGCTGGCGGCCCACGGCAAAAAGGCCGCGGTGGTCGGCAACGCCGATACCGACAAGCCGGGCCGGGAATTTGCCTTAACCTTAATCAATCGGAAAGGCATTATCCCCATGGGCGCGCTGGGCCATGACCTCCTGCAGATCAATCCTGCAAAGCCTTTTGGCCTGGAAACCGACTACCCCCGCCTGCTGGCCAAGGTCAAGTCCTTCATCGAACGGGCCGATGTTATCGGTGTAGAACTAGGCGATACCTCCCGTCTGGAGAAATACCGTAGCCTGCTAACCCCAGAGCGGTACCGCCAGCTGGCTCGCGAGGGGTTACAGAGCTTGGACCGGTTTATTGGTCTCGTAGAACGGGAAATAACTCCAGAAACGGCCTTAATGCTTTGGGTATCACCCTTTCCTTCCGAGGCCGCCCTCAGCCGCGGTGAAAAATTACTGCCTGTCATCCTCACCGGTCCTGGCGTAACTCCGGGCATTCTTTACTCCGCCAGCACCCGCTGGCCCGGGATCATCTCCGGTTTTGATCTGCAAGCCACCATCCTGGCCCATCTCGGCATCCCGTTACCGCCGGAGCTCCTGGGACGCCCCCTGTCCGCCCGGCCCCACCGGGCTGCCTTAGCCTGGCTTCAACAGGAGAACCAACGGCTCATCGCCGTCAATAACACCCGGAGGCCGGTCCTCAAGGGCTTTGTGGCTATCCAAATCATCCTGGTGCTTGCCGCCCTGGCTATTATCCTGACCCGTCCGGGCAGGCTGCAAATCTACACCAGCCTGCGCGCTGCCCTGGCCGGACTGACCGCTATTCCTTTGGCCTTGCTCATCCATCCGTTCCTGGGTTTTCACGGAGTTGTGTGGGAAGCCCTTTATCTCATTGCTTTTGCCACTGTCGTTGGTTTGTTGGCCTCCCGGCTGAAAATTCATGCAAACTATATGATCGGTTGGATTGCCCTGGTCACTGCCTTAAGTCTAAGTAGTGACATCCTCCTTGGCTCCCCCCTGATGCGCTATTCCCTTTTGGGGTTCGGGCCCATCGGCGGCGCCCGTTATTACGGCATCGGCAATGAATACATGGGTATCCTCCTGGGGGCTTCCTTAACCGGTACCGCCACCGTGCTGGACCGCTTTCCCGCTTTTAAAAGACCATTGGTGGTATTAATCGGATTATCTTATGCATTTTGGGTATATATAGTAGGTGCCCCCTGGCTCGGCTCCAATGTGGGCGGGGGGATCGCCCTCACCGTAGCGTATGTGGTTATGCTGCTTCTACTCCTTAAAAAGGAAATCCGGCGGGGACGAATGCTGGCGCTGGCGGTAGGAGTTGCACTTTTCTTGGTGGCAACAATGGGCTTGACTGACCTGTTGCGCAGCGGTGCCAGCCAGTCCCACCTGGGAAAACTGGCACAGCTGATTAGCAACTCCGGTATCTCCAGCGCATTCCCCTTGTTTCTCCGAAAGATCCGGATGAATCTCACGCTGATCGAGTATACTATCTGGACTAAAGCGCTGTTAAGCTTCATTATCGTTCTCTGGGTCTTGTTTTACCGGCCGTGGGGGCACCTGGCCAAGCTGGCCGTTGGCTTCCCCGCCTCTTTCAAGGGGTCCTGGAGTGCCGTCGTGGGCAGCGCTGCGGCCCTGCTGGCCAATGATTCGGGCATCGTCTCAGCCGCCACCGCCCTCCTCTACCCAGTGGTACAAATGATCCAGATTGTCCTGGCGAATCCGGTCCCCGGACCACAGAGAAATTTAGTTGACAAAATTCCGGACAAGCAGTAGACTTATGTTGATAGGTTACTCTTTAAGGCGGCCCAGTGAGGCCGGTAAGAGTGCATGGTTTGACTTGCAAAACACTCCTTGTCCGGCCGGGCAGAGGAGTTTTTTTATGCCTAATCCGCCGGGAGTGGCCAAAACAATCAAGACGGAAGGTGAACAATGAGTCCTGTAATTGGCATCAATGAAAAACCTGCTTTACACAGGTGGATTCCCCTGAGTTTCCAACACCTTTTTGCCATGTTCGGTGCAACCGTCCTGGTTCCTTACTTAACTGGTCTGGATCCGTCAACAGCTTTGTTTACTTCCGGCTTAGGTACACTCATTTTTATCCTTTGCACCGGAGGCAAAGTTCCGGCTTACCTTGGTTCGTCCTTTGCTTACATTGCCGCTTTGCAAGTAATCTCCAAAGAATATGGGGTAGCCTACGCCATGGGCGGTGCCGTTGTTGTCGGTCTCATCTATTGTTTGGTTGCCTTCATAATTAAACAGATCGGCCTTAAATGGTTGGATAAAGTTCTTCCTCCGGTAGTCATCGGATCGGTAATTATTGTCATCGGAATGGGTTTGGCTCCCACTGCGATTGAAATGGCTTCCAAGGGAGGAACCGACACCTACCACCTCACCTTCCTCGCCATTGCAGGAGTTACCTTGTTAATTGCCGTACTTACTTCTACTTTTACCCGGGGTTTTCTCTCTGTGGTCCCCGTGTTGGTTGGTATTGCCGGCGGATACATCTTCGCAGCGTTGCTTGGCAAGGTTAACTTGGAAGGCGTCCACCAAGCCTCTTGGTTTGGCACTGTCAAGTTTTTAGCGCCTCAATTTAACCTAAGTGCCATAACAGCCTTCTCCTTAGTCTCTTTGGTCACCATTGCAGAACACCTCGGCGATATTCTCGTCTTAAGTAAAGTTGCGTGCAAAGACTTTTATAAGGATCCCGGCCTGCACCGGACCTTAATGGGCGATGGAATCGCCACCTCAGTGGCTGCCCTGTTCGGAGGTCCGCCCAACACAACGTATGGCGAGAACATCGGTGTAATGGCAATTACCCAAGTATATAGTGTCTGGGTCACCGGTGGCGCCGCTGTTTTGGCCATTATCCTTTCCTTCTTCCATAAATTCGGCGCATTAATCCAAAGTATTCCCGTGCCTGTCATGGGGGGTATCTGTATTATGCTCTTTGGCGTCATTGCCAGCAGCGGCTTGCGCACTCTGGTGGAAAGCGGCATCGACTACAGCGATAAACGGAATTTGATCATCTCCTCCGTAATTCTGGTTTTGGGGATCGGCGGCGCCAAAATCCAGTTTGGCCAATTCCAGTTAGGTGGTATGGCCCTTGCTGCTCTGGTCGGTATCATCTTAAACCTTATTCTCCCGCATAAAGAAACCATTGAACCGCATAAAAAATCCCTGGAAGACTTGGGAAAGCAAGTTCCTGATACCGATGGACAGCAAGCTTGATGACGCAAAAAAAGAATTTAACATTTTAAAAAGGGCTGCCTAAAAAGGCAGCCCCTTTTTATGTGGGTCTGTCAATAATTTTGT
>DGDV01000007.1 GCA_002385625.1 Firmicutes bacterium UBA3943
AGATGTGTATAAGAGACAGCTATTTTACAGACTCCCGGGAGAGACACTTTATATACAATGCGGTGGAATATTGAATATTTCAAAAAACACAAGATAGCTAGAATGCAATACGCCACTAGTATACGGGATGCATATAATAAAGGCTCCAAATATGCGGAAGGTTTATTATCTGTAGATAAACCACTGGTTTTTAAGATACCTGTCTACAAGAACTTGAAATGAATTTTTTTAGGTGTAGGTTTGGAGGGGCTGCTAATGGTGAAAAAAGTAACGATGTTAGTTATCGCCCTGTTTTTGCTGACTGTTATCTTTCAACCAATATCTACTGGGTTTGGGGCAAACCAGACATTCGATAAGCGGATAATAGCTGTTGCAGCCGGGTATGAACATACTTTAGCTTTGGCAAGTGATGGGTCTGTTTGGACCTGGGGTAATAATGACTATGGTCAACTGGGCGATGGGACGAATGTCGATCGAAATATCCCTGTTAAGGTTCATGGTTTAACAAGTGTAATTGCTATTGCTGCCGGACATTTCCATTCTCTGGCTTTGAAAAACGATGGGTCTGTTTGGGTCTGGGGAGCAAGTAGTAATCTTGGCAATGGAGCAAAAAATGATTCGAGTATACCAGTTCAAGTACGAAAATTAAATAATATTACCAGTATAGGTGCGGGTTTCTTTAACTCAGTGGCCATTCGGAAGGATGGGACTGTATGGGTATGGGGAAATAATATTTACAGTCAAGTACACGAAGGTTTGGTAGAGGAAAAAGTACCGGTAATGGTTGAAAAGATGGACAACGCTAAACAAGCTACAAGTGGATTAGGCTACTATTTGGTGGTTAAGCAAGATGGAACTTTATGGGCATGGGGTTGGAATAAAGATACTGATCTTGGAATAGGGTCGCGGGGGGATACCGTAGCGCAGCCATGCCAAGTAAAGTTTGTTTCTAATGTAAACCAAGCCTTCGGCTCGTCGGGACGAATAATTGCCCTTATATCCGATGGTACAGTTTGGCGCTGGGGTTCAGGTGAGTGTATTTCAAAAGTACCAGGGCTTGATAATGCTATTTTAATTAGCCAGGGCTATGCTTTTGCCTTAGCGCTTAAAAAAGATGGGACGGTTGTTGCTTGGGGAGATAATGATCATGGTCAGTTGGGAAATGGTTCTTTAAAAACAAGTTATCAGCCAAAGACTGTCAAAGGCCTGAAGGACATTAAAGCAATTGCTGGTGGTTGGGACCATTCTGTTGCCGTTGATAAAAACGGGGATGTTTGGGCCTGGGGCGCAAACAACAAAGGGCAACTTGGCGACGGAACCAACACAAACCGCCTTACTCCGGTTAAAGTGAAGTTTGGGACAGAGCAGCAAAGTGACAAAGTTGTCATAACCAATATCGAAAAATGGGACCATCCAACGAAAAAGGTTTTTCTCAAGCATGGATTTACTGTGAAGAAGGTGGAGCTATTTAACAAAAAGACGTACCCCATTTTCTATGTCGCCAAAACCGGGACAAAAGATATTTATGATCAATCGCTGATTAAAGAAATTGCGGTTAATAATGGTTATTGGGATTTTCAGATCGTGGATGGAGAAAAACATGTCAAAGTTTTTTGTGATAAAAAAAGAAAGACAGTGGTTAAGGTGCTAATAAAATAAGGGGAAAATCCTATAAAAAACTGGCCTTGCGAGGTGCTTTGACGAATGAATCCATGGGAAGATACATATGTTACGGCAACTGCTCAAGTTAAGTGTACTTGCGGCGGGTCTGAAAAAATAAGATTGAAAGTAAAAGACCACAAACGATACATCCGGGGGCTTGCCCAAGCGAATAGTACGGATAATGAATTGGATGGAACTTTTAAAGGGTGTTCAAATAGAAGCAGTGGCAAATGTGTGCCTAAGCTTGGGGAATGGAAGTTTGTGAAAAGAGATGTGCTTTTAGCTGGGTTTCCTGTCCTGCTGAAATCATCAAAGAACTACTGTGAAACAGGGAGAGGAACTATTTACTTCGTTGATGACGGCCAGAACCCGAGTCCGCAATTATCAGGGATAGGAGCTGTGGGGGCAAAGGAGATTCTCCCTGCTCAGGTGCAAAATAAAAAATCAGTAATTGATGACTTTTGTAAAATGTGTGGACTATGTAAGAATCCAAAGAAAGGGGTAAAACAAAGATTAGGATATAGTGAAGAATTTTGGGAAAAAAGAAAAGATAAATGGATTCAACCTTTAAAAGGCGGGTATGATAAGACTCCTGCTTATGACTGCAGAAAATTTGGATCCGAAAGAAAAACATATGATGAAACTACTAAAAAAGAGATTATAAATCGGAGAAGGTATCATGCAGGTATTGACTTTTATGGCGAACCGGGGCGAGAGGTATTAGCTGTTGCTGACGGTGTAATAATTCATTTTAGCCCAAAGTTTTATAAAAAATCTCAAGCTATTTATGTGAGAAATGATGATGGTTCTATTGTACGCTATTGCGAAATTAAAGCATTAATTAAAGAGGGTAGAGTTTTCCAAGGCCAAATTATTGGGGAATTAATGGATAACGGTGGAAGAAAACCTTTTAATTGTATGTTACATTTTGAGGTTTTTGATGGTTCATGTGAGGGGAGTCTTACCATTTCAACAAACAAATCATATAAATATGTACCTGCTAAGAAATACCGTTCCTATGAACGCAGACCAGATTTAATTGATCCAACAGGAGTAATGCAGTTACGGGTTATCAAATAATTTTTCCGTGGGAGTGGTAACTAATGAAAGCTTTATTGCGCATATTGCTTTTAACCATAATCAGTATATTTGCTGTAGTGATAATTTGGAAGACGTGTCGTCCAAAGAACAATTTCGCGAATCCTTCAGTTATTAATGCGGAACGAAAAGTATTTACTGAAGAAGAAACCAAGATTCTTAACCTGGAATTAGGAATGGGAAAAAGTGAAGTTGAAAGGATACTCGGTAAACCCCACAAGACAGAATCTTTTATTGAAGATGCTTTTGGTTTCGAAATAATCATTTACTACTATGACTTTGGGTCAATTCGATTTGAAGCAATTACCGAGGAACATATAGTTGCAGAAATAACCATCGATAAACCTGGTTTCAAGGGCCCCCGCGATATTCAGGTGGGAGAAGATATAGCTGACGCAATTAAAAAATTCCCTTATAACGAAAATAGTGAGAGGAAAGACGGATACAGGTACCTTTATGGAACCGAAGCAGATGCAGAATACGGATATATTACATATGATGAGAATAATGAAGTATCCCTTGTAACCTATGTTTGTAACAGCAACCCGGAAAGTCCTGAGGGTTCTATTATTCTATCGTTTGAAACAGAAAAGAATAAAATCGCCTTGATTCGCATTGGTAAGTTGTACTACAGCAATTGATTGCTTACACATTCTCTGTGCTTTTTCTCGGTTATGGGTCAATTTTATTAATTTCTATGGTATGTTGGTACTATAAGACGTTGCTTTTTATTTGATGGGATTAGGTGGGAATAACAATGAAAAAATCTTTTGGCTATTTGTATTGGCATAATTTTAAGCGGATTTTCCTTTGCTATTACGCTGAGAGCAAATACTGTATAAGTGATTGTAAACTATTGAAAACCTGGGGGTAACGATGAAAAAGGTAACCTTGTTTATGGTAACGGTGTTAATAATTAGTATTTGCGTTGTTTTTACAAAAACATCTATGATTACATCACTTTTTAGGCAACATACAAATTCATTCAACGCTAAAATGCAAGTATTAAACTCTCAAAAAACAACGATTTTTGATGAAGATAAAAAAGATGACCAGCAAAAAATTATAACCCACGAAGAAGCCGTTAGGTTAGTTGAAGAGTTTTGTGCTACCCCTGATGGTGTAGAAGTAACTGCTTATCCAGAGGAAGATGTGATTTTCAAAGGTAGAAAGTTTTACTATATTGAAGCTGTATTTGGGGATTCACCTGCTGGGATGTTTTATGTAGATAGCAATAATGGGGATATTTATAGTGCCAATCGTGAACTTAATGAAGATAGTATACCGTTAAATCGAAATTGAGATTTTATATTGAAACAAGTTAAATTTATAGGCACAAGCAATGTTGAATGTTTGCAATTCTTTATTGCGGGGTGCGTTGAAGAATGAATTCATGGGATGGGCTTCCCTCGGTAAAACGGACACCAAATTAAGCACTTAATCTAAGTTTTTCAAAGTTTTCCGGGGACATATACCCAATTGAAGAATGAGATCGTTTACGGTTGTAATCAATCTCGATGTATTCGAATATTTCCCGTTTGGCTTGTGCCTTAGTCAGAAAAATACGATCATTAATGCATTCAATCTTTAGTGTGCTGAAAAAACTCTCGGCTGGAGAGTTATCCCAACAGTTGCCTTTGCGGCTCATTGAACAAACAAAATGATTACATTGCAAAAGTCTTCGGTAAGAATTACAGGCATATTGCGTGCCACGGTCAGAATGATGGATAAGACCTTTTTGTGGTCGCCGGTTACGAATCGCCATCTGTAAAGCATCGATAGCTATAGAAGAACTTAATGAATTGGACATTGTCCAGCCAACAATTTTTCTCGAGTATAAATCCATGACGATAGCCAAGTACAGCCAGCCTTCCATGGTCCTTATGTATGTAATATCAGCAACCCAGACTTGATTGGGAGCATTCACTTGAAAATTACGGTCCAAAAGGTTTGGAGCAATTGGATAATTGTGTTTTGAGTCTGTCGTGATTTTATAACACCGTTTTTCCCTGGCTTTTAACCCCATCTGACGCATGAGAGTTTCAACTTTGCTTTTGCCACATTTAATTCCTTGTTTTTGCAACTCATTATGGATACGGGGACTGCCATATCTTCCTTTGTACTGGTAATAGAGCTTCTTGATCGTTAAAGCTAACTCTCGATTGCGTTTACTTCGGGAACTTTCACCTCGGGTTAACCAATCATAATACCCACTACGCGAGACTTTCAAAAAACGGCACATCTTCTCAATGCTGTAGTTTACAGCAAGCTCGCGTATAATTTGATATTTTACTTCTGAGGTTGTGAGAAGATGGCCACCGCTTTTTTTAAGATATCACGCTCCATCTTTACCGTAGACAATTCTTCTTCGAGCTTGCGAATCTTTTCTTCTAACTCGTTCCCTGGTTGACGATTCCCTTGGCCAGGGAAGCTTCGATCGCCAGATTCCCGGCGTTCACGTTTCCATCGCCAAAGCATGTTTTCGGAGATCCCCAGGTCATGAGCGATCTCTCTTACCGGTTTACCGGAGGTCTCTGATAAAAGTACCGCCTGTTCCTTGAATTCCTTAGAGTACACTCTCCTTTTTTCCCCCATTTACACTCAGCTCCTTTGAATCATTTTACCTCTTAACTGAGTGTCCGGCAAACCGAGGGAGCCTCAATATTCAGTACAATAGGATAGATAAAGAAGGTTTCAAAGGCTCCCGTGGTATTGAAGTGGGGCATAGCTTGGCTTCAGTTCTTAGTAAATTCCCATGTGAGAAAAATTCCCGGTGTGAAAAAGGCGAAAAGTATCTATATGGTACTCTTGACGGAAGTAATGGAGTAGTTTGTTACGACCAAAAAGGTAAGGCTAAAGAAGTAAATTATTATTATTCTGATGACAATATTGGTAGCTATTATCTGCACTTTGACATCCAAAATGACAAAATCAGTTTAATTGTATTAGGAGTAATTACTATATAGACGTCATATGCAAAAAGCATTATTAATTCTGGTAATCATACTTTTCCCCCGAAAAAAGCCATCTTCACAAAGATGGTTTTTGTTTATCTTAGATTCATGACGGCGGGGATGGGGAAATAGGATTAGGTAAGCGGTTCGGATTAATCGGGATTAATCGGGGAAGAGAAATTGAGTATGGGAGGTGCAGGCATGTCCGGAATGGCCCGGTGTTATCAGCGGTATGTGGCGTCGTTTTTTGGACTGTTCCTAAGTTGGATCGGGGTTATTGCCATCGCTGCGGGTATTGTGGCTGTGTTGCGGGGATTGCAGCTATTCCCGGCCCAGCTGGAACAATTGTTTTTCTGGGGTAAACTAGCCCTGTTGGGAAGCGTTGTGGTCTACGGCGTCATTATGTTCGCCATGACCTGGTCCTTTGCCCGGTCGGTGGGGCTATCTTACCTGCCGGCCCTGGCCTACTCAGTCTGGAGTGTCATTCCCCTCTTAAACCTTATCCCCCTGGGAATTCTCGTGGCGTATCTCAGACATTTAGAGAGAAAAGGGATAAACCCCGAGCCGCCAAGGGAGGAAGCGACTACATGTGCGTGGTAAAGAATAACGCTGTCTGACTAGACCGCATCCAAGAACCAGTGCATAAATAATGACCCACAGGATACTACTGGCCTAAAGATAGCTTCACTCTATCCTGTGGGTTAATCTGTTCCCAAAGGTTTTTCGGGTTTCAGCTTAATACTAGTTTAGGGTTTTTCCAAGCTCTTCACCCGGGCCAGGGCCAAAGCTTTCCTTTTTCACCATAAGCCAAGTATGCCCTTTTTCCTCACCATTAAAAAGGATCCGGATGGTGTAGAGCCCTTCCGACTGGAACTGCCAGGGGATCTTTGTGACGGTCCCGGCATAGGTAAGATCGAAATCGCCCGGGGCAAAGTTAACCGGTTGTTGACCGATTGTCACTGGAGTATTATTTTCCGGGGCAAGCATTTGCAGCGTTACGGTACCGCGCGTTCCCGGCTTGCCGGACCACTTAGTTAACACACACAGGGGTACGGTCTGTGGCAAACAGGGGACCTGGACCTGGCTGAACTCGCCAATAATGCTTACTTTCCCGCCGAGTTCCAACCGGACGTCATCACAGATGATAAAGAATAATGGATTTACATCAGCCACCAGGATCACTCCCGCCCAAATTTTCTCAGGAATTTCTAATAATCGTTGTTTTGGTCATGAATAACACTGCACGAAATTCCCATATACTTTCTCTAATTCAACCGGTTAGGCAATTTCCCTGCTTAAAGTTGAGTGTTGTCATAATTTTTTCGCACGGCAACACGTACGGGGTAACCCCGGGAGATGCGCCGGATTCAAGGGTAACGCAGGAAAAGCCGGTGGAATTGGCGAATCTTCTACAGCGTTTCCGAACAGTTGTTTCCTGCTGGAATGATGGGTTGTTGGGGGTGGTAGTGTGACAAGTCCTTGGGACAGAGCCCGGCAGTTGCGGGAGTTGATCGAACACCATAACTATCTTTATTATGTACTGGATGCGCCGGAGATTACCGACGCCGAGTACGATGCTTTGATGCAGGAACTCATGGCCTTGGAAGCAGCCTACCCGGAACTGGTGACCGAGGATTCACCGACGCAGCGGGTGGGTGGTGCGCCGGCGGCGGGGTTTGAGACCGTGACCCACCCCGTGCCGTTGATGTCCTTGGCCAATGCTTACTCCGATGAGGATTTACGTGATTTTGACGCACGGGTGAAAAAGCTTTTAAATGTGCAGAACGTTTCCTATGTGGCGGAGTTAAAGATTGACGGGCTTACCGTCGCGTTAACCTACCGCAACGGCCTCCTGCAGCTGGGCGCCACGCGAGGCGATGGGATCCAGGGCGAGAACATCACGGCCAACATTAGGACCGTTCGCTCGATCCCCCTGCGGCTAAAAGGAGCCCCGGCCTACTTGGCTATCCGGGGTGAAGTCTACATGCCCAAGAAGGAGTTTGAAACGCTGAATCAGGCCCGTGAGGCTACCGGGGAGTCTCTCTTTGCCAACCCGCGCAATGCCGCCGCAGGTTCCCTGCGGCAACTGGACCCGAAGGTCACGGCCACCCGGCAGTTAGACGGCTTTTTCTACGACATCCTGGAGATGGAAGGCGAGATGCCGAAGACACAGTGTGAGGCCCTGCAAAGAATCGCCGACTTGGGTTTTCATATCAACCCCAATTACCGCTACTGTGAGGATATTGAAGCGGCCATTGCCTATTGCCACGAATGGCAGGCGCGCCGGAGCGAGTTGCCCTACGAGATCGACGGCATTGTGCTGAAGATCAATGACCTGGCGCAACAGGCGGCCCTGGGAGCAACGGCCAAAGCGCCCCGGTCGAAGATTGCCTATAAATTCCCAGCGGAAGAGGTCATCACCAGGATTAAGGAGATCCGCGTCAATGTGGGCCGGACAGGGGCTGTTACCCCTCTGGCGGTGTTGGAGCCGGTGCGGGTGGCCGGTTCCACCGTTTCCCGCGCCACTTTGCATAATGAAGATAATATCAGGGCTAAGGATATCAGGATTGGGGACAGTGTGGTGATCCGTAAGGCGGGCGATATCATCCCCGAGGTGGTTCGGGCTTTGCCGGAACGGCGGACAGGCAGTGAGACCGTTTTTGTCATGCCTACCCACTGCCCTGAGTGCGGCGCCGAGGTTTACCGGGGGCCGGACGAAGCGGTGGCCCGCTGCCTGGGTGCAGCCTGCCCGGCCAAGATCCGGGAGGGTATCATCCACTTTGCTTCCCGTGACGCCATGAATATTGAGGGTTTGGGCCCGGCCATCGTCAACCAACTGGTGGATGCGGGGCTAATCCATGATGTGGCCGATCTTTACAGCTTAAAAGCAGACGACTTGTTGCCGCTGGAACGCTTTGGCCCCAAATCCGTGGAGAATCTTTTGCAGTCCATCCAAAGATCCAAAGACAACCCATTGCACCGGCTCTTGTTCGCCTTAGGCATACGCCACGTGGGTGAAGGGGCCGCCCGAACCCTGGCAAAGCATTTTGGCACCCTAGACCGGTTGATGGGTGCCACGAAGGAAGAATTGTTGTCCGTGCCGGAGATTGGCGGAATTATTGCTGATAGCATCATCCATTTTTTCGGCGAGGAGCAGAACCGCCACGTCATCGAGAAATTGCGAGTGGCAGGGGTAAACTTTGCCGAAGGGGCAACGAAGGTCAGTACAGGCTACTTCACCGGCAAGACCGTGGTGCTGACTGGGGCACTTACATCCATGACCCGGGCGGAGGCCGAAGAAAAATTGCGCAGCCAAGGGGGAACCCCTGGTTCCTCGGTGAGCAGGAAGACCGATTTTGTCGTCGTGGGTGCGGATCCTGGTTCCAAGTACCAAAAGGCCTTGGAGCTGAAAATCCCCATCTTGTCGGAGGAAGAATTCCTGCGGCTCTTGGCAGGCGGTGACAGCGAATGAAAGGCGGGCAAAGGACAATGCTGACCCAAGAGGAAGTACGACAGGTGGCCCGCCTAGCCCGGTTGGAGCTGACCTCGGAGGAGGAGCAGCTCTTTACCGGGCAAATCGCCACCATCGTGACTTACATGGGAAAACTGCAGGAGTTGTCAACCGGCGATGTTTTTCCCACTTCTCATGTCCTGCCCTTGCAGAATGTCTTCCGGGAGGACCTGGTCCAAACCTCTTTGACTCAGGAAGCGGCACTGGCCAATGCCCCGGACAGAGAAGGCCCGTTCTTCAAAGTGCCGCCGGTCCTGGAGGACCCGGCATAAAGTGAGTTGGTAAGATAAGTATTGGTGTAATTTTTAGGATAAGTTTTAGGACATTTAGGATGGCGATGGAGTTTGCATCTTCTTGACATGACCGCCGCCGAGTTGGCGGAGGCTTTAGCAGCAAAGACTGTCTCCGCGGTGGAGCTGACCCGGGCTTGTTTGGAACGGATTGCAGCGGTGGAGCCCAAGGTGCATGCCTTTATCACCGTGTGCGCCGAGGAAGCCTTTAAGCAAGCCGCGGACATAGACCGCCGGCGGCTGCGGGGGGAGCCGCTACCCCCTCTGGCGGGGATCCCGGTGGCGGTTAAAGATAACATCTGTACCGCCGGGATCAGAACCAGCTGTGCCTCTCGGATGTTGCAGGATTTTGTCCCGCCTTATGACGCCACCGTTGTCATGCGGTTAAAACAAGCCGGGGCAGTGGTTGTCGGCAAGACCAATATGGACGAATTTGCCATGGGTTCTACCACCGAGTATTCATTTTTCGGGCCCACGCGCAATCCTTGGCGACATGAATATGTGCCGGGCGGATCCAGCGGGGGTTCTGCCGCGGCTTTGGCAGCCCGGGCGGTGCCGCTGGCCCTGGGGTCGGATACTGGTGGTTCTGTCCGCCTGCCAGCGGCTTTTTGCGGTGTAATGGGACTCAAGCCGACTTACGGACGGGTTTCCCGTTATGGGCTGGTGGCCTTCGCCTCCTCCCTGGAGCAGATTGGACCCATGGCCAGGTCAGTCCGGGACTTGGCCCTCCTTTACGATGCCATCGGGGGCTGGGATGACTATGACCAGACCACTTTGCCGGCGGAGTTTATACCCACATTGCCCGGGCTGAATAAAGAGATTAAGGGACTGCGGGTTGGCGTGCCGGCGGAATACTTTGGTCCAGGCCTGGAGTCGGCCGTGCGGGAGAAGGTAAGAAGCAGGCTCAAGGTCCTGCAAGACCTAGGACTTATTGTAGAGGAGATTTCCTTGCCGACCACCGAATATGCGGTGGCGGCCTATTATGTCATTGCCATGGCCGAAGCCAGTTCAAACCTGGCGCGCTACGACGGTGTCCGCTACGGCCACCGGGCGGCGGGCCGGGATATCCTGGCAATGTTCACCAGGACCCGACAGGAGGGATTTGGACCAGAGGTAAAAAGACGCATCATGATTGGCACTTATGTCTTAAGCGCTGGCTATTATGATGAGTATTACCGGAAGGCCCAGGAAGTCCGAACCCTTATCCGGCGAGAACTGGAGGCGGCCTTTACCCGTTGTGATCTGCTGCTGACCCCCACAGCGCCGGTGCTTCCTTGGATGATGGGGGAGAAACAGAGGGACCCCTTAACAATGTATTTGGCGGATTGTTGTACGGTCCCCGCCAACCTGGCGGGCTTGCCCGGGCTTTCCCTGCCCTGTGGATTCGTTGATGGACTGCCTGTGGGCATGCAACTGCTGGGGCCGGCCTTGTCCGAGCCTTTGCTTTTGCGAGTGGCCTACCATTATGAACAAGCGGCAGCGTCATGCCATGCAACACCGCCGGAGGGAGGTGGGGCTGGTGGAATATGAAGCAGTGATTGGCCTGGAGGTCCACGCGGAGCTTTGCACTGCCTCCAAGGTTTTCTGTGGGTGTGCCACGACCTTCGGCGCCCCGCCCAACAACCAGGTTTGCCCCGTCTGTCTGGGCTTGCCCGGCGCTTTACCTGCCCTGAACCGCCGGGCGCTGGAGTATGCCATCGCAGCGGGGCTGGCTTTGAATTGCCAAATTGCTTCTACCTGTCAATTTGACCGCAAGCAATACTATTATCCGGATTTGCCCAAAGCCTACCAGATTACCCAGTACCACCAGCCGCTTTGCACCGGGGGCTGCTTGGAAATCATGACGAAGCAAGGCTTGAAGCGGGTGGGGATCACCCGCATCCACCTGGAGGAGGAGGCCGGGAAGACCGTTCATGCCGGCAGTACCGGCATCACCGGCGCCCAATATGCGCTGATTGATTATAACCGTTGCGGGATTCCCTTGATCGAGATCGTTAGCGGGCCGGACCTGCGCTTTCCGGAAGAAGCTAAGCTATTTTTGGAGAAACTCCGGAGCATCCTTTGTTATCTAGGTGTTTCTGACGGCAAAATGGAGGAAGGCTCCTTACGCTGCGACGCCAATGTCTCCGTCCGGCCCGTAGGTGAGCAGGCCATGGGCAAACGGGCGGAGATCAAGAACCTTAATTCCTTCCGGGCGGTGCAGGCCGCCCTGGCCTATGAAATCCGGCGGCAGATGGAGCTGGCCGCGTCCGGCACTCCCCTGGCGATGGAGGAGGCGCGGGCTTGGGACGAGCAGAGCGGGATGACGGTCTATATGCGCCCCAAGGAGCAGCCCCACGAGTATCGCTACTATCCTGACCCCGATCTGATGCCGGTCGTGATCTCCTCCGCCTGGGTGGAGGAGATCGGCAGGACCATCCCTGAACTGCCCGATGCCAAGTATGACCGGTATACCAGACAGTGGGGGCTGGCATCCCATGACGCTTGGTTAATCGCCGCCGAGCAGAAGCTGGCCGCCTATTTTGAAGCGGTGGTCGAATCCTTTAGCGGGAATCCTAAAACCGTCAGCCACTGGGTGTTGGGGGAGTTTTCCCGTCTCCTAAACCTGGAGAAGACGGCGATTGATGCCGTCAAGATTAGGCCCCGGGATTTCGCTGTTTTGCTGGAACGGCTGGCGGCCGGGACCGTCAGCGGCAACACGGCGAAGACAGTCTTGGAGACCATGTTCTACACCGGGCAGGATCCGGACACCATCATCCGGGAGCAGGGCTTGGCCCAGATCAGTGACGTCCAACAACTACAGGAGCTTGTTGCCGCTGTATTGGCGGCTCACCCGGGACCGGTGGCCGATTACCGGGCAGGCAAGGCCAAAGCCTTTGATTACTTGGTGGGCCAGGTCATGAAGGCCACCCGCGGCCGGGCCAACCCGGAGGTCGTGCGGCAAATCTTAATTGCTGAGTTGGTGCCGGCGGAGAAACCGGCGAAGCAATAGGTTTTGCTAACTCGCCGCCGGCCGGGAATAATCTGGCATCAGACCATAACATTGCTTGTTCGGCCCCGCTGTATCCCATGCTATAATAGATAAACGATTCTTGTTGTCATGGGAAAGGAGGGGCCAAGATGATTTACGACAAGTATAGGAATGCCTCACGCAGCGTTGCTGGATTCATCGCGGCCTGCCTGATCTGGAATATCCTTGGGATCTTTAGCCTGCCAAGCCAGGCAAAGCCGGAGACAGTCCGGACGGCATCCGCCCGGAGCCGGTCGGAGCAGGCAACAGAAAAAGCCAAAGGCCAAACCAGCGACGGCGTCTCCCGGCCCCGGCAGAAGAGGGAACAACCAGCGGCCTGGGCCGCGGCAGTCCGGCTAAAGTCCGAAAAGACAGGGATTGATGCTAGCAAAGCGGTCACGAATCCGGCTAAGCAAGTTAGTTCGGCCCAGGCTGCCCAGGTCACGGCAACCCAAACGCCGGCTGCTCAGGCAGCAATTACCCAGACCAAGCCTGCCGCGGCTTTACAGACGCAGGCCAAGGCAGAGCCCCAGGTGGACTTGAATCTGTTGGCACGGGTGATTTATGCCGAGGCCCGCGGTGAACCCTTCGCGGGAAAAGTTGCCGTGGGTGCTGTTTTGTTGAACCGTCTCCGTAATCCTAATTTTCCTAAGAGCTTAGAACAGATTGTCTTCAAAAAAGGTGAGTTCTGTACGGTGCGGGACGGGCAGATCTGGTTGACACCGGATAGAGAGGCAAAACGTGCAGCTGAATTGGCGGTAAAGGGTTGGGATCCCACCAATGGGGCGCTTTACTTTTACAATCCCACCAAAACCACCTCCCGGTGGATTTGGCAGCGCCCGGTCTACAACCGCATCGGCAACCATGTCTTTGCCGGATGAACCTTTAAAAGCCCTCATAGAGAGGGTTTTTTCTTTTCCAGTAAAAAAAGGCAGGAATCGGCGGCTATAGACTTGAATCAATACGAGAGAACAACCACATCTTGCCAACTTTGAGCGGAGGTTTAAAGATGCGCCTGCGTCGCGGAGTTTTTTCCGTATTGTGCCTTCTACTCCTGGCCGGATCGGCCGTTTTGGCCACCGGGGGGTTAAGCCCCCAACTTGAACTGGGCCCGGAGACGGTTAAGATCAGCGCGGAGAAAAAGGGGATCCGGCTGGAGCTGGCCTTACCAGATCAGCCCGGCTTGGTCCAAGCCAACCTGGAGTATTGGCACGGGAAAATCTTTGCCGAGCCGGAGAAGGTTAAGACCAACCGCAGTTATATCCTGCAGCCGGGACAGAAGACCCTCGCGATCACCCTGGATGATGACCCGCGGATTGAGTTGAACAAGCATTTTATGGATTTTGTTCTCTATTTTCACTTCCGCTTTCAGGACAGGACGGGCCGGGTGATCGATACGCCTCAAATGGTCTATTACCTGCGCCGCGTGTGGTATGTCCAGCCTGGCGGGGTGATGACCTTCTTTGCCCAACGGCGGAACGTCTTCTGGGATAAACTTCCTGGCATTGCTCAGACCATCACTGATACCGTCAATGAGCTTTACGGATTAAAGCAGAAAAAGGTTTTTGTCCTGCTTTACAAGAACGCCTATGACATGCAGTATGATACTGGGATGCCAGAATGGGCGGCCGCGTTGTTTTGGTATAACATTTGGATGCGGGACTATAATACGGAAGCACGTTTTTTAGCCGAATTGGGCCACGAGTACACCCATTATCTTCAGTACGAGAATCAATCGCGGTTACCGTTGTTTTTCATGGAAGGAATGTCCGACTATACATATTACCACCTGGCTCCCCAGGAAGCACCCGACCTATCCCTGTACCGCACCTTGATGGTGGAGGATAAGTTTTTATCGCCGGAGCAGATGTATGCGGGTTACCCCACGGAGAACCGTTTGATTGCCGGCTTTTACCGGCAGAGTTATCTCTTTGTCCGGCACATTGCCGAAAAGTTGGGCCCCGAGAAGTTCAAGGCTTTTATTGCTGGTTTAAGTAGCAAGTCCCTGGAACAGGTGATCGCCGAAACCCCGGAGTTGGCGAAGATGGGTGTCTATGGGATTTGGGCGGAGATCCGGGACCGGGTTTATACCGCTTCCCCCCGGCCCCGCTTTAAGCCTGAAAGGGGGAAATACGCAGCACCCGTTGTTAAGCTCAATGACGGCTGGCAAGACCTTTGGGGGCTCGCCTTGTCCAGCGATGCCAGTCAGGTGGCCCTTGGGCAGTATGTTAAGGATAAAAAGGGAAGGATTACCGGTAAGCGTTTAAATATCTTGGAACTCGGCTCGGGGAAGGTCCTCCGCAGCGTGGATTTTAAAATTAAAGAGGCCACCGGCCTGCGCTGGTCACCGTCGGACCCCAAGGCCTTCCTGACCTTTGTCACCAAGGAAGATGGGGACAAGGTGGGCGTCTACTGGTGGGGCCAGCGCCAATTAAAACTTTTGGGCGGTAAGGGCTACAACATCCAAGATGCTCGCTGGTCGCCCCAGGGCGACCGGATCGCCTTTTGCTCCGACCATTCGGGCAGTTCCGCGTTGTATGTAGTTAATCCCGACGGGACCCAAGAAGAGCAGATCATCGGGGACATTGGATATATTTCTTTCTTTGATTGGTTGCCGTCGGGCGACGGTTTCCTGGTGGTGGCGGACTTTGGGACAAAGGATCAGCTTCTTCGCCTGCAAGGCCCCGATTACCGGCCGGAGGTTATTGAAACTTCCAGCTTGCTGCGACTGGCTTACCCGCAGTTGGGGCCGGGGGGCAAAATTGCCCTGATTGCCTACTCCCACGACTATTATGATGCGGATCTTGTTTTGCTGGACCCCAAGGGGGGAGGGTATAAACGACTGACCGAGGGGGCAAGGGCTAGCTTGGTCAAGTGGCAGGCAGATGGTGGCGGATTAATCTTTGGGAACCAAGAAGATGACGGATTGGTCATGCTTAACTGTCCTTTGCCGGATTGAGTAAATGTTGGGGGGATAAAATTGCATCGTTTATTCCCGGCTGCGCTGGCAGCTATCTTATTCTGCGGGACCTTGGTTTGGGCCGAGACGGGGAGTACCCTGCTCCCGCCTGTCCAGGACACGGAAGTCGTTGCAGAGAAACAGGCCGGGCCTTCCGGTGGTGAAGTTGTCGGCAACGGCGAGTCGAAGGAGGAGCAGAACCCTGACCTCCGGTACCAAGTGGGAAGCTTACGGGTGGTGGTCTATGACGGCGGCCGTCCCGACAAGACCGCCGACGTTTTCTTCAACGGGCGCCGGTTGGGTAACGCGCCGTCTCTAGTGGAAGGGATGAGACCCGGCGAGTACCAGGTGAAGGTAACCGCCCAAAAGCGGTCCTGGTCCGGGACAGTGAAGATTGAGGCCGGTAAAATCACCGCGGTAGATGTGATCTTTGAAAAAGAAACGGTAAAGGCCGAGATTTACGAGGCCTTGCTCTGGGAGGATTTTTTGGACAACCGGAACAACTGGACACTGAAGCAGGGTTCTTTGATTCATGACGGCCGCTTTCTGGCCAAGACCCACAGATTTTTGGATTATTATATCGGTCGCAACCTGACCGTCCAAGATTTTACCTTGGAGGCCGCTGTCCGGCTCAAAAGGGAAAATCGGCTTTTCGCCAAGGACAATAACTTCACGGAAAACACCTTTGGCCTCGCTTTTCGGGTCAAAGGCAGCGCCACGGTTTTACTGCTGCAACTGAAGGGGAAGAGTATTCGCAACTATTATTTGTTAAATTTTGATGACATCGAGTACTATAGCAATCCCATCATCCTGACGGGAGAGTTGAAAGTGCCGATTGACGAGTGGTTTCGCTTTAAAGTAACTCTGCGCCAGGATGAGCTTCAGGTTTTTATCAACGGTAAGCTGGTGGCGATCACCCAGGTTAAATACGTCAATGAAGGTAACATCGGGCTGGTGGCTGGGCCGGGAGTGACTTTGGAAGTGGAGCACCTGACGGTGGGCATAATCTGAGTTTTTACGCGCTATTTCTGCCGGTGACGGGCATTTCCATTGACGAAACAGTACTTTGAGTGCTATAATTTCAATACGGTTCAGCTTTGCTGCGAGAGTGGCGGAATGGCAGACGCACTAGACTTAGGATCTAGCGGGTAACCGTGCGGGTTCAAATCCCGCCTCTCGCACCAATTACTTCAAGAATTAAGCCGATGGAACCGGGAAGGTTTTATCGGCTTTTGGTTGTATTTATATAAAGAATGTCCAGAAGGAATTTATACAATTAAGTAAACTAAAAGGATAACTTGGTGCATTGTCGAAACTATACCTGGTTAAAGCTGATCCGAAAGGATATATACATATAGCAAGGAGGAGCATAAATGCCATCAACTCTGGAAAAGCTAGATAAGAATTTCGTCTCCATAGAATTGACGACTGGCACAGAAGAAATTGACGAAGCACTGGAGCAAGCCTACCACCGGGTGGTGAAAAAAATCAACATCCCCGGGTTCCGTAAAGGGAAAGTACCCCGTAGAATAATAGAAGCCCAATATGGTAAGGGGATTCTTTACGAAGATGCGGTGGAGATTCTTGTGGCCAAGAAATATGACGAGGCCATCAAAGAGCATGGTCTGGTCCCCGTGGACCAGCCCCACTTTGATGTGGTGGAGCCCTTCGAGGAAGGGAAACCCTTCGTAATCAAGGCCAAGGTGGAAGTCTTGCCCGAGGTGAAACTGGGCGAGTATAAAGGACTTAAAGTCGCCAAGCCGGAGGTGAAGGTCACCCCGGAGCAAGTGGAAGAACGCCTTCAGTCCCTGCGGGAACGCCATAGCGAGCTTGTAGTTTCTGACAAAAAAGTTTTGGAAAAAGGGGATTTCGCCATCATTGATTTTGAAGGTTTCCTCGACGGGAAGCCCTTCCCCGGCGGAGCCGGACAAGGGTATACCCTGGAGATCGGCAGCGGTACCTTTATTCCCGGTTTTGAGGATGCCATCATTGGGATGGAGACCGGCATGGAGCGGGAGATCAACCTTACTTTCCCGGAGGATTATCATGTGGCCGATTTGGCGGGGAAACCCGTGGTCTTCAAGGTTAATTTGCGGGAGATCAAAGTGAAAGAACTTCCGGAGTTGGATGGGGAGTTTGCCAAGGTCCTTGGGTATGAGAGTATGGAACAACTCCGGGAAGAACTGGGCAAGCGGATGGAGGAGGCTGCCATCCGGCAGAGAGATGCGGCTTGGGAAGAAGAAGTGGTGGCCAAGGCCGTGGAAAATGCCACCGTCGAGATCTCCGACACCCTGGTGGAGCGGCAAACCCACCGCATGATCCACGAATTTGAGCAAAACCTGGCCTACCAAGGATTGACCTTGGACAGTTACCTGAAATACGCCGAGAAGGATCTGGATACGGTGAAACAGGAGTTCCGGCCCGGTGCTGAGAAACGGGTGAAGACGGATCTGGTGATTGACGCCATTGCCAAGGCGGAGGGGCTGGAACCCACCGAAGAAGAGGTGGATGCGCAGATCGAAAAGATGCTTGCTGCTTATCCGCCGAAGGACAAAGCGAAGATGGAGAAGGAGATGAAGAAGCCCTCCCGTCGTGATGCTGTCAAAGATGCTTTGCGCGGGGAAAAAGCCGTGCGGTTTGTGATTGAACAGGCGGTAGCCGAGTAAGGATGGTGACCTGATTTGAATCTTGTTCCCATAGTTGTTGAACAAACCAATCGTGGTGAACGGTCTTATGACATTTTTTCCCGGTTGCTAAAGGATCGCATTGTCTTTTTGGGCGGTCCCATTGATGATAATGTGGCTAACCTGGTCATCGCCCAAATGCTCTTCCTGGAGAGTGAGGACCCGGAGAAAGATATCTTCCTTTATATCAACAGCCCCGGCGGGGTGGTCTACTCCGGTTTGGCCATTTACGACACCATGCAATATATCCGGCCGCAGGTTTGTACCATCTGCGTGGGCATCGCCGCCAGTATGGCTGCACTCTTGTTGGCCGCCGGCGCCAAGGGGAAACGGTATGCCCTGCCCAACTCCAGGGTAATGATCCACCAGCCTCATGGCGGCGCCGAAGGCCAAGCGGTGGATATTGAGATTCAAGCCAAAGAAATCCTGCGGCTACGGGAGATTGGCAACCAGATCCTGGTCAAACACACTGGCCAGCCGCTGGAGAAGATCGAACGGGACGTGGACCGGAATTTCTGGATGAGTTCCCTTGAGGCTAAAGAATATGGAATAATTGACGAAATTTTTAATAAGAAAAAATAAGAGTACCAACGATAAGAAGCGTCTATGGGATCCGCAGGATAAGGTGCTCCACCTGTCAAAGAAAGAAGGTGATAGGGGTGTTTAAGTTCGGAGACGAAAAAGGTCAGTTAAAATGCTCGTTTTGCGGCAAGAATCAGGAACAGGTCAGGAAACTCATTGCCGGACCGGGGGTTTATATCTGTGACGAGTGTATCGAACTGTGTAACGAGATCATCGACGAAGAACTCAATGAAGAAGTTGCGCTGGACTTTGGTAATATCCCCAAGCCACATGAGATCAAAGCCATCCTGGATCAGTACGTGATTGGCCAGGAAGAGGCAAAACGCGCCTTGTCCGTTGCAGTCTACAACCACTACAAACGGATTAATGCGGAGAACCGTTTTGAAGATGTTGAACTGCAGAAGAGCAACATTCTTTTGCTGGGTCCGACAGGATGCGGGAAAACGCTCTTGGCTCAGACCCTGGCGAAGATTCTGAACGTTCCCTTTGCCATTGCCGATGCCACCTCATTGACGGAGGCCGGTTATGTTGGGGAAGATGTGGAGAATATCCTGTTAAAACTGATTCAGGCCGCCGACTACGATGTGGATAAGGCCGAGAAGGGTATTATCTACATCGATGAGGTGGATAAGATTGCCCGTAAATCGGAAAACCCCTCCATTACCAGGGATGTTTCGGGTGAAGGCGTGCAGCAGGCGCTGTTGAAGATCCTGGAGGGGACCATTGCTTCTGTACCGCCACAGGGAGGACGCAAACATCCCCATCAGGAGTTTATCCAACTGGATACGACAAACATCCTGTTTATCTGCGGTGGCGCCTTTGAAGGACTGGAGAAGATCATTGAGAACCGGACCGGCAAAAAGACCATGGGTTTTGGTGCTGAGATCAAGAGCAGGCAGGAGAAGCCCGTTGGGGAGATCCTGCGCCAGATCATGCCGGAAGACTTGCTAAAATTTGGCTTGATTCCGGAGTTCGTCGGCAGGCTACCCATTGTTATCACCCTTGATGCCTTGGATGAAGAAGCTTTGGTCCGGATCTTGACCGAACCCAAGAATGCTTTGGTCAAACAATATAAGAAGCTGATGGAGATGGACGGAGTGGAGCTGGACTTCACCGAAGAGTCGTTGCGTAGCATCGCCAATCTGGCCATCAAACGGAATACCGGTGCCCGTGGTTTGCGGGCCATCATTGAAAAAATGATGATGGATTTGATGTACGAGATACCCGGCAGGAGCGATGTGAAGAAAGCGGTCGTGACCAAAGAAATGGTGGAAGGATCCGGGGAACTTTTATTGACCACCGTGGAACCGCGTAAGAAAAAGAAGGAAGAATCCGCATAACGGGGGGCCCGTCAAACGGGCCTCTTTTATTTGGGGTACGGCCCGGGAAAAAGGCGGGCCGTTTTCTCTTTAGCCGGGACAGGATTGTCGGATAAGACCGGCCCCGTTGGCAGATACTAAACGTTGAATGGGATGAAAAGGAGGTATTCTCATGGACTATGCTGCCAACATCATCGGGCTGGTCAACTTGTTTTTTGCCATTGTCATCGGGCTTTATTTCTGGAATCTTCTCCGGAGCCAACAGAGCAACCGGGTGGCGGTTGACCGGGAATCCCGGAAGGAGATGGAAAAGCTTCAGCGTTTGCGCAGCATTTCCTTGACCGAGCCTTTGTCGGAGAAGACTCGTCCTGTCTGTTTTGATGAGATCATCGGCCAAAGTGAGGGGATTAAGGCGTTAAGAGCCGCTCTGTGCGGACCCAATCCCCAACATGTGATCATTTACGGGCCACCGGGTATTGGAAAGACGGCTGCCGCCCGCATTGTCTTGGAAGAAGCTAAGAAAAATCCCTTGTCCCCCTTTTCCAACACGGCAAAGTTTGTCGAATTGGATGCCACCTCGGCGCGTTTTGATGACCGGGGGATTGCCGACCCCTTGATTGGTTCTGTGCACGACCCGATTTACCAGGGCGCCGGCCCCCTGGGGATTGCCGGCATTCCCCAGCCCAAACCCGGTGCGGTGACGAAGGCCCACGGCGGCATCCTCTTTATTGATGAGATTGGGGAATTGCATCCCATCCAACTGAACAAACTCTTGAAGGTCCTGGAAGACAGGAAGGTTTTTCTGGAAAGCGCCTACTATAGTTCTGAAGATCCCAATATTCCCCAGCATATTCACGATATTTTCCGCAATGGGCTGCCGGCGGACTTCCGCATGGTCGGCGCCACGACCAGGATGCCCCATGAGATCCCGGCGGCCATTCGTTCCCGCTGCCTGGAGATCTTCTTCCGGCAACTAACGCCGGAGGAGATCCGGATTATCGCGCGCAATGCAGCAGATAAGATTAAATTTACTATCGCCGACAGTGCCCTGGACATCCTGATCAGGTTTGCCGCCAACGGCCGTGAGGCCGTGAATATGGTGCAATTGGCGGCCGGTTTGGCCATGGCCGAGAACCGCTGGGAGATTGGTCAAGCAGAGATGGAGTGGGTGATCAACAGCGGGCAGTATTCGCCCCGTCCCGACCGGAAGATCGCTCCTGCTCCGCAGGTGGGTATTGTCAACGGTTTGGCGGTGATCGGACCGAATACCGGCACCCTGGTGGAGGTGGAGGTAGTGGCTATTCCTACGGCGGCCGGTACCGGAAACGTCATCACCAACGGTTTGATTGATGAGGAGGAGATTGGGGAAGTTGGCCGAAAGGTCCGGCGGAAGAGCACAGCCAAGGGCTCAGTGGAGAATGTGATAACAGCCCTGCGCCGGTTTGGCGTTGATCCCCGCAATTATGATCTGCACATCAATTTCCCCGGCGGAAATCCCGTGGATGGACCGTCGGCCGGCATGGCCATGGCAGTGGGTGTCTTCTCCGCCATTACCGGGCGCAAGATCGATAACAAAGTTGCGATGACCGGGGAACTCTCCATCCGTGGCGCCATTCTGCCCGTGGGCGGGGTACCGGCCAAGGTGGAGGCGGCAAAGGCCGCCGGAGCCACCAAGGTCTTGATTCCGAAGGAGAATTGGCAAGAGATCTTTAAGCACGAAAGCGTCATTGAGGTTATCCCCGTCGAGCGGTTGGAAGAAGCAATGCAGTATGCCGTCCTGGAACCGGAGGAAAAAGCCCAGGATAAGGCGGGACTCGAGCGCCAAGTTCCGGCATAGAGGAATTATGCTAACTTTGTCGAATAATTATCAGATTAGACAAAAATTCCTCCAAAGGGGGGAACTTGGCCAGTGGGCGGCACCTATTTGCAGTTAAATCCCGAGGATATTGCGCGTGTTCTGCAACCGGGCCAGCGGCTGGAGCTCATCCTCAACCGGCATGTGGACAGTGGCAACCGGATGGAACGTATTACTGTTCCGGCCCGGATTTTGTCTTTTGAGGCGGGAGTTATCAAATTGCTGTTGGCTGAGGAGGGCCGTCCTTGGTTTAGCCTGTTTCGTCCCGGTCGTTTGTTGACGATTCAGACGGGCCGTTCTAACAGCTTGTTTACGTTTAAGAGTAAAATAATCGGCCGGGAGGTCCTGGATGGGGTCCAGATTACTTTGGAGAGCCCGCGGATTTTGGCCAGCGCCGAGCGGCGGCAAAGGCCGCGGGTCCCCATCATGGTGCCTGTTGTTTACCGGTTGTTAAGTTTTCGTGATAAGAAACTGCAGCATTTGGCGGAGAAGATTGGAACCGGGGCCAGCGGTGATTTAAACAACCAGGGCATTACCCTTTTGACCGATCTGCAATTGCCGGTGGGTATGACGATTCTCGTGGAATTCAACCTGGAAGGCGAGGCCGTTTCCCTGCTGGGGGTAGTTCGGCGCACCCGTTCTGAAAAGAAGAAACCATATGCTTACTCCGTTGGTGTGCAATTTTTGGAACCCGGCTTCGAACACCAGGAGATGATCCTGCGGGCCATCAACAAAGTTGGTGAACGCTTCAAGGGAGGGATTACCATATGACCCGTCCAGGTGAGCCGAAGATTGTCCTGGCCCTTGGTGCAGGGGGAGTCCGCGGGTTGGCCCATATCGGGGTGCTCCAGGTCTTCCGGGAGGAAGGCATCCCAATTCATGCCATTGCTGGTACTAGCATGGGCGCTATGGTGGGTGTGGCTTTTGGGGCCGGCAGTGATCTTTACTACCTGGAAAAGTTGGTGGAGTTCCTGCCTTGGCAGGATTTTATTGATATCGGTATTCACCGGATGGGGCTGGTGGAAGGAGACCGGGTCCTTGAACTAATCCGTATTTTAACGAAGGAAAAGCGGTTGGAGGAATTGACCCCGCCGGTCTGGGTGGTGGCCACCAACCTCCAAACAGGCCAGGAAGTCGTTTTTACGGAAGGCCGGATTGACCTGGCCGTCCGGGCGTCCATCTCCATCCCGGGCTTTTTTGCGCCTGTTATCTATGAAAACCGGATCTTGGTGGACGGCGGTGTGGTGGCCGGGGTCCCGGTCACCGTCGCTCGGCGGATGGGTCCGGATTTTGTTATTGCGGTCCATGTTGCCCATGATTTTAAACGGGCACAGCCGAAAAATATGGTGGATGTGCTGCTCCAGACAGTGGATATCATGGGCAACCGCTTGGATACGGATCAGATCATGCAGGCGGATCTGGTCATTACCCCTGATGTGGGCAATGTGGGGACGTTGGAACTGAACAGGAGCAAGGAATGCATCCAAAAGGGGCGCGATGCGGCCCGGAAGGTGTTGCCTGCCATTCACCGGCTGCTTAACAGCTGGGAGCAGACGGGCACAGAGTAAAGGGAGTTGCTGGGAATTGAAGGTTATTGTGGTTGGTGCGGGCGCCGCCGGATTGATGGCGGCTTTTTCTGCGGCCCGGGCCGGCGCTGTGGTGACTGTGATTGAAAAAAACGAACGGCCTGGGGTCAAGTTGGCGCTGACCGGTAACGGACGGTGCAACCTGACCCATGTGGGGGAGGCAAGGGAGTTAATCGGGAAGATCCCCGGGAACGGTAGATTTCTCTACAGTGCCCTGCACCGCTTTGGCCCGGAGGAACTCCGCACAGTCCTGGCGCAACTAGGGGTACCAACGAAGGTGGAAGGCGACGGGCGGGTCTTTCCTGTCTCCGACCGCGCGACTGATGTCATCAATGGTTTTGAGCGGGCCCTGCAAGAAATGGGCGTTTGTTGGCGGAAAGAACGGGCAGTGCAGCACCTGTGCATATCAGCCGGAACGGTTAGCGGGGTCGTTTTGACGAACGGAGAGACTCTGGCGGCTGATGCGGTGATTGTCTGCACAGGGGGCGCTTCCTACCCCAAAACTGGTTCCACCGGTGATGGCTACCGCTTGGCCCGGGAGGCCGGGCACCAGGTGGTGTCACCGGTTCCGTCTTTGGTGCCGCTGGAGTCGGATGAGGAATGGGTGAAACAACTGCAGGGCTTGGCCTTGCGGGGGGTACGGGTTCGCGGCTTGCAGCGGGGCCGTTTGCTCTGTGCGGAAACGGGGGATCTGCTCTTTACCCATTTTGGCCTTTCCGGGCCGGTCATTTTGTTGCTTAGTAAGATGATCGCGCCAGTCTTGTTGGAAGAGGCCGGATCGGTCAGCCTCAGCATAGATTTAACGCCTAAGGCCGGTGATGATGAGCTTGCGGCGGAGATCCAACAGGTGTTTAACCAGCACATTCGAAAGACGCTGAAAAATGCCTTAGAAAACCTGCTCCCCGGTGGTCTGGTCCCGGTTGTCCTGCAGATGGCGGGTATATCGGCACAGAAGCCGGTGCACCAGGTGACCCGGGAGGAACGGCGCCGGTTGGTCAAAACCATTAAAGACCTGCTGGTGGCCTTAAGCCGTCCCCGCCCGTTGGCAGAGGCAATTGTGACGGCGGGCGGCGTTTCTGTCAAGGAACTCAACCCGCAAACCATGGAGTCCAAACTGGTCAAGAGACTTTACTTTGCCGGTGAGGTGGTGGATGTGGATGGCCTGACCGGGGGATATAACCTGCAGGCCGCCTTTGCCATGGGCTTTTTGGCCGGCGCAGCGGCAGCAGCCGGCCATAAGACAGCAGCCGGCAGCGGGTGATCCGGATTTGGCGCAAGAAGCCTTGTCGGATGCAGCAAGATGTGCTACAATTAAAGACAAAATTTAGGTAGCAAGCAAGTTTGCTCTTGAAGGGTTTTAGCTTATTAAGGATTTCAAGTTGTGGAGAATTGTTTTTTGGCAGGACGGCAGAACGGTAGGACGGCAAGACTGTGGAATGAATGATCCTCATAGTAATTGCAGAATGGCAGAACAGCAGGTAAGGCGATTTTTGTTCATCGCACTCCCTGGAGTGCTTTTTTGCTACCCAAGGTAAAGAGGGGGCGCATAGACATGTCGGAGACGGGAAGCAAATCGGTGGCGCGGGCTGCCTTGCAGATGGCGATGACCTTAAGCCGCGAGGAGGAAAAGGCACTGAAAGAAACCCTGCGCAAGGAAGAGATTTATTCGGCCGCCGTGGATTATGGCGGTGAGGCCCTCACTGCCGTCAGGGCCCTGGTGGAGCGGGCGGTGGTGGCGGGCAAACGCGAAGGCATCATCAAAGATTGCCATGCCGAGGAAGGCGCAGTGGCTGGCGCGGCACGGGAAGCCATCTCCCAGGTGATGACCAAGGCTATTGGCTTGAATATCGGCGGAAAACTGGGTATAGCCCGGCGGGGCGATCATGTGAGCGTGGCTGTGTTCTTTGGCGTGGGCCTGCTCCACTTGGATGAGGTGGCGGTGGGTCTGGGCCACCGCGCCATCGGGTGAGGGTTGAAGCATGGAGCAGGTTCGGGTCCGGGGCATCCGGGGTGCCACCATTGCGCCCGCCGACGATGGGAACGGCATCCTGGAAGTAACCCGGGAGTTATTGCTGCAAATGGCTGAGGCCAATGGATTAACGAAGGATGATATCGTAAGCGTCATTTTTACCGTCACGCCGGATTTGCATGCCGAGTTTCCGGCCAAAGCCGCCCGGGCGCTGGGTTGGGCTGACTTGCCCCTCTTGGGTGCAGTGGAGATGGACCGGCCCGGCGCACCCAGACGGTGTATCCGTGTGCTGATCCATGCCTATACGTCCTTACGCCTTGAGGAGATTCGCCATATCTACCTACGGGGTGCGGAGGTGCTCAGGCCCGACCGGCAGGGGAATGTGACGGTGCAAAGCGAGGAATGAAGGATGAACAACCAAGAAGAACTAATCAGACGTGAAATACTGGGGATTAAAGAATATATTCCTGGGAAACCCATTGAAGAGACCCAGCGGGAGCTTGGCCTCACCGACGTGATCAAGCTAGCTTCCAACGAGAACCCCTTGGGCCCGGCAAAAGAAGTGCTGGCGGCCATCCAGGAGACGGCGCCCGCTGTTTATCTTTATCCTGACAGTAACCGGTATCATTTGAAACAGGCCTTAGCCGAGCACTTGAAGCTGGACCCCGCCTGGATCTTTCCGGGCAACGGCTCCGATGAGGTGATTAAACTCTTTGCCGAAGCCTACTTTTGCCCCGGTGATGAAGTCATTGTGGCTAAACCCACCTTTTCAGTCTATGAGTATGCGGCCAGGCTCATGGGGGCAGAGGTGGTGACGGTGCCGGCGGCGGACGGTTACCGCCACGACCTGGAAGGGATGGCGGCGGCGGTGACCGCCAGGACTAAGGCTGTGTTTATCTGTAACCCCAATAATCCGACGGGGACCATTATCTCCCGGCAACAGCTGAGGGACTTCTTCGACCGCCTACCCCAACGGGTATTGCTGGTGATTGATGAAGCCTACAGCGATTATGTGGACGATGAGGCCGACTATGGCCGAGGTCGGGAGTTGTTGGAGAGCGGCCGGGTGCTGATCTTGCGAACATTCTCCAAAATTTACGGCATGGCTGGCCTGCGGGTGGGGTACGGCATCGCCCATCCGGCGCTGCTGCAATGGCTGGAACGGGTGAAGGAGCCCTTCAGCATCAATATTATCGCCCAGCGCGCGGCCATAGCCGCTTTACAAGCCAAGGAACACGTGGCCTTGAGCCGCCGGTTGAATGCCGAGGGCAAAAAACAGCTCTACCGTGGTCTCACGGAATTGGGTTTAACTTACCTGCCGACCCAGGCCAATTTCATCCTCTTTCAGGTGCCTGTGGAGAGCAAGCTGGTCTATGATGGCATGCTCCGGCGGGGTGTGATCCTGCGGATGGCCGACTCCTTCGGCTTGCCCCGGCATCTTCGGGTTACCGTCGGGACTCCGGAGCAAAACACCAGATTTCTCCAGGCGCTAAAGGAGGTTTTAGCCAGTTCCGGCTCTTAAAAACTCTTTGAAGGTAAATCCCCCCGGTTCGACCGGTCGTTTGGGATTTTGCCGATATAATCCAGGAAAAAATGTAGGATGGTAGAAAGGAAGGATGTCAAGATGATTGTGGTGATGAATTCCAAAGCCACCCAGGAACAGTTGGACCAGGTCCAGGCGCGCTTGAAGGAATGGGGGTTTGAGATCCACCTCTCCAAAGGCGTAGAACGGGTGGTCATTGGCGCCATCGGTGAGAAAAAGCCGGTGGTCATCCAATCGCTGGAGGCAATGGAGGGCGTGGAGAAGGTTGTCCCCATTCTTCAGCCGTATAAGTTGGCAGGACGGGAGTTTCATCCGGAGGCTACCTTGGTTAAAGCAGGTCCGGTGGTGTTTGGCGGGGAGAAAATGGTAGTAATCGCCGGCCCCTGCGCAGTGGAGAATGAGGAACAAATCATCACGACGGCACAGGCAGTCAAAGCTGCCGGCGCCAGCATGCTGCGGGGCGGGGCGTTTAAACCCCGGACTTCACCCTACGCATTCCAGGGGTTGGAAGAGAAGGGCCTCAAGATGCTGGCGGCAGCGCGGGAGGCCACCGGGCTGCCCTTTGTTACCGAGGTTGTCAACCCCAGGGACGTGGAGACGGTGGTGGAATACGCTGATATGCTCCAGATTGGGGCGCGGAACATGCAGAACTTTACCCTGCTGCGGGAGGTGGGTAAAGCCCGCAAGCCGGTCCTCTTAAAGCGCGGCCTGTCTGCAACCATTGAGGAATGGTTGATGGCCGCGGAATACATTATGAGTGAAGGCAATTATGATGTGGTCTTATGCGAGCGGGGCATCAGGACCTTTGAGACTGCTACCCGCAACACCTTTGATGTTAGCGCCATTCCCTTGATTAAAAGATTGAGCCATCTGCCGATCATTGCGGACCCCAGCCACGCCGGGGGCAAACGGTATCTGGTGGAGCCCCTCGCCTTAGCGGCCATTGCCGCTGGGGCCGATGGCTTGATGATGGAGGTCCATCCCCAACCGGACCAGGCCCTTTCCGACGGGCCCCAGTCCATTACCCCAGCTGAATTCGGGGAGATTATCAAACGCCTCCGTCCGGTGACAGAGGCCGTGGGTCGCAGGTTATGAAACCGCAGCGTGTTTGCATCCTGGGAATTGGCCTGATCGGTGGTTCGTTGGGAATGGCATTGACCCGCCATGGCGGGGAGCTTGAGGTCCGGGGCTGGGACGTTTCAGAAACAACACGCCAAGAAGCAATGGCCCGGGGGGCGGTGCAGATCGCCCCCGGGCAATTAAATGAGGCGGTGGAGGGTGCTGACCTTGTTATTGTTGCCACCCCGATCCGGAGTGTCCTGCCTGTCCTCAGGCAGGCCTTGCCCGCCCTGAAACCCGGGATGGTGGTGACGGATGTGGCCAGCACCAAGGGGGAGTTGGCCGAAGCGATCGGTCGAATCCTCCCGCCGGGTGTGGAGTACATCGGCGGACACCCCATGGCGGGCACGGAGGGCAGCGGGATTGCCGCAGCTGACCCCTTTTTGTTTGAAAACGCCGTCTATATCCTGACACCGACAAGGACCACCGGCCAGCGGGCTATGGCCATGCTGGAAGGGCTATTGCAGTTGATTGGCGCCCATCCCCTGGTGCTGGGGGTGGAGGAGCACGACCGGATGGTGGCGGCTGTAAGCCATCTTCCGCATTTGGCTGCTGTTAGCCTGGCCAATGCCGCCGGGAACGCCGAAACCAAGCTTCCGGGAACATTGAGCCTGGCCGCAGGGGGATTTCGGGACAGTACACGGATTGCCATGTCCTCGCCGGAACTTTGGGCGGAGATTGTCTTTTCCAACAAGACACAGGTCCTGGCGATGCTGGATGATTATCTTGAAGAATTAAAAAAACTGCGCGGGATCATCCGGGATGATTGCGAGGAGGAGTTCCGGAGCTATTTTCGCCGGGGGGACGAGGTCCGGCGGCAGGTACCCCAAAAGAACAAGGGCTTTATCCACTTGCTTTACGAGATGGTGGTGCAGATTCAGGACCGGCCGGGCGCCATTGCGGGAGTGATCAACCTTTTGGCCGACGCCGCCATCAACATTAAAGATATTGAAATTCTGCGGGTTCGGGAGGGCGAGGCCGGGACTCTGCGTTTGGCTGTGGAGGATGAGGCCAGTTTGTCCCTGGCGAAAGAGATCCTGACCAAAAGGGGCTACCGGGTTTTTTCGAAATGACTGGCGATTCCCGGGGGTTAAGGAGGGAACTGGGTTATGCTTGCAATTGTCAAACCGGCAAAGCGCCTTATGGGCAGTGTGGCGGCGCCGCCCTCCAAAAATTATACCAGCAGGTACATTTGGTTAGCTGCCTTGACCGATGGTGTTTCCGAAGTCATCAGGCCAGCGTGGAACGACGACGCCCGGGCCCTGATTACCGCCTGCCGGGCCCTGGGGGCTGAGATTAGGGAGGCGGAGGACCGTTTAGTCATCCGGGGCTTTGCCGGCGCGCCACGGGCTGTTTCCGTCTTGAATCCGGGCAATGGCGGCTTAATCCTCCGCCTCTTGCTGGCGTTGGGCATCTGGCTGCCCGACGTGGTCTATACCACCGAATATATGGACTCTTTGGGGCGGCGTCCCCAGGATGACCTTTTGGCTGCCCTAACCCAATTGGGGGTGGAGGTGCAGGCCAATAGCGGCCGTCTGCCCATTCACCTGAAAGGGCAGGGTTGTGAAGGCGGGATGGTTGTAGAGGTTTCCGGGGCAAAGAGTTCCCAGTTTGCCACGGCCCTCCTCCTGGTGGCGCCGCTTATGCCCAAGGGCTTGACCGTTCGGGTTGTCGGCGGCCTGCGCTCCAAGCCGCCCTTGCAGACGACCCTGGCGGTGATGGCGGAGGCCGGTGTTGTGGTGGCGGCCGATTGGGAGCGGCTGTCTTTCACCGTGCCTGCCGGCGCCCGGTATCAAGCGCGGGTTTATCGTGTGCCCGGGGATTATCCCGGGGCCGCGGCTCTGCTGGCGGCGGCAGCGGTTTTGCCGTCTGATGTTCGGGTAAGTGAGCTTTATCCCGATGCCCAGGGGGAGCGTAAGGTCCTGGATGGCCTGGTGCAAATGGGCGTTGATCTGAGTTATGATTATGACGGGAAGACCGTTTCTATAAAAGGCGGCAAGCCCTTGCGGAGAATTCGTTTCAACGGGGACGAGGCCACCGACGCGGTTTTGGCCCTGGCGGCGGCGGCGGCCTTTGCCGAGGGGGAGACCTCCTTCTACAATGTGGGTAACCTGCGCTTTAAAGAGTCCGATCGTATCGGCGATTTCGGCGCCGAGTTGCGCAAGATCGGGGTTTGCGTCGAGGAAGGCCAGGAGGAACTCATAATCAAGGGGTCTCCCGCCGGTTATGGCGGTGGTGTGACCGTGGATGCCCACCATGATCACCGCATCATCATGGCCGCGACTGTCATCGGCTTGGCTTCCCGGCAGGGCTTGTGCATCCGGGGGGCTGAACATATCAGTAAGTCCTTTCCCGATTTTTTTACCACCCTGACCAAACTTGGCGCCAGCATCGAGTTGGCAGAGGAGTCTTGACCAATGGGAGTTGATCTGCATACCCATTCCACCGCTTCCGACGGCAGCCTTACTCCCGATGAACTGGTGCAGGCAGCGGTCGCAATGGGCTTGGAAGGTATTGCCCTGACGGATCATGATAGCGTGGATGGGCTGGATCAGGCTTTGGCAGCGGGCGAACAATACGGCTTACCTGTTATTCCCGGCGTGGAATTAGCCACGGATTTTGGCCGGGAAGAAGTCCATATCTTAGGTTACGGCTTTAACCGGCGGGACCTGCATTTAGTAGCCAAGCTGGACCGGATCCGGCAGGCCCGCTTGGACCGGGCCCGCGGCATGGTGGAACGGTTACAGCGGGTTGGTGCCAACATTACCTGGGATGATGTAGTCAGCCTGAGCAATGGGCGGTTTGTGGGCAGGACCCATATCTACCGAGCCTTGAAGGCCAAGGGGTTCATCGGAGAAGATCCCCTGGGCCAGGCCTTCAACTATTACCTGGGGACGGAAGGCCTTGCCTACCTTCCCCATCGCGAGATCGAAACTTTTGAGGCCATAGATTTGATCCGCAATACCGGCGGTTTTCCGGTTTTAGCCCACCCCGGGCGGATGGGCCGGGAAAGCATGCTGAAGGCCTTGGTGGACCGTGGTTTGGCCGGAATCGAGGTCTACTATCCTACTCATACCCCCGGGCAGATCCAGTCTTTCCGGCGTTTGGCCAAGAAATTTGGGCTGCTTGTAACCGGCGGTTCCGATTTTCATGGGGATTTTGGCCGGACCAGCTTGGGGCAAGCCCAGGTTTCACCGGAGATTTTCTGCTATTTTCTGCAAAAAAGAGAATAATCCATCCAGCCGGGGAGAGAATAAAGCCCAAAGAAGGAATTTCGGGATGATCCGGCTTAAATTCATCCGAAATTAAAAGGAGGAGTCTCATGGAGACCCTGACCGTCACTGCCGAGAAGGTGCCTGAGCAAATCCAGATGGTAGTGAAATGGTATACCCAAGGTCTCTTGACGGAAGAGGAGTTGGTTCAGCTCTTGAAGGGCTCGGTGCGGCCACCGGCGGGCAGTAGGGGAGGAACGGCCGATTCTCCTGAAATTTTGTCTTGACGACCAGAGGCTTTGGGTGTTCTCCTAAAAAATTTCCATAAAAAAAGGGGCTTTTGGGAGCAAGAAATACAGAAGTGGGGTTTACTTCTGTATTGTTTTTCGGTATAATATACTTTGCGTCCGGGCGAATAGCTCAGGGGGAGAGCACTTGCCTTACAAGCAAGGGGTCGCTGGTTCGAAACCAGCTTCGCCCACCAGTTATGGAGCCGTGGTGTAGCCGGTTAACATGCCAGCCTGTCACGCTGGAGATCGCGGGTTCGAGTCCCGTCGGCTCCGCCAGCAATCTTCCTGAAGATGCCAGGAACAATCCGGAAAAACCATTTGACAAATAACTTTTCTCTATGGTAAGATATTAAGTGCGGTTGATACAGTGGATAAGCGGAAGTAGCTCAGTGGTA
>DGDV01000011.1:0-47075 GCA_002385625.1 Firmicutes bacterium UBA3943
TTGTTTTGTTATTACGCTGTTTCCGATGAAGAGCCATCAGCAACAGCAGCATTAATTATAGTACCACAAACCTAATTAGTGGTCAACCCCCATTTAATTAAATATGTTTATTCTCTCCTCACTTTGCATGAGCTCCTTGTAAAACCTTTGCAACTGTCTTCTTACCGTCTGCCGGGACCGGCCCAGGAAAAAGTCGGAGATTATCCGGTACAACCGGTCGGGAAAACCAAACAGCACCTGCAACAGGTATCGTTCCTTCATCTCCAAAGGCCGGATGGTCTCATAAGCATCCAAGGCCTTTCGCACCATTTCCCGCCGATAACCGCAATGGCGGCAGAGGTACAGAAGATACCGGTACAAATCAACCACCGGCAACTCCCAACGGCACATGGAAAACTCCCAAGCCATAAGCCGGCCTTGCACAAGGCGGAACCGATCTGAGCGATACCTGGTAAGACAGATCTGGCCCCCGTCATTGCAGTAAAAGTGATAATCGCTTTCCTTGAGTTTCTTGAGGGCCGACTTGGCCTGGTGCAATACATCCGCACAGACATCCAAATAGAGCCGGTCAAAAACGCCCGGCGCAACACGGAACGTTGCCACCCGCTGAAATTCCGCCAACCTAAGCAAACGGCGTTCCCAATGGGCGATCAGACTGCCTAAAGTACCAGGGGGCAAGTTCACCGGGCGAAAATGTTTCAGTGCCAGGTGAAAACCGGCTAAAAACTCGGCGCCGCAACGTTGCTGCCGTTCCGAAAAAAAATCGGCCTTTTCCCCGGTAATCGGCCAATAACAGACAACTCTCCGATCAAAAAGTGCTGTTTCCGGGGGAAGCTCCCGCTCCTTCCGGGGTATAGCCAACTTTGGTTCTTTATCCGCTAAGTATTTGAAAATTTCCCGGTCCAGCGCCAACTGCCGATCAGAGCAGTCCAACAACCGCACCCACAGCCGTTCCCCGCTGGCTGGAATTAATTCAAATAATCCCTCCTCGACCTGCCGGATCATGGACCCGGTTTGCACGAAGACACCTCCTCAGCCCAAACTCTGCTGTTCGTTTGCTTCCCGGCTTACTTCGGAAAGGCTTTCCAGACAATAATCCGATTCTCCGGCGGCAGTGTCGCTTTTTCGACTTCCGCTTTTGCTGTCTCCTGCCTTTCCGATGTTTCTGATATCGCCAATGTTTCCGGCTCTGCCGTGTCCAATACTTGGATTACCTCGGCCGCCTGGGCCTCCTCCCGTCGGTCTGCTGTCTCTTCCTGAACCTCCGCTACGATTGGAGAGGCAACCGGAACCGGTATTTCGCCAGGTTCCGCTCCGGGCGTATCCGGCAATGCAGAAACAGTTTCCGGTGCAGCTTCCTCTGGAATAATGGCGCTATCACCAGCCACAGATCCTACCGTTTCTTCCTCCCGGACCTGCTCCATTACTTCCTGGCCAGACCAAACCCCAATAGATGCTGCCGAACCGCAAGCGCAAGAATCGCCCGGCGGTGCATTTGGATCAATTGCTTCCGTAAAGCCCACCGTTACCTGATCATTTACTGCCAAGGCAAGGTCCTCGGGCGACCGGGCCGGTTGGTAGCCAATACTGCTGATATATCCCCCGGCGTTTAGCTGAGCCCACAATTCATCATAGGTCGGTCCCTGCGGGGTCTCCACCGCACCCCAAACCCACGGGCAATTTACCACCGGTGTAATTTGGTTGCGATAATTCTCGTATAAACGGCTGTAACACCGTTTTCTTTGCATCATGTCCTGCGCCACCTTTCGTAAACTTCTCTTCTGTGGTTTATCGCGGAAATAATAGTTCCTGGCCACACGCCAAAGATCCAGCGGCAGTTTCAGGTAGGCCAACACAGCCTCCCGTTCCTCCGGCGAAATGGCGTAAACCTGATTATAAACATCAAAGATGTATTGGATCCGGTCGGGATCCCAGCCGCCAACTTCAGCGATGAACCGCGCCACATCCTCCAGGCGGGATTGACCGGCAAAGTCATCGAAGTCTGTTAATATGTAACTATTTTTCCGTTCCACCATATTCTCGGGTTTAAAATCCCGGTGGCAGAGACCTCCCCTGAGCCGCTCCCCCTCGATCATTTCCCGGAAATTTAGCTTTTTCAGGGTTTCAAGGCCTTCAACGCCGTCGTTCAAGAAATCGTCCAACACTTTCAAATAGGCCTTGTCAAAATCACCACGGCGGTGTTGCGCCTCTTCTCCCAAGCGGTAGAGTTCATCCAAGCGGAACTGCCATTTTTCCTCCCAATCCCCCCAATCCTGCCGCACATCCTGGAGGGGAGCTGGCGCAGAAAAACCCACCGATGCCCGGTGCATCTCCGCCAAATGCCGTGTCATCCCCGTTAAAACATGGATCTCAGCCACATTGGGTTGAGCGCCTTCCGGTTCCTCCACCACAAAGAATAGCCTCCCGTCATGTTGGACAACAGGTCGCCCATCCCGGTCCAGGATCAACCGGGGGAAGGCGCAAAAGTTTCGTTCATTGAAGTATTGAAGAGCCGAAAGGACAAAGAAGAACTCCACCATGGAATGGTTAAAACGCTCGACGCGGACCATGCCTTCCTCCGTCTGCGCCACCCAGCTTTTCCCGCATCGTTTCAGGGACAAAACGGCGAGATCGTAGTGGCCTAAAACCTCCTTGATCTGCCGGTAAGCCTCCATCTCCTGACGAAAAGTGGTTGGCGCCTGCTCCGAACGGGCCAATCTTTTCCCTCCCTTCATTATTTCCGCCCTTCACATCATACGAAGTTTCCCGGGATCTGTGCGCCTTTTGCCGCCCCTTACAGGTACCAACCACGGCATAATTTCATACAATATCCTAACTTCAAAGGGGGTTTGCCGGTGTTAATAAGGAGCAGGGCACCATTGCGCATTAGTTTCGTCGGCGGCGGCACCGACGTGGAGCCATTTTTATCAGACCGGGGCGGAATGGTCCTCAGTACAACCATTAACCGTTACTGCCACGCCACCCTTTCCCCGCGTGCCGATTCCAAGATCGAACTCCAATCCGAGGACTTTGGCATCATTTCCCAGTTTTTCTCCTCCCAAAAGCTCCGGCTTGATGGAGAGCTGGATCTGGTTAAAGCAGTGGTTAAACGGCTTTACGGCGGTTCACAGGGGTTCTCCTTATATACCCAATGTGAAGCGCCCCCCGGCAGTGGACTTGGATCCTCCTCCACCATGATTGTCACGTTGATTGGCCTTTTCAAATCCTGGTTAAACCTGTCGTTTGATCGTTATGCGTTGGCAAACCTCGCTTATGACATTGAACGCGTGGATCTTGGCATCAAAGGGGGCAAACAGGACCAATTTGCCGCGACCTTCGGCGGTTTCAATTACATCGAGTTTTACCACGATGGCACGGTCGTCGAGCCCCTGCGCCTCTCCACGGACGTCCTCAATGAACTCCACTATCACCTAGTGCTCTGTTACACCGGAAAAACCAGGTTGTCAGCACAGATCATTAATGATCAAATCAACTCCTATCTCCAACAACAAGAAAAGTGCCTCAAGGCCCTGGAGGCTATGAAAGATCTAACCATTGCCATGAAAAAAGCGCTGCTCCTCGGCCGTTGTGAAGAATTCGGCTCCCTTCTCCATGAGGTTTGGCTGAACAAACGCCAGTTGGCCGACGGGGTCTCAAGCGAGGAGATCGATACCCTCTACCACTTGGCCCGCAGTAAAGGCGCCCTCGGCGGGAAAATCCTGGGCGCCGGCGGGGGCGGCCACCTGTTGTTTTACTGCCCTTATAAACGCAAGAACAAAATTATTGAAGCCCTGCGGGAGGCCGGTACAGAAATTGTTCCCTTCAGCTTTGAACAACAGGGGCTAATCACCTGGAAAGTATCATGAACGGTTACCAATGGCGAAACGGAGGTGACCTCATGTCGTCCTATAACAACATTATTTTAGAGCATTTCTCCGAAAGTTCCCGGCTTTTGCTGCTCTTTGGTTTAAAACAGGTGGAAGCCATCGGTAAAATTGCGGAGACCATTGTCCGCATCTACCAACATGGCGGAAAGGTAATTTTTTGCGGCAACGGCGGCAGTGCCGCCGAGGCCGAGCATCTCTGCGCGGAGTTTGTCGGTCGTTTTAAATTACAACGCAATTCCCTACCGGCCATTGCCCTGACCAGTAATTCAGCCATCACAACAGCCATCGCCAACGATCTGGATTACTCCGAAGTCTTTGCCCGGCAGATCCAAGGCCTGGCCCAACCAGGCGATCTCTTGATCGCTTTGAGCACCAGCGGCCATTCCCCCAACATCCTACGGGCTGTGGAGACGGCCAAAGCCAAAAAGGTACTCACCGCCGGTTGGACCGGGCTTGGCGGCAACGAATTGGAACAAATGGTCGACCTGGCGCTGGTGGTCCCCTCCTTTGACACGCCCCGGATCCAGGAAGCCCACCTGGTGGCCGGGCATATTATCTGTTCCTTGGTGGAATTGACCCTTTACGGCGAAACCAATGTCTAAAGCGGTCTTTCTGGACCGGGACGGTACCTTGATCCGGCACGTCCCCTACCTGCACCACGTAGAAGACGTGCAACTGCTGCCTGGGGTGGGGCCTGCATTACGCCTGCTAAAAACCGCCGGTTACTACTTGATCGTCATCACCAACCAAGCGGGGGTGGCCTACGGTTATTTCACCGAGGAAGACCTTCAGCGGGTCAACAGCCACCTCCACCGGATGCTACAGGAAGAAGGATGCCGGATTGACGCCTGGTATTACTGCCCCCACCACCCCGCGGGCGCCCTGTCCAAGTACCGCTTGGCCTGTGACTGCCGCAAACCCGGCGGGGGACTCCTGACCCTGGCCGCCCAAGCGCACCGGTTGGACCTGGCCGCTTCCTTTACCATCGGCGACCGCTGGTCTGATGTGCAAGCCGGCAAGACCGGGGGCGGCACCGGTATCCTAGTCCTGACCGGGGAGGGGAGGAAAGATTTCCGCACCGCACCGGGCAAAGGACTTGTCTTTACCCACTTGTTATCAGCCGCCAGGTGGATCGTATCCAAGGGAGGTAGTTGTTTTGCGCATTGCCTTTGAAGCCCGCCCCATCCGTTGGGCGTACGGCACCGGCATCGGCAACTATACGTACCATCTTTTAAAAGCCCTGCGTCATCTGGGCAAAAACCACACTTTCACCTTTTTATGGCCGGATGATGACCTGTCCGGGTTGCCTTTCTCCGGTAAGTTCAGCCATTGCGCCGTCGGTAAGATCGACCGTGACGAGGAACGGCTTATACCCCAATGGCTGCAAAGGGAGAAGGCGGATGTCTATCACCTCCCCCAAAACGGCCTCCGTTTTCCCAAGGAAAAAACCGTACCAGTCATTGTCACCGTCCACGACTTAATCCCTTATTTATTGCCCGATCTGGTGCGCCGCTCCTACCTTCTGCGCTTCCTCGACGAGATGCCCGACATCATCGACCGGGCCGACCTCATTGTCACGGTCTCGGAATGTGCCCGGCAGGACATCATCCGCTTGTTCAAGACAACACCGGATAAGATTGTCACGGTCCCCTCCGCGCCCAGCCCCCTTTACCGGCCGCGGCCAAAGGAAAAATGCCGTCTCTTCCTGAAAAGAAAATACGGCATCGCTAACCCCTTCATTCTTTATGTAGGCGGTTTGAACCCCCGCAAGAACGTGGCTGGTCTGATCTGGTCCTACCATAAGATCCGCCACTGCCTCCCCGGGCACCAGCAATTGGTGATCTTAGGCGGCGCCGGGCGGCACCGGGAGGATCTAGAACAACTCGCCCACCACCTGGGGCTGGCCGGCGATGTTGTCTTTCCCGGCTTTGCCCCGGACCAGGATCTGCCCTTTTTCTATAATGCCGCCGACCTTTTTGTCTACCCATCCCTCTACGAAGGCTTTGGACTACCGCCCATTGAAGCGATGGCCTCCGGCACCCCGGTCATCACCTCCGACTGTTCATCCTTGCCCGAGGTCACCGGTGACGCCGCCTTGCATATCCCACCCCTCGATACCATGGGCTTAGCCGAGGCCATGTACCAGGTTCTAAGCAGCCAAGAATTGCAGTCAACCCTAGTCCAAAAGGGTTTTGCGCAGGCAAAACGCTACCGCTGGTCCAGAATCGGCCAGCAAATGCTCAGCTTATACCGGCGTTTCGACCCAACCAACATGGAGTTAGTCAAGGAACCCGTCGCAGCCGTGATTTAGGCAAGAAAAAAGAGGGGCGACTCCGCCCCTATTTTTTCTTGATCATCTTTACTTAATTATCAGCACTGAATAACTAGTTTATTTGCCGGACGAACTCCTCAATACGGTCAAGACCCGCTTTGATCCGTTCCATACTTGTAGCATAGGACAGCCTGAAGTACTCCGGCGTCCCAAACCCGCTGCCGGGCACCACCGCTACATTTGCCTGTTCCAAGAGGAGTTCGGCAAAGACATCCCCATCGGTGATGGTTCGCCCCTTCAGTTGACGGCCAATCAGACCGTGCAAACCAACGAAGACATAGAAGGCCCCGGCGGGTTTGAGACAATGCAGTCCCGGAATGGCGTTGATCCGGTCCACCATATAATCGCGGCGGCGGCGAAACTCCGCCACCATTTCCTTTACCTCTGCCGGCGGATTACGCAGCGCCTCGGCGCTGGCGGACTGGCAGAACGTAGTGGGATTGGAGGTGCTATGGCTCTGCAGATCACCCATGGCTTTGATAATGGCCGGATCACCGACGCCGTACCCAATGCGCCAGCCGGTCATCGCAAAGGTCTTGGAGACACCGTTGACAATGAAAGTTAATTCTTTAATCTCTGGACCCAACTGGGCAATACTAACATGGCCTTCCCCTTCGTAAATCAACTCTTCATAGATTTCGTCCGAGACCACCAAGATCCCCTTCTCCACAGCCACCTCGGCAAGGCCTTGCAGTTCCTGCCGGGTGTAGACCGCACCCGTGGGATTGGAGGGGGAGTTTAAGACAATGGCTTTGGTCCGCGGCGTAATGGCCGCCCGGAACTCCGCCGGGGTTAATTTAAACCCGTCGGCCTCCCGGGTCTGCACCACCACCGGTTTACCGCCAGCCAGACCCACCTGCTCACTGTAGGAAACCCAATAAGGCGCCGGGAGAATCACCTCATCCCCCTCATTGCAGATCACTTGAAACAGATTATAGAGAACATGTTTTGCGCCGCAACCGATGACAACATTCTTGGGTTCATAAGCCAGTCCCTGATCCCGCAGGAGTTTGGCGCAGACCGCCTTCTTCAAATCCATTGTCCCGGAGGCAGGCGTATATTTGGTCTGCCCGTTTTCAATGGCCCTGCAGGCAGCGGCTTTGATCGCTTCTGGTGTATCAAAATCCGGTTCGCCCGCCCCAA
The DNA here is from genome assembly GCA_002385625.1 of Firmicutes bacterium UBA3943. GTDB lineage: Bacteria > Bacillota > UBA4882 > UBA10575 > UBA3943 > UBA3943. The sequence continues at coordinate 7,363 of DGDV01000011.1, forward strand.
AACCAATCACGTTTATACCGTTAGCTGCCATTTCTTTTGCTTTGGCGTCAATTGCCAGGGTCGGTGAGGGATGGATTGCTTTAGCGCGTGCAGAAAGCAAATTCTTCATGGGGCACCTCCTAAAGAATAACAACTATTATATATCTTAGTGTTTCATCCTGCGAAAAACAAGATCGTGATCATAGATATACTGTATTCATAATGATTTTTTACATAATTTTCTCTTTTGGCACATGGGTTTTCCCCTTGGGTGCACCCCCGCTCCACGCAAAAAACGGTGCTGCCGATCAAGGCAGCCCCGTTTCATACGATTAATCCTATTGCTCCTGTTCCTTTTTAGCCTGAGCAATAACCCCTTCGGCGATCTGCGCGGGTACCTCCTCATAGTGATCGAACTCCATGGTAAAATCGCCCCGCCCTTGGGTCATCGAACGCAGATCGATGGCATACTGGTATAGCTCGGCTAGGGGAGCTTGGGCTTTGACCACTTGATAACCACCGCCGATGGGATCCATCCCCATGATCCGGCCGCGCTTCTTGTTCAAATCGCCGATGATATCGCCCATATACTCATCGGGGACCGTTACTTCAACATTCATGATGGGTTCCAACAAAATGGGTTTTGCCTCCATAAAGCCTTTCTTGAAGGCCATGTGGGTGGCAATCTTAAAGGCCATCTCCGAGGAGTCCACTTCATGATAACTACCATCGTAGAGCGTTACTTTGACATCCACCACCGGATAACCCGCCAGGACCCCTTCTTCAATGACTTCGTGGAGTCCCTTCTCCACCGCCGGGATATACTCACGCGGCACCGCCCCGCCGAAGATCTCATCCACGAATTCAAAGCCACCGCCCTGAGGCAAGGGTTCCAGTTTCAATTTAACGTGTCCATACTGGCCGCGCCCGCCGGATTGTTTCTTATGTTTGCCCTCCACATCTGCGCGGCCGCGAATGGTTTCTTTGTATGGGATCTTGGGGGGTTTGAGGTTTACCTCCACCCCGAATTTCTTCTGGAGTTTGCTGACGATCACACTTAAGTGCATATCCCCGAGGCCGGAGACGGTTTGCTCGTTGGTGACCGAGTTTTTCTCCGCCTTAAATGTGGGATCCTCCTCCATCAACCGGGCAAGGCCCATGCTGATTTTATCCACATCGGCTTTGCTCTTCGGCTCAACAGCCATGGTATACTTCGGTGCAGGGAATTTGATACCCTCGTACCGTATGGGATTGTCCTTTGTCGCCAAAGTATCTCCCGTACCGGTAAACTGTAGTTTGGCCACGGCGCCAATGTCCCCGGCGCCGATCTCGCTTGCGGGTTCCTGTTGTTTACCCTTGATTAAAAACGTCTGGCCAACCCGCTCTTCAGCATTACGGTTTACGTTCCAAACATGGGAATCGGCCTTCAGCACACCGGAGATTACCTTGAATAAGGTCAACTTACCAACAAAGGGGTCGGCCATGGTTTTGAAGACAAAGGCCGAGAAGGGCTCGCCTTCATCAACCTGGCGGATCACTTCCTCGCCTTTGCCGTTGACCCCGAGCTCGCCCGGCCGCTGGGCGGGAGAAGGCATGGCGTTGATGATCGTATCCAACATGGCCTTAACGCCCATCACCTTCAAGGAAGAGGTACAAAGCACCGGAACAATTTGCCCGTTGGCTGCTCCTTGCCTAAAGCCGGACAGAATCTCTTCATCCGTCAGCTCTTCGCCCTCCAGATACTTGGTCAGCAGATCATCATCGGTCTCGGCCACGGCTTCAATCAGCATCTGGCGGTACTCCTCAACCCGTCCGGCCAGTTCCGCCGGGATCTCCACCTCTTCCGCCCTGCCGCCTTCACCAATATAAGCCTTCTTTTTAATAATATTTACCACGCCGTTGAAGGTCTCGGCCGCGCCCACCGGCACCTCCACCGGAATAACCTTTTTACCGAAACGGTTACGCAATTGATCCAAGACCAGATCAAAGTTGGCATTCTCCCGGTCCATCTTATTGATGACAATCAACCGGGGCAGTTGATACTCATCCGCCAGGTTCCAGCTTTTCTCCGTACCCACTTCTACGCCGGAGACAGCGCACACAACAATCGCCGCTATATCAGCAACCCGGGCCGCACTTTTGGCCTCGCCGGCAAAATCGAAGAAACCCGGGGTATCTAAGATATTAATCTTATGGTCCTTATACTCGCAAGGCGCAACAGAGGTATTGATTGAAATTTTCCGCTTTATCTCCTCCGGATCATGATCCATCGTTGAAGCGCCTTCATCGACCTTGCCCAACCGGTCTACAGCCTTTGCTGCAAAAAGCATGGCCTCGGCCAACATGGTCTTCCCGCAACCTCCGTGTCCAACCAGCACTACGTTGCGAATTTGTTCCACCTTGTACCTTTTCAACCAAAATACCTCCTCTTTTCATAAGTTACTGCATCCGGGCGATCATAATTCATCATGAACGGAAATTTTGCCGCGAATGCCAGTTTTTCATCTACCCAGCCATAAAAGCAAGGGCGGGAATAGTTTTACTTATTCGACCACCGTCAGACATTTCCTGCCTTAACAAAATTTTTACCTTTTGCGCCCAGCTTAAATTTATGGCCGGCGGTTATTCTATCATCAGGTAGGTGGACCGGCCGAACCAAGACTAAAAAGGACCCCGGCGGGAGCTGCAGTCCCAAACCGGTCCGGCTTAGTCGGGCAAAGGTCAAGTCGGTGTAGGCAGATGGCCGATCCCGTCAATTGGCCGGCGCGAAGGTCTCGGCCATTTCCGCCCGGGATCTCCTCTTCCGAAAGGATCAGCTGGTTCCTGGCGGGAGTGGCCGGGGCTGAGTCAAGAGCCTCTCCATTTCCTCAAGGATGGAATGGACCCATCATCTTCCGTTCGGTCGGGAGTGGACAGGTTCGGGCAAAGGTATGTACGGGTGCGGGAAAAGCTGCAGCCTTGGATCGGTCCGCGCCTAAACCAGGCCGCCCGGTTCGGTAAGTATCCGTACATGCCGGCGCGAAGGTCGGCGCCACCACCCGCAGGGGGACCCGTTTGGCCAAAACGGGTCCCTAAACATTATCATCCATCCAGGAGGGCGGCAAGTCCTTCCATCAATTGCAGTTTTTCTTTATCCGTCCGGATCACCAGCCCTTTTTCCAAATCCGCTTGCTCCTGCCGGGGCAGCTTGTCCACCTCAATTGCTGTTACTTCTTTTAGCGGCCCCTTCCGCTCCGGTCGGCCATGGAAGATGGCAACTTTGCCGTCGAGAACCCCAATAAACTCCTCCCTTTCGCAGATGGGGCAATGACCCTCACTGGAGCGAATCAGCGTCAACCACTCCCCGTCGGCACTACCGATTCGCCAGCCTTGATAAAACCGGCCGATCAACGCCAGATTTCCCTCTGTCACCGCCTTTTTTTCTTCCATATCATGACCACAGCGGGCAAACTTCCTCCGTAACAATATTTCCAATTCCCCTTTGGCCACTGGCCGGACCAGTGCAGGCGGAACCACGACCCGTCTTTTCTGGAGCCACGTAAAGTGTACCAGGCCCGCCGCTGCCGCCAGGGCTAGACTGAACCCACAAAAAACAAAAACAAGATACCTTTTCTTTTTTGGCATGCTTCTCCCCCCTGGTGTTTTCATCCTTCCCCCATCTATCATTCCCGGGGTGTCCAACATTATGAATTTTCCATCATTATCCGGGAATATTATTCACAGTTTTCTTCAGCAAAAGCCGCAAGGAAAGTTGCCGCCGGAGAAAAAAAAGAGGCCCCCTGGCCTCTCCTCCACTCGCATAATACCGTCTTATTCTTCCTATTCTATTCAGCATACTTTTCCATGTCTTCATCGGAGATGTCAAAGTTGCCGTACACAGCTTGGACATCGTCATGGTCTTCCAAAGCATCAACCAGTTTCAAGACAACCGGTACGGCTTCGCCGGTAACTTCGACAGTATTCTTGGGAACCATGATAATCTCCGCTTTATCAATGGGCAAATTTCTAGACTCCACATAACGGCGAACCGTTTCCAGATCCCCCGGTGCAGTGATCAGTTCAAAGCCTTCGTCTTCCACCCGCATATCCTCAGATCCGGCTTCCATTGCAAGATTCAAGGCATCCTCTTCCGTCAGATTCACCTCTTCGCGGGGGATGACCACAACCCCTTTGGCTTCGAACATCCAACCGACGCAGCCTGCTTCACCCAAGTTTCCGCCATTGCGGGAGAAAATATACCTCATCTCACCGGCCGTCCGGTTCCTGTTATCGGTCAGGGCCTTTACCAGCAAAGCCACTCCGACCGGACCGTAGCCTTCATAAGTAACCTCCTCATAGGCATTACCGTCACTCTCGCCGGCACCGCGTTTGATGGCCCGTTGAATATTCTCATTGGGCATATTGCATTCCTTTGCTTTTTGGATGGCCAAACGCAGGCGAAAGTTTCCCTCCGGGTCCGGACCTCCTGCTTTAGTTGCCACAATAATCTCCCGGGTTACCTTCGTAAATGCCTTTGCTTTTTGCAAGTCCGTCTTTTCTTTCTTCCGTTTAATCGTAGACCATTTTGAATGTCCGGACATGGGCTTCGCCTCCTCGCAAAACAGGATAAACTCTTTTCCACCTTCACCAGTATAACGATTCTTGCCCCACGAATCAAGTTATTTCTGCCGTCCCATGACTTGCAACATTAAAATAACCGCCCTTTTGGCGGCGGTTTTTATCCTGCGGGAGTTGTACGAACCAGCAATTGCATCTTCTCCAAAAGGCCGACAACGAGGATTCCCACGGCCAAAAAGGCCAATAGCGACAGGACCGGCTCCTCCAAGAACAGGAGAAAATCATAGAGGCCGTGCCAAAAAACGGCGAATCCCAAACCTTTGCCCATTGTCAACAGTAGTTTTGCTCCCTGCTTCGACTGCCACAGATACCAACCGCCCCAGCCGCTAAAAGCCGCATGGGCCAGACATCCAACCACAGCCCGGACCAGGCCGACCCGGTAACCCATGGCATAAGTATATAAAAGGTTTTCCAACGCCGCAAAACCCAGGCCTACGGTAACCCCATAAACAATCCCGTCAACGGGTTCATTAAGCTCGGGATTGGGCCGCACCAACAGATAAAGGGGGAGCATCTTCACCCCTTCCTCAATTAAAGCGATGACAAGGAAAGCCATTGTCAACAAGGACAGGATTGCCCTAGTCAATCTTGCTTCTTGCAGCGGCATCTGCCAAAGCATCTCCAAAACACCCGCCGGTACCACCATTAACATTCCAGCCAGGAAAACTTTGCCCACCAAACCTTTGGGTTCCGGATTCAACCGGTCCTGACGATAAAAGAAGACCAGCCATAACAGCCCGGGCAATACCGACACCAATAGGAGTAGCAAATACGGCAATTCCGTTAAACCCCCTTAAGTCTTCCCCTCCCAACCACCCACGGCATTTGCCCGCTGTCCTTCACCGGCGAGGCTCCCCTTTCCCTCGGCCAACCCGCATCTTTAGGCAAAGCCGCCGGAGAATAGTATATCCCTTTTCCTAAGCTTCAACATAGAAAAGAAAAAACGACCCGCTTATGACGGAGTCGTTTCTTTTCCTTGCTGTAAAGAGGCTTTGTAATAGGTACCCAGTGCAATCACAGATAAGATCAGCCCGGCGGCCACCAAGAAACACCCGCCCTCGCGCCAAAACATCAGAAGGAAAAATCCGCAATAAAAAATAGTTGAGCTGGATTTACCCCAATAATTGCTGGAGATGACCCGCCGTTTCCTGGCCAACAATACCGCCCCACCTACCAGCTGCAAAAGCTCCTTCAATATATAAGCCCAGACAAAGAAAACCGGCAATGCTCCTTGTAGCCAGAGTCCGATCAGAACTGCTGCGATCACCAGCTTATCGGCCACAGGGTCTAAGATCTTGCCTAATGTGGAGATTTCCTGGCGTTTTCTGGCCACATAGCCATCGAGAATGTCCGTCAGCCCCACCACTATCAAGAATCCAAGTTTAAACCAGATTGGCCCCCTGCTGACCAAAACCCAAAAGACAAAGGGCGCCAAGACCAACCTGCTTAGGGTAATCCAATTCGCTACTGTCATCGCCCTAAATCCTTTCTTTATGATTCTCGTCACCAGCACCGGAATTTACCGTCTTCACCCGCTTTTCTACGGTAAAGCCGGTCAAAACATTATTCTTATTTTAACAACAGAGCTTTATCTTGGCAAGAACTATTTAAAACAACATTCCTGTTCCTCCGTGGCTTCCCCCATCGGACCGCCCGGACCGGTAAAGTTGCCGGCCTCCCTTAATTCGTCGGCAACGAAGGATCAGACTGCAGCGGCACCTCAGGGAGGGTAATCCGGGGCATCTCGATGAGCACCGTCGGCTGGCGGGGAGTCATAACATAGATTAGTACCACAATACAGGCCAACAACAGGACAATATAGATGATGTACTCCAAGGCGATCCTGGAAACAAAGGGCCTTTCTTGTTTCATTAAACCCACCTTCCTCCCGAAAAAAGCCCCCAAAGGGGGGCTTTTTCTGCCGGAAGCTCCAAGCTGCTTACATAGCAAACTGCTTACATAATCTTATTAAGCCTGAGCGTTAAGTCCTCAATAACACTTTCCAATTCCCGGATACGCTGGCTAAAAGCTGCCACCTGTTCAACCACATCGGCTTTTTCCTTGTCTCCCTCACTTAGGACCTGGTCAATATCACCAAACTGGTTGATAAATGACACATATTGTTCCAACGCCCCTTGGGAGGTCGTCGCGATCCGGTCAAGATCCTGTTGTACCTGATTGCTGTCCTTTTTCTGTTTTTCAATGGCATTAACCATCGCAACCGTCTCTTGTTGCAGGCCGTCAAGGGCTTTACCAATCTCGGCAAATAATTCTTTGATCTCCTCGGAGTGTTTTGCCAACACCCCAACGGATTCCACCGAATTTCTGAAGATGCCGGACAAATTGGCGGTGGCCGCCCTGATGGTCTTGGTTATGGCTTTGATCTGGTCGGCTGCGCCGCGGCTAGCCTCCGCCAGTTTACCAACCTGGTCGGCAACAACCCCGAAACTGGTACCGTATTCTCCGGCCCGCGCCGCCTCAATGGCTGCATTGAGCGAAAGCAAGTTGGTCTGTTCATTGATCTGCAGAATCGTTTCCAACACCAGATCAATCTTGTGAACCTCATCTTCCACCCGCTTAATCCGGCTCAAGGTCTCGGCGGTAGTCTTATAACTGCCGTTAACCTCATCCACTACACTGCTAACTTTTGCCATGCCGGCTTGGAGGTTCTCCTTCACCTGCGCCAGAAGGCCCTGGGCTTGTTGGATGGAGGCAACAGTCTCCGCGCTTGCCACAGAAACTTGGCCAAAGGCAACAGCCAATTGATCAACGGCCTCTTTCACCTGATTAATGGTTTCCTTCGGTATCGTCCCGTCCGTTTTCAGGGTCTCCACTTTATCTTTAATAAGGTCAAGATTCTTTAACGCGTTGCGGACCTGATCGGCAATCTTATTGGCCAGTTGGAGCAGAGCCTGATTCTTTTCCACATTTTCATTGGCATAACTGCGAACTGATTGGATGCCTTCTTCCACATCCTGTGCCGTATTCGCCATTATGGCAAAGGCTAATCTTAGCACCAACCCGTAGATAACAGCCAAGGCAACAATGAGATACCAGGTCCGAACATAAACAAACAAGGGGATTAAGAAAATTTGACCTATCAAAGCAATGATCAGTACCAATCCGAAGGTGTGCAATTGGGATTGTAGCGGCATCAGTGTCAGTTCGTAGAAGATGGGGAGTCTAGCTATTTTTCGAAAGATGTTTTCCTCACCGTTTCTACCCATTAGTTGTGCGCCCCCTTATAGCATGCCGTTATTTTGTTACAGTTCGCGTTCAAATGAAAAACTCCTCTTTCCAACCTAATTTGAACAGCAATTTCACCGGGAAGGCCGGGCGAAGAGCACCCCGCCGCCGGATTCCTGGTTTAATTATCGGCAGGTAGCCACCATCAATCAAGCTTTTTTATCTCACGACGCAGTTTTCGAATGATCCGCTTCTCCAACCGGGAAATGTAGGATTGGGAGATCCCAAGATAATCCGCCACTTCCTTCTGGGTCTTTTCCGTGCCGTCCTTCAAACCGAAACGAAGCTCAAGGATGCAGCGTTCCCGCCCGGTCAGTTGCCCGATGGCCAGGGCCAGCAAGTCCCTGTCCACCTCCTCTTCCATCTGTTTATAGGCGGAATCGCTCTCCGTGCCCAAAACATCGGATAATAACAGTTCATTACCGTCCCAATCAATATTGAGGGGTTCATCAAAGGAAACCTCCGTGCGGACACGGTTATTACGCCGCAGATACATGAGGATCTCATTTTCAATGCAGCGGGAGGCATAGGTGGCCAGCTTGATCTTCTTGCCCGGATCAAAAGTATTAACCGCTTTGATCAAACCAATGGTACCGATAGAGACCAGATCCTCAATGCCGATCCCCGTGTTCTCAAACTTCCGGGCAATATACACCACCAACCGAAGATTACGCTCGATCAGCAAAGACTTTACCCCCCGGTCACCCTGTTGCAACCGGGACAGTAAAACAGTTTCTTCTTCGCTGGTCAAGGGTGGCGGGAGCGCCTCACTTCCTCCGATGTAAAATACTGTCCGCGGATAAAAACCCAACCACTTCAGAAACTTTATCCATAAAACCTGAACCTTCCAACTCCAGTTGATCATCATCCGGTGCATTCGGTTGCCTCCTTAAGCTAACCTTCCATTAATTCTGTGACCAAGGCTGCCGGAAACAAAGCTTGGTATTCCCCCTTGCCAAAGCTTTGCCGGGAAAACCCGCACACCACATTTTGAATCAGACGCGGGGGCGAACAGAGCCAACCCACCTCTTCCGGAACAATTCCCACCAGCAGCCCGGATCCGGTCTCTACGGAGGTCAGGGGGATAAGCCTCAGTCGGTTCGACCAAACCCGTTCATCGGCAGCCGTGGGCAGATCACCCTCCAGTAGGCGTTCCAGGGAGGCGCAAAACTTAGGGGGGAGCAAAGGTTTAACCGCGGGAAACGAAAGTACTACCACAGGCGCCAGTGTCAAAGGGTCGCGTAAAAAGTGGCCGGTATCCACCAAAGCCGTAACCCCGATGGAGATACCGTCGATTTTGATCCTGAGCGGGATGGAACATGTACGCGTCCAAACAGCCTCATGCACCATCCCCCAACCAAGCTCGGCAATGAACAACAGCGAAATCAGATTAAGCAATAAAACCTGCCAGGAGGCCACACCACCGGCAAACTCCATGGCCTGCGCCCAATTCCCAGCAGCCAAGCCACTTAGGCAAAGCAGCCCCCAGCTTAAACCCACCGTAACAAAGGTTAAGAAGTAAAAAAGCAGCACAACCCGGAAGGCTTTTGTGCGATTATTGGGTGGAAAGGCCCACAAGACCATCATGGCCCCCACCACAAAAAACAGGACCGTCTCCCAGCCGCCCAAAGAGTGGGCGGCGGCATCCCGCCGCAACCCCAGGATAAATAGATAAACCGCGCCAACGGTTGCCGCGGTCAGGATCCGCCCCCGTTTAACGGGATAACGAAGGATTTTGCCGGTCGTCCAGAGAACTGCTGCATTCATCAAACCGGCCAGGAAGGCCCGGTACAGCCAGACATCAATGTAAACGACCCGCATTGCTCCCCTCCTCATCAAGCCATTATACCTTCGCCTGCTCCTTATTCCTTTCTTCCCGGTCCACGAATCCTTTCGGAAGACGCCGAACTCCCCCGAAAATTAACGAACGTCCCGAAAATGCGGGAAAGCGCCCAAAAGGCGCTTTCCTGTCGGAGAATATTCTTTCTGCCAATGTATTTCCATTTACGATTCTATTTACGTCTGAAAAAGGCCGGAATATCCAGATCATCGCTCTCCACAATGGAACGGATATCCAGATCACCAAGGCCAAGCCGGCGGTTTTTCTTGTTCTCAAAACCGGTGGCGATGACGGTCACCCGGATCTCATCGCCTAGATTCTCATCGATCACCGCCCCAAAGATAATGTTGGCGTCGGGATCGGCGGCTTCCGTAATAATGGTAGCCGCATCATTCACCTCAAAGATCCGCAGATCGGAACTGCCGGTGATGTTTAACAGGACCCCTTTTGCCCCCTCAATGGAGGTCTCCAGCAAAGGTGAGGATACCGCCGCCCGGGCCGCATCAATCGCCCGGTTCTCGCCCTTTGCCACGCCAATCCCCATCAGTGCGGAGCCGGCGTTAGTCATAATCGTCTTCACATCCGCAAAGTCCACATTAATCAAGCCGGTCACAGCAATTAGGTCGGAAATGCCTTGGACACCCTGGCGCAACACATCGTCGGCAACGCGAAAGGCCTCCAAAACAGAGGTGTTCTTCTCGACAACCTGGAGCAATCTTTCGTTGGGAATGGTGATCATTGTGTCAACATTATCTTTGAGTGCGGCAACGCCTTCCTCTGCTTGCGCCGTCCGGATGCGGCCCTCGAAGAGGAAGGGTTTGGTCACAACACCTACGGTCAACGCACCAAGCTCCCGGGCAATATTGGCAATCACCGGCGCGGCTCCTGTTCCCGTGCCGCCGCCCATCCCCGCGGTAATAAAAACCATATCCGCCCCTTCCAGCAGGGCTCTGACCTCGTCCTTACTCTCCTCGGCGGCAGCGCGCCCAATCTCCGGATTGGCCCCGGCGCCCAGACCCCTGGTGAGTTTATCGCCAATCCGCAGCCTATGTTCGGCATTGGACCGGAGCAAGGCTTGGGCATCGGTGTTGATGGCAATAAACTCCACACCCTTCAAGCCCTTCTCAATCATCCGGTTAACAGCGTTAGAGCCGCCTCCGCCAACTCCAACCACTTTAATTGAGGCAAATTGCTGCTCGGCTACTTCAAACTGAAGCATCTTTTTCCTCCTAACTGCATAAACCAGCCCTACATGGTTTTCAGTTGTTCTTCTTCGAAATGTTTATTCCTATTCCACACGTATCAAAGGGAAACCTGCTTGCAATAAAAAATTTATTATTAACAATCCCCGTTCAAAGCCCCTAGCCGGAAAGATGGTCATTTGCCGTCCGGATCACCGGCTGAGCCGGTGCCCGCAAATCGATCTCGACCATGCGCCTGCGGTCACTGCGGGCCAGAAGTGCGCGTAAGGTAGCCATCTTTTCCGGCAAGTTAGTGGTATCGCCGAATTCTACTTGAATGGAATCAACAGTATAGACCCGAAAATGCCCGACGTCAACTTGGGAGATCTCCTGGCGCAGATCGGCGCCGGCAGCAAGCAGCAGTTTAACTCCCTCGGGATAAAGAACATGCTGGATGCGGCCGGGTAAGCCCGGAACCAACTGAAACCCTTTTAAACCAGTTAAAACCGGTAAAGTACCGGCGGCCTCCGTCCGACCCACCGAGAGAATAACACCGGCTTCGTCCAGTTCCAGGAGACCCTTTGGACTGTCTACCAGGCAGAGGGGTTCGCGTTCCACCACCTGAATGATGAGGGTATCCGGGAATTTCCGCTCCACGGTAACCCGGCGAATGGCCGGCAATTTCAATAAGTTCCGGGCTAATCCTTCCGGATCCGTTTGCCACAGATTAACCCGGTGTTTTAATCCCAGGCGATCCAAGATCTCTTCCTTTGCCAATAACCGGTTACCGGATATTTCAATATGACGCAGCAGGAATATATTCGATTGAAATATGATAAATCCACCGATAATCAGCAGCAGCCCCGCCAAAGTCAGCCCGAACCCCCAACCTGAGATGCCTTGCGGTTTCTTTACTTCGGTCCGGTTCAAACCAGTAAACCCCCTATTGTTCCAGATCATTAATTATATAGTTGTCCTTCGGTATAAGCTCAAAACCAGATTGATCTCGCCAACACCACACCCGATGCGACGAGCAATCTCCTCCGGGCTCTCCCCCCGGCTAACCCAGTCATAGATTTGTTTTACCCTTTCATCCACAATTACTGGTTGCTGATCAACCTCCTGCTCCTGTTCTTCCGTTGCAGACAACTCCTCAGAAAAAGCGAGACCGGACGCGTCCGTCCGGGTCTCGGCCTCATGTCTTGCCAAAGCCCCTTGCTCCGTATCATCCTGCCCGGAGGATTCCAGTGTTGCAGAGGAAAGTTCAATGACCAATTCTTCCACCACGCCCAAACGATCCGCCAATTGCCGCTGCCTTCGCGCAAGCTCCTTCAAACCCAAAAAGAGCAACAGGCAAAGGCCGACGCACAATATATGAAGGAAAATCAAAATGCCGAGCAACAAAGCAAAGCTCCTCCTACTCCCCTTTTCTGACGGTCGTACGAGCGACGAAACAAGCTTTAACCCATACTTGTTATATTTCAATGTCAATGTGACGACCGAGGGAGACGTCTTCCTGCTGTTCTTTCTTCCTTTGGGAATCCTGTTGTTCTCTGCCGCCGGAGCTGTCCTGTTCCTGCCGGCGCGTTACCCGTTTGGCCAGGACATTCTTCTTGCGCTGAACCTGTTGCTGTTCTTCCTTCACCTGATTTTGGAGGCGCCTGCGAAAGTTCTCGCCTTCGCTCTCGTTCATCTTGGTCACAACCCCTTGGTATTTTTGCACCTCATGGGTGCGGGAGACCAAGACTTGCAGGTCGACCGGGCGTAACATCCCAATCCCCCCTTTTAACGATAGGACTGGATGACTACTTCTCCTCCCTCATAAGCAAAGGTGGCATACTGAATTTCGTCTTTGATGATTCGTGTCGCCTTACCAATGGTAATTCGGACACCGGGATAAATCGTCTCCTTGACTTTTACCCGCCCCTTCTCCGCGATCCGGGACTGCAGTTCTTGCAAGATCTCCCCACGCCGCTTTTCCTGTTCACGTACAGTAGACGACAAGGCTTTTACCGTAGTTTCTAACTTATCCCGCATTTCCCTCCGCTGCGGATGGTTGTAACTCCCCTCACGGTCCAAGATGTTCAAAGCTTTCTGCGCATTATCCAGATTAGCAGCGTTCTTGCGCAACTCCTCTTCCAGTTGAGCCAGTTCAGCCCGGAGCCCAGGGTTGACGCCAACTTCAATCTCGGTGACTGTCCCCAAACGAGAACCCAATGTTTTGGCATCCACCAGTTCATTGGCACGGCAGAGTCCTCCAACGATCAGGCCCTTCCGTCCGGTCATCAGGATATTACCGGCAGCGCTGACCCTGGAGTGCATAATAGCGTCACGCACCTGCACGTCCCCGCCGGCTTCAACGGTGGCGCGTTCAATATAGATGGTCGATAAGCTGCCAGCACAGCGAATCTCAGACTTATCCTGCCCGACAATTCCGCCGGTAACCTTCACGTTGCCGCCACTGACAATTAACGCCGCTTCCACATTGCCATATACGGTAACATCACCTTCGGCCTTAACGGAAAACCCGCTCTCCACATTGCCCTTGATGATCACATTACCTAAAAAATCAATATTCCCAGAGCGGAAATTTACACCGCCGGGAACTTCGTGAACGGAAAAAACGCTGATACGGTTTCCGGCTAATGTCGGTTCTCCCGGTGCAGTAGCAATCACCGACAAGCCATCGGATGACCAGGCAACGTTCTTTCCCATCACAAGTGACTTGTCTTTCCCCGGTTTAGGCCGGATCTCCCGGTTGCGTACATCCCGCCCGGGAGTACCGGGTGTGGCCGGCGTTTTGATCACCAAAACATCATTGGCACGGACATTATGAATGGTGGACACCTCACGGAAATCAACACGCCCGTCTTCCAGTTCCTTCACAAAAACGTCCTGTTTTTCCGTGGGAAAGAGGAACATTAACTTGGCATCCTCACCGCTGACCGGTGCTTCTCCTTCAGCTACCAAAACCTGGCTTTGGCTCCGTTGCTCCACCGCCCGGACAATTTCTTCTTCCTTTAGTCCGTAAGTAATACCTTCCTTTTTCAACAGTTCTTTAGCCATGGCCACCGTGGGCCATTCCCCTTCGGGAGTTTCAGGAGGAACCACACTTATATAAGCCCGCATTGAATCAGGCGTCACTTCAAGCTTAATCCACCCGGCCGTTTTAGGATCTTTTTCATTCATAGCTCATACCCCCACCACATGGGAACGCCAACGTCCAAGGCGTCCGCGCAACCTCAAAACAGCTTTTGTATGAATCTGCGAAACACGGGATTCGGAGATCTCCAAAATCTCCCCTATCTCCTTTAGTGTAAGGCCTTCATAATAATATAACGTAATCACCAACCGATCCCGCTCGGGCAAAGCGTCAATGGCTTTAGCCAAAGCGCGCCGGAGTTCTTCCATCTCCACCTGTTGTTCCGGATCTTCGCTGTCGGGGTTCTCCACCAGATCAAGGACACGAACGCTCTCATCCTCCGGATTATGTGCCGTCCACAGCTCATCCAAGGAACTGAGGGTGGTGCAACTGATCTCTGAGAGCATCTGGTGGAATTCTTGCAAGGAAAGGTTCATCGCCTCACTAATCTCCTGGTCTGTTGCAGAACGCCCCAGCCGGTTCTCCAGATCCAAACAGGTACGCTCGACTTCCCTGGCTTTCTGCCGGACAGACCTGGGAACCCAGTCGTTGCTCCGCAAGCCGTCCAGGATTGCCCCCCTGATCCGGGCAATGGCATAAGTTTCAAATTTTATTCCCCGCGCAGCCTCGTATTTGTCAATGGCGTCCATTAAACCAAAGATACCATAACTGACCAAGTCATCAAAATCAACATTCGGCGGGAGACCAATGGCGATCCGACCGGCAACATATTTCACAAGTGAAGCATATTGGAGGATTAGTGCTTCACGCGCGGCCGGGGAACGTAATTGTTGATATTCATACCATAAACGTTGTTCATCTCCCCGTCCTTCGTTACTCATGACCATGACCGTCCTCTCTGTCAATCATAGGCCTCCCCTGCCATTGTTTATCCTCCCTGATTCTGATCCCGATCGATCCGCGGAGGATTCCATGCTTGAAACTCATTCGCCGTTTTCTCCTCTTCAAGCTCCGGCTCCGGTCTTGTTACCCCTGCTTCCTCCTGGGCAAGCTTTGTTTTCGCCAGTTCGTTAAGTTGAAGGGTGAAGAACCTTCCCACCACATAGCCAAGGCCGGCGCCGGTCAATCCGCTGAAGAAGACTTTTCTGATTAAACCGATACCATCAGTACCAGCCCATAAACCGGCCAACAATCCGCTCCCCAGAAAAGTCATCCCCACCAAGGAGCAGATAAGACTTGTCAGCCGATTAAAGGACCTCACAGCTGAAAGACCGGACAGTTGAATGTTTTCACATTCACAATGCCGGTTTCCGTATCTAGAGTTATTGTTTTTCCCAAATTTCCGCCCACGCTGCGGGCGGCGATCTTCAGACCGTATTTGGCCAAAGCCTCCTCCACCGCTGTCACGTTTCTGGAACCGATATTTAGCCGTGGATCATTACCGCTGATTGAGAACATTTGGGCACCGCCGACAATCTTAACGATCAGCCTTCTGCGTAACGCACCGTTCTTTTCCATCAACTCCAACAGTGCGGGTATGGCAGTATCAGCAAATTTCCCAGGATTGCTCAATTCCCTCGCCTGACTGCTGTCGGG
This sequence comes from Firmicutes bacterium UBA3943, assembly GCA_002385625.1. GTDB lineage: Bacteria > Bacillota > UBA4882 > UBA10575 > UBA3943 > UBA3943. The sequence continues at coordinate 22,925 of DGDV01000011.1, forward strand.
CAGCATAATATGGGCCATCCCCCCCAATTTAATCAGCGGATCATACATGCAGACGCCAACACATGAACCCAGCCCTAAGGCCATCAATACATCTTTTGGTGTTGCCGTTTTTAGTTCTGACATTCCGACCCGGAAGACTGTTGACATCCGCCTTTCACTCCCAACGCATCCAAGATGAGTGTCAGCGAATCCGGATCCGGCACGAGGAAGAAGTGCCCGGTAGCATTAATGTCAGCAACACTTAGCTTGGTTTCGATGACAAGGGCGTAATCCGTTTGTTCGCCAATATCAGCAAGGACAGAATTCAAAATGGCGCCGGCCATATCAAAGGCCAAGCCCGGCACAGACGATAACATGTTTAGTTTAGTAAAGGCCGAAAAGGCATAGACGTACGCACCAGTCAAAATGTTGGCCAACTCTTTTAAAGCGGAGCCCTCAATTTCACCGATGACCACACTTTCCCGTTTGGGGCGTCCGATCATAAAGTCCGCGATGGACAAAGCGCTGTTCCGGGGGTACAAATAAAGCATCCGGCAGGTCACATCACCGAACACCCTCATATACACGCCAACCATTGGCAGCTCCGCGCCGCCAATCGTCTCGCAGATCTCCCCCAAGGGAACAATGGAGATCCTGGGGACTTCCATCTCCACCCGTTGGTTCAGCATCTGTGACAAGACCGTGGCCGCATGGCCTGCACCAATGTTTCCCACTTCGCGCAGGGCATCTAACTGCAGTTCATTTAGATTTAAAATCACGTCCATCTTATCACCCCAATTTCACTTCCGATAATTCACGCACTTCTTCCGTACTAAGTGTCCGCTCCAAGTTCAACAGGACGATTAAACGATCGTCAACGCGGGCAACGCCGGAGATGAAGGCCTGATCAATGCTTTTAACAATATCGGGCGCTGGTTCAATGGCACTCATGGGGATCCTGAGCACACCGACCACCGTATCCACGATCAAGCCAACTTTATTGCCGCCTTCACCCATCTCCACGATGATAATCCGGGAGTTATAGTCCAACGGCGGCAGGGTTAAACTGAACCGCTTCCGCATATCCACAATGGGAATTACCTCACCGCGCAGATTGATGACACCCTCCACAAAACTGGGGGCTTTAGGAACCCGTGTCACCCCCATGTCAAGGGTCTCAATTTCCCGGGCCTGTAATATATCGACGCCAAATTCTTCTTCACCAAGTTTAAAGACTACAATCTGCATCAATTCCTCAGAAACGTTTTGTTTATCTTTATCCATTCTGCTCCCCCCTAAAATCCTGTGTTTACCTGGGTTTAGCCGCCATTTGTCACGCCACAGCCCGAAAATCCAGAATCAATGCGACACGCCCGTCACCCAAAATGGTGGCTCCGGCAATTCCCGGAACATCCTTTAGATATGTACCGAGGGATTTAATAACTACATCCTGTTGCCTCAAGAGCGCATCAACCACGTAGCCGACACGCCGTTCGCCAACACTGATCACTACAACATCCAACTCGTCGTAATCGGGGTTTTTCGCGCCGGATACATCCAACAGGTTCTGCAAACGAATGAGCGGCAGCATCTGCCCACGCAAGACCGTTACTTCCTGATTGCGCAAGATCTTGATATCATTGCGGGCCACACTGATTGTGGAATCAACATAACCGGAGGGGATCGCGTAAATCTCCTCGCCAATCTTGACCAGGAGCGTTTGAATAATCGCCAATGTCAACGGAAGGGTAATGGTAATAGTCGTCCCCTGCCCAAACACAGAGGAAATTTGGACCGTTCCGCCCAAACTCTTAATCTTGGTGCGAACCACATCCATACCCACGCCGCGGCCGGAGACATCCGATACCTTCTTCGCAGTAGAAAAACCGGGTAAGAAGATGAAGTTAATAATCTCCTCCTCGGTCTTCTCCGCCAGTTCCTCCTCGGTCAGCAGGCCTTGCCGAACCGCTTTCTCCCCAACGGCTTGAACATCAATTCCCTTGCCGTCGTCCATAATCTTAACCACGACATTATTACCCTGTTGAAAAGCAGTAATGCGAACGGTTCCCGCGGCGGGTTTGCCGTTGGCCTCCCGGACATCCGGGGTTTCAATGCCATGGTCCACACTGTTGCGGAGGATATGAACCAGCGGATCGCCGATCTCATCAATAACCGTCCGGTCCAATTCCGTCTCTTTACCCTCAATGACCAAGTTAATCTCTTTACCCAGATTTTTGGCCAAATCCCGGACCATCCGGGGAAAGCGGCTGAAGACATTGTCAATGGGTACCATCCGCGTCTTGAGCACCTGATCCCGCAGGTCCGAAGTTAAACGGCCAACATGCTCCACAGTTTCAGCCAATAGCAGGTTTTGCGAATCCATGGCTAGTTGCTCCAACCGAGAACGGGCAATGACCAACTCCGCCAGGAGGTTCATCAATTTATCTAATTTATGGATGTCAACCCGGACCGTCTGGGCCACTGGACCCTTTGCCGAGACTTGAACCGTGTCGCCCTTGGACACGATCTTTGCGGTTTTCACCGTCTCTTCCTTGGTCTCCCGCCGTTCAATCGGCAGTTTGTCAAGGTCAATTTTCTCCACCTTGACATTTTTAACATCCATAATCTTATTTAGCGTTTTAACAAGTTCTTCCCCGTCATTCTGGGACAAAACACCCAAGAGGAAGGTGTCGTCAAAATTCTCGTCTTCCAAGTCCTTGGTGGAAGGGCTGCTTTTAATTAATGTCCCAAATTGTTGCACGTCACGCAGGACCATAAAGACCCGGACGCCTTTGAGCACACAGTCCGGAGCCAATTGGACTTCTACATGGTATAAATTATATCCGCCGGTTATTGTCGGTTCTAACTCAGTCTTCTCTTCGGGGGTATAACGAAGCTCCAGTTTCTTACGGCGTTCTTCCCCTGTTTCCTTCCCGGCGGCAGGGGCGGACGCCGGAGAAGCACCACTGGCCACCTGCTTTAACAACTGGATGACTCCGTCGGCCTCCGCATCTTCCTCTTTACCCTCGGCAATGCCCTTGGCCAGTTCCTCCAGGAGATCCAACGCACTAAAGAGGGCATTGATGATCTCCTGTGTCACTTGTAACTCCTTGGAGCGGAGACGACTCAATACATCCTCCATACTATGGGTCACATTGGACATCTTATTGAAACCCATGGTGGCGGAGGCTCCCTTGAGGGTATGGGCGGCGCGGAAAATGGCATCCAACAGGCCACTATTCTCCGGCTCGTTTTCCAAAGCCAAAAGGGACTGGTTGAGGGTGCTTAAGTGTTCCTGGCATTCATCCATAAAAACGCTGAGATATTGGGAGACATCCATTGTTTTCTCAACCCCCCTACAATGTTTAAATTAGACCTTTAGCACGTAAATCCTGCTGTTTTCGAAAGACAAATTTCAAGATTTGGCGTTTTTCCTTCTCTTTTATGGAATCAAACCGGACGGCTGTCCAATACCGGTTTAAACCCAAAACCCGTCCTCCTCTTATATATCGGCAGGATAGGCTCATTGGTTCATGATCAGGAAGTTTGATAATGATCGCTAAGGGATACTCGCCCGTCAACTCCTCAGCAGTCTCAATTCGCGCCCCGCCGGCACTAAGGTCAATGGTCCTTCCCTGAATGCTCCGGCATTCATTGGAGTCCATCTGATCCCAGATCAGGATCTCAATGGGCAGGGAAACTTCGATCCGGACATCGCCCCGGCGTTGCGACCGGATAATCTTCTCCGGCATCCGTAAGAGCAAACCTTTGTTGGTTTCGTTATAAACCCGTTCCAGGACCGTTGATTCAAATTCATAGGCCGCATCCCTTTTTAGAACACGCACCAATAAGTCGCTGCCCGGACGAATGGGCACAAAATGCCCTTTCGTAACAGGTAAAGCCACAAGCAGATCACCTTGCTCCATACCCAAGACTTGGCTGGCATATTCACCCTTATAGGGATCGGATTTTACAAATAATTCAATTTTGTCTCCATACTTAAAATCCATGACTTTTCCCCTCTTATGTCAGGTTTTTTTGAAGTACGCTCCTTCATAAAAAACCCTCAGCCCCCTCATTTTCCTTTTCCCACAAGTCGGCGGAGGAAGGAACCCAGCCCCATCGGTTGTTCCACCGGGGCTGACACAAGACTCCGCGCCATTCTTTGGATGCACTGTGCCGCAACGGAATGGGGGTGGCTGATGATAAAAGGCTGTTGTTCCCTGACTGCCGAAGGAACCACTGTATCATAGTAAATCAAACCCATGCGGACAAGATCCACATCCAAAAAGCGTTTGGAAACCAGGCGCAGTCGCTCCACAACCTGAAGGCCTTCCTTTTCTTGATGAACCATGTTTACTACCAGCCGGATACAGGTCCCTGGATTTCTGCTGGCAATAACCTTAATGATACTATAGGCGTCGGTCATCGCCGTTGGCTCCGGCGTTGTAACGATCACCACTTCCTGGGCGGCTAAGACAAACCGGATCACATTCCTGGACAAACCGGCCCCCGTATCAAAGAGGATGATATCGGCCATTTCTTCCAGTTGGCTCATCTCCCGCAAGAACTGATCCAGCCGCCATTCGCTGAGATTGGCCAGATCCTGCAAGCCTGAACCGCTGGCCACCACTTTTATGCCAGCCGGCCCGTCAATCAGGATCTCATCCAACCGTTTTTGCCCGGAGACAACATGCCCCAAGTGAAAAGGTGGGATCACGCCCAGGATGACGTCGACATTGGCCAAGCCCAGGTCTGCATCGACCAGAATCACCCGTTGGCCCAGCTTGGCCAAGGCAATGGCCATGTTCACGGCAAAGTTCGTCTTACCGACGCCGCCTTTGCCGCTGGTAATGGTAATCACCCGGGCCCGGCGCTGTTTCTGTTCCGCTGAGCGGTTCATCAGTTCGCGAAGATTCTCTGCCTGATCACGCATGGCGTAACTCCTTGTTAGCTAAACGGAATAGCCGCTCCTCAGAGGCGATCTCAATATCGTCAGGTACATTTTGGCCGGTGGTCAAGTAGGAGATGGGCACATTAATTTCACTGGCCAAAGCAAACAAACTCTCCATCTCGTTGGTCTCATCCAACTTCGAAAAAATAATCCGGTTATAATTTACTCCGGCAAAGGCCTGAGCAATTTCCACCATATCTTTGGTCTTTGTTGTGGCGCTGATCACCAAATGAATCTCATCGGGCGGGCATTTCCCGATAAAACCCTTCAGTTCCTGAATCTGCCCGCTGTTCTTTTGGCTGCGCCCGGCGGTATCCACTAAAATCAGATCATAATCGGCAAATTTTTTTACGGCTGCCTCATAATCCTCCGGGGTGTAGACCACGGAAACGGGCAGGTTAATGATCTCGGCATAAGTCTTCAATTGTTCCACGGCGGCAATCCGGTATGTATCTATGGTTATTAAGGCCACTTTGGCCCGCTCGAAGAGGACGAAATGGGCCGCTAACTTCGCAATGGTTGTTGTCTTGCCCACACCGGTTGGACCCACCAAAGCCACCACCGTGGGGCGTTTTCCTAAAGTAATGGCGCCGCCGATGGGTGGGCACTGAAATTCCCCGGTGTTTTCCGGCCTTTCTTCGTCCTTGATCCGCAATTCCGCAATAGCAGGCAGTGGGCGCTGCACCGCCTGCTCCTGGGGAATCATGGCATGGGCGCTAAGACAGGAAGCCACTTCCTTAATGGCCTCCCGCAACTGGGCCATCTCCGCTTGGATGGCTGTCAATTCTGCGTCCCGGGTCTTCTGCTCGTTGGGTTCCTCCTCTGGCCTATTGGGTTTGGCCTCCCTTTGCCCTGCGGACTCCGCCGGCATTTTCTCGGCAGTTTCATCCAAAGCTGCAATAACTTCCACCCGCTTGCGGGCAAAGAGACCCAAAAAACCCCCGACCTTAAAGGTTTTCGTATGAAGAATCAAGGCATCGCGGCCCAGATCGTTTTTGACCTGGAGAATTGCTTCATGGATAGAATCTGCCACATAACGTTTGACCCTCATTATTCAACCCCCACTACTCCCAGGGAATGAACCTCAACTTCCGGGACAATCTCCTGATACGATATGACGGAAAGCCGCGGGGCCACCCGGTCCACGACAGTCTTGAAGATCCGGCGGACCGTCGGCGAACAAAGAATCAACGGTGTATAGCCTTCCTGGGTGACATGGCTGACCTGCTTTTGCACCTCATTATACAACTTGCTCAACCACTTGGGATCCAGGGAACCGCCTTCCTGGGAACGCAACAGTTCCTCTTCCACCCGGGGATCCACCGTAATCACCCGGACAATGCCGTCATCACCCTGAAACTGCTTGGTAATCTGCCGGGCCAAACCGGCCCGCACATACTCGGTTAATAATTGCACATCCTTGGTCATGGGCGCATAGTCGGCCAGAGTCTCCAGGATAGTCACCATATTTCTGATGGGAATTCCTTCGCGGAGGAGGTTGGCCAGGACCTTCTGGACCTCGCCGACGGTTAACAGATTGGGGATAAGCTCCTCCACCACCACGGAATATTCGGTTTTGATGTGGTCCAAGAGGGCTTGCACCTCTTGCCGCCCCAAGAGTTCGTGGGCGTGGGTCCGGATAATTTCCGTTAAATGTGTGGCCAAGACCGACGGGGGATCCACCACGGTGTATCCTTCCATCTCCGCCTGTTCCCGGCGGCTCTCTGGGATCCACAGGGCTGGCAGGCCAAAGGCCGGCTCGGTGGTGGGGATACCCTCCACCTTCTCATTGACAGCGCCTGCATCCATGGCCAAAAAGTGGTTAATCATTAGTTCGCCGGAGGCCACCTCAACACCTTTAATCTTAATAATGTATTTGGTGGGCGGCAATTGCATATTATCCCGGATCCGGATGGGCGGCAGGATCATGCCCAGTTCCAATGCAGACTGACGCCGGATCAGCCCCACCCGCTCAAACAAGTCGCCGCCTTGGGCCTTATCCACAAGGGGAATTAGGCTGTAACCAATCTCCAACTCCATCGGGTCTACGGAAATGAGGGAGAGCACATTCTCGGGGCGCCGGACCTCCTCCACAGGTTGCTCGCGGGCAGCCTCAGCTTCCTTGGCTTGTTTCACCGACTGCTGGAGGGTATAACCCAGGGCGCCCATAAGCCCGGCTACCAGCAGGAAGGGGATATTGGGCATCCCAGGCACCAGTCCAAACAAACCGACAATCCCGGCGGCAATCATAATGGCGCGGGGATAGGCAGTAAACTGACGACTGAACTCCGAACCCAAGTCATTTTCCGAAGCGGAACGGGTCACCAAGATACCCATGGCCGTGGAGATGAGAAGGGCTGGCACCTGGGAGACCAACCCGTCGCCAACAGTCAACAAAGCATATCGTTGCAATGCTGCCATGGGCTCCAGGCCATGCATGGCCATACCGATGATCACACCGCCCAAAAGGTTAATGACGGTGATGATAATACCGGCAATGGCATCGCCCTTCACAAACTTACTGGCACCGTCCATTGCGCCGTAGAAGTCAGCCTCGCGCTCGACCTCCCGCCGTCTGGCTCTGGCCTGTTCCTCATTGATCAAGCCGGCGTTAAGATCCGCGTCGATGCTCATCTGTTTTCCAGGCATTGCATCCAGGGTGAACCTGGCAGATACCTCGGCCACCCGCTCGGCGCCCTTGGTAATCACCAGGAACTGAATGAGGGTCAGGATCAGAAAGATAATAAAACCCACCACCGGGTTGGCCCCGGCGACAAAATTACCGAAGCTGGCTACCACCGCGCCGGCATAGCCGTCTAAGAGAATAAGCCGGGTGGAGGAGACATTCAAGGCCAGTCTAAACAAAGTAGTCACCAACAGCAATGAAGGAAAGACGGAAAACTCCAAAGATTTGTGGACATTCATGGTTAAAAGGAGAAACAGGAATGCCCCGCTGATATTCAACGTTAAAAATACGTCTAAGATCGCCGGATGCATGGGAACAAAAAACATCCCCAGGATCATGACGATGATGGAAACGATCACAATTTCCCCGCTTTGCCAGAGCCGGACCTGTGGATAAGTATTATCTGGCATTATCCGTATCGTCTCCCCTTACTGTATTTATAGTCAAACTCCGTTTTACGCATGGATTTTCCGCCGCTGCAAGCGGTAGACGAAAGCCAGCACTTCGGCGACGGCCTGATAAAGCTCAGCCGGGATGAAACCACCGACATCAACGGCTTTATAGATGGCACGGGCCAGTGGCGGATTCTCCACCAACGGTACTTTATTTTCCTCGGCAATCTCCCGGATCCGAGCAGCTAGATAGCCCTCCCCTTTGGCCACCACCTGCGGTGCGGCCATCGTTGCCACGTCATAACGCAAGGCCACGGCATAGTGGGTCGGGTTGGTAATGACCACATCGGCTTTTGGCACATCTTGCATCATCCGGCGCATGGCCAACTGTCTTTGCCGCTGCTTAATCCGGCTTTTTATCTGCGGATCGCCCTCCAACTGCTTATATTCATCCTTCAATTCTTTCTTGGTCATCCGCAAACTCTTAGCGTACTCCCAACGCTGGTACAAATAGTCCAAAACTCCCAGTACCAGCAAAGCAAGGATAATCCGCAGGGCCACATTGTACAGGATCTGCCAAAAACCGGCAATGGCTTCCGTCCCTGTCATTGCCATCGCCCGCTCCGTATGGGGCATCATTTCGTTTCGAAAGGAATTCCAGAGAATTACACCGGAAACACCCAGTTTAATAAGGGATTTAACCAACTCCACAACAGAACGGGTGCTGAACATTCGCTGAAATCCCTGGATGGGACTAATCCGGTCAAAACGCGGTTTTAAAGGTTCCGTTGTGAACAAGGCCCCCACCTGCAGGAAATTAACCAAAACGCCCACGGCCATACAGCCAAAACCCAGGGGTAGAAAGAACATCATAAATGTCCGCAGATGCCATAATAACAACTTCCCGCCGTCCCCGCCAGCCAGGTCCAGGTTTAACATGTCGGGGGATAAGGCCTCCATGAGATACCCAAGCCAGGTACGGACAAAGTACTCACCCAAGGCGCCCAGCAAGAGAAAGGAGGCCAGCAGGGTTAGGAGCATGGTCAACTCGACGCTGCGGGGAACCTGCCCCTTCTTCCGGGCTTCTTCCTTTTTGCGCGGAGTTGCCTCTTCAGTCTTTTCATCTTCCGCAAAAAACTGAAGATTAACAGCAAACCTTATCCCTTGAAAAGCGGAAGGACCTTCTGGAGCAGCTGCCAAATGTCGCCACCGGGCGAGGCAAAGTTGGCCGCCAGTCGCAGAAAAACAGGAAGGATTAGAATCAGCAGTAAGATCCCCATGGCAATTTTGATGGGGAAACCGGTGAAAAACACATTGAGCTGGGGGATAAGTCGGGAAATGATCCCCAATGCCACATCCGCCAGGAAGATGGCACCCATGATTGGTAAGGCGATCTGAACCCCCAACAAGAACATCCCGCAAAAACCGCGGACAATGCCTTTGACGCCCAGCGCTGTCACAGTAAAAGCGGCCGGCGGCAGCAATTCGTAACTTCTGGCCAAGGCGCGAATGATCAAATGATCGCCTTGAAACAAAAGAAACAACCAAGTCGTCAGGAGCTGGTGGAGTTGGCCGATGATCGGCATCTCGCCGCCGGTCTGGGGATCCAGAATATTGACCATCCCAAAGCCCATGGGAACCTCGATCAACTGCCCTCCCAATTGCACCGCGGCAAACAATAAATTCATGATATAACCCATAGCCAAACCGGTTAAGACCTCGCCTAAGACCGTCAACACCCAAAGGTTCCCCTGCAGCCAGGGACCAGGCTGCAGTCCGAGCACCGGCGAGAGCACCAGCGCCAGAAGCAGAGCAATCCCTGCCCTGAGCGTCACCGGAATAGTTTGGCTCTGAAAATACGGCGCAGAGATCAAAAGACCCGATGTTCTCCCCAACACCGCCAAAAAAACGGGCAGTTCGACGCTGAAAAGGTCTGACCAACTCACAAGCGTCCTCCTCTACCAGCTGGTTACCTGGTGCAGATTCCCCAAAATCCCACCGGTAAACTCCACCAAGACCCGCAGCATCCAGGGCCCAAAGACAACCATCGCAACAAAGACGGCAATGATCTTGGGCACAAAGGTAAGGGTCTGTTCCTGGATCTGTGTGGTGGCCTGAAAAACACTGATCACCAGACCCACCACCAGGCCAATTCCCAACATCGGCGCTGAAACCAACAACACCGTGCCCAGCGCATCCCGGATCACCGCCACCACCGTCGTATCGCTCATGGTTGATGCCGTCCCCCTTCGCGCCCCGCTGCTATCATTTCAAAGCGAATATGGACAATGACAAATCATTAAATGGCAATGATAAAGTATGTTGCAATACAAGCTAACGGAAGCTTAAGAGCAATGACTGAACCACCAGGTACCATCCATCCACCATCACAAAAAGCAAGACTTTGAAGGGTAAAGAGATCATCACCGGCGGTAACATCATCATGCCCATGGACATAAGCGTACTGGAAACAATCATATCAATGACAAGAAAAGGAATGTAGATCATAAAACCAATCATAAAAGCAGTCTTCAATTCACTGATAATAAAGGCGGGAATCAGAACCGTCAGCGGTATGTCCGCCGGGCTCTTCGGACGCTCCGCCTTTGCCACTTGTAAAAATAACCTGAGATCCTTGGCTCGGGTCTGTTTATACATGAACTCCCGGACCGGCACGGTCCCCTTATTAAAGGCCTCTTCAGGACCGATCTCTCCGGCCAGGTAGGGGGTGATCGCCTCTGCTTGCACTCTGCTCCAGGTAGGAGCCATAACAAAAAAGGTTAAAAACAGCGCCAGGCCGATGATGACTTGGTTGGGCGGCATTTGTTGCAGGGCCAGTGCGTTCCGGGTAAAGGAAAGGACCACCACAATCCGGGTAAAAGCCGTGGTCATAATCAAGATGGCAGGCGCCAGAGATAAAATAGTCAGAATCGCTATCCACTGTAAGCTTTCCGCCACCTGACCCGGGTTTTGCGCCGTCCCCAAATTCACTTCCAGACGGGGAACCGGCGGGGCGGCCCAAACAGTCGCTGTCCCAAATACCATCAGACTGGCCAATACCGCCAGAAGCAGCAGCCGGCTTCGCTTCTTAATCATTCCGTTCCCCCCGCGCCTTCTGTTGCCGGGCATTACGCAACTTATCCAGCAGCCGTTCAGTGGTTTCAAGGGAGACTTCCTGCTCCTGGCCGTCCTTTGCCAACAGTTGTTGCAACTGTTTGGAGAAACTCCCCTGGGCCAGGCCTTGCTTGGCTTCCGCCAAATTTTGTTCTGCCTGCGCCACCAATCCCTCATCATCGATCTCTGCCAGAAGATTCATGCCATGGTCACCCTGACCCACCAGGTACAGTTTCTTTCCCACCAATACCAGATGGAGCCCACGATTGGGCCCCAAATAAACACTTTCTGCTATCCGCAGTATTCGCCCGCGGGCACCGCTAGATAACTTTGCAATCCAACGGGTTCCGTAGGCCGCAAGAACAAGGACAACTATAAAGACAAGGAGAGCATAAAATATATTGGCTCCCCCGCCACGATACTCATCTTCCCCAACGGCCGCCATGGCCGGCAGTGCAACAGTAAAGAAAGTTACCGGTATCGGCAGTAATCTTCTTATCATGACAGTACTTTTCGTATAGCCTCCAATACGCGGTCAGGTTGGAAGGGTTTTACCACAAAGTCTTTGGCGCCGGCTTGAATGGCATCGATGACCATTGCTTGCTGACCCATGGCGCTGCACATGATAATTAAGGCGTTGGGATCGATCTTCCGGATCTCCTTTACAGCAGTGATCCCATCCATATCCGGCATGGTAATGTCCATTGTTACCAAGTCCGGCTTTAGTTCCCTATATTTTTCAATGGCTTTGGCCCCGTCTTCAGCTTCACCCACAACTTCATATCCGCCTTTGCGCAGAATGTCCTTAATCATCATTCTCATAAAAGCCGCATCATCAACAACCAACACTCGATTTCCCACGATTACTCCTCCTTTACTTACTGTAGACTGTTTACTCGTTCAATGGGATTTAAAATATCTGTTACCTTCACACCGAAATTTTCGTCAATAACCACCACTTCACCTTTGGCAATTAATTTCCCGTTCACCAGAATGTCAACGGGCTCACCAGCCAACCGGTCCAACTCCACAATGGAACCGATCCCCAGTTCCAAGATGTCTTTAATCTTCATGCGGGTGCCACCCAACTCCACACTCAGCTGTAACATTACATCCATCAACAAACCGATATTCCCGTTTTCACGACTGGATGGCGCTGGTGTAATCGGAGTAAACTGCACCGGTTGGACCACCACCGAAGAACTCGCCGGTTTTTCCGTCGCCGGCGGTGGCGGCGGTGCAGCCGCCTTAGGCGGCTCTTCCTGCACCGGTTCGGTTTCCGCAACCTCGGCAACTTCTGCAGCAGCCGACGCCATCGCGAACTCTTGACTTAAACAGCCCGCCATCTCCCGGGCAAACTCCAACGGAATCAGGAGCATCAAGCGGCTGTCAATCAACTCCTCCACAAAAAACTGGAATGAAACGCGCACCAAATCGCCCTGGGAGGCAGGGGCCAAGGAAGCATCGGATTCGGTTAGATCTTTGATGTAGACTCGGGGCGGGTCAATCTCCACGCGGCGGGCGAACAACGTCGACATGGAAGTTGATGCTGAACCCATCATCACATTCATCGCTTCGCCGACGGCGCTCAGCTCCATCTCATTGATCTCCGATTTCGGGTTACTGCCGTCCCCCCCCATCATTAAATCAGCAATAATGGCAGCATCAATCATCTGGAGAATCATGAAGTTGCTGCCGACAAGGCCTTTCTTATAATCCACCTCTGTCATGACACAATTACCCGGATTTTCCTGCCGTAGCTGCTCCATGGTAACCAAATCAACATTGGGCGTATTCAGTTCAATCCGGCGGTTCAGCAACGAAGAAAGGGCGGTTGCGGCTGCACCAAAGGCAATGTTACCAATCTCCCCCAAAGCGTCCCGTTCAAAGGCAGTCAGCGAATGGTCCCCGTTTCCCTTTAACAGGGCATCAATCTCCTCCTGGGACAAAATCTGGTTATTCACTGGTGTCGCCCCCTTCCTCCAGCACCTCGTGGATTTGTATAGCCAATTTACTTCCCACCAAGCCCGGGAAGGCTGTAAACTTATCATTATTACCCACCCGGACCAACATGGGTTTTTTCACCGGTTGATCCAGTTGAATAACGTCGCCTTTCCGCAGGCCCAAAAATTCCTTCACGGAGATGGAAGTCCGCCCCAATTCCACCGAAACTTGAACCTTCGCCGCTGACAAACGCTCTTGCAGCGCAGCCAGGTTCTCCGGAGTTGCCGCCCTCTTCGCACTGGCAAACCAAAACTGGGCATTCAAATGATCCAGCAAAGGTTCCAGGACGGCAAAGGGCAGACAGATATTCAACAAACCGCGGGATTCGGCCACCCGTACCTCCAAGGTGATCAGGATGACCATATCCGTCGGCGGCACAATCTGTGTAAACAGAGGATTCATCTCAATCCCTTCATAAGCGGGATTGAGATCAGCCACAAAACCCCAGGCCTCTCTGATATTGGGAAAAGCCTTTTGTATGATACGTTTGACTACCGCTTGCTCAATATCCGTCAGTTCACGGGTGCGTTCCAGGGAATTTCCGGGGCCGCCCAACAAGCGGTCGATCATGGCAAAGGCCAAGTTCGGCGAAAATTCAAAGATCACGTTGCCCTCAAGGGGTTTCAAGGAAAGGATATTCATAATCGTCGGGTTTTGCAGGGACTTGGCAAACTCCTCATAGGTCAGCTGATCCACCGAAGCTACCTCGGCGCGGACCACAGTACGCAAGTAAGTAGACAACGAAGTACTCAAGAGCCGGGCAAAGTTCTCATGGAGCATAACCAAGGTCCGGACTTGGTCTTTGGAGAACTTGTTCGGCCGCCGGAAATCATAGGTCCTAACCTTCCGCTTCTTCTCCTCGCTCTTGACTTCCTCAACATCGATAGTACCCGTGGAGAGCGCAGCTAAGAGGACGTCGATTTCACTTTGCGTAAGAATCTCCGCCATCTTAACCACCTCCTGCTACCCGACTATTGAACGACAAAGTCGGTAAAATAAATGTTTGTGACCTTTCCTTCGCTTAAACGGTTGTTTATACCTGTGATAATTTCGCTACGAACTTGTTCAATCCCTTCTTTTTCGCTAATTTTCTCTACAGTCATCTGGCGCAGAATCCCGATGATCAAGTCACGGATCTGAGGATTCCGCAGTCCTATCTCCTCCACCGTTTTCTCGCTGTCCACCTCAAAGACGGCATTTATCTTCAAATACCGCCTGCCGCGACTTCCCGCCAGGTTGACAATGATCTCTTCGCCCAATGGCACGGTAATGCCCGGTTTAACCTTATTTTGCTCCACCTTTGTTTCAACCTTCGGTTTGCTTATGTTTAGGACCACGCTAATGACAACGCTACTGGAGATGATCACCGTGACAAGAAAGATGATAATACCGATGAGAAAGAAGTTCTTCTTTTTAAGAGCAGCAGTGTTATCATTGACCGGTTCTTCTTTAGCCATGTTCCGATCCCCTCCTTGGCACCACCCGGATATTTATGTTAAATTTTCATTTAATACTCTCATTCGTCTTCATCATGATACAACAGCACAATATCAACGCGCCGGTTGCGGGCACGGTTGGTTTCATTTATATTCGGCACAATTGGCCGGTAAGGGCCGTAGCCGGAAACGGATAACCGCGCCGGTTCGAGCTTAACCCGTTCGATCAAAAAGCGCACCACATTAATCGCTCTGGCCGTCGAAAGTTCCCAGTTGGATGGATATTGCGGGGTATTGATGGGCAAGTCGCAGGTATGACCCTCCACACGAATCTGATGGTTGTCCTCTTTCAAGGTCTTTCCAACTCTAAGCAGGGCTTCCACCGCTGCAGGGCGCAAGTCGGCTTTACCGATGTCAAAAAAGAATTTTTCTTTAAAACTAATGACCAAGCCCCGCTCTTCCAGATAAACTTCGACACCGCCGATATTCTCCCCCTCCCGGCTCAACTCTTCATTAATCTTTTCCATAACCCCGCGGAATTCGTCTTCAATTACCGCCGGATATTGCTCCCCGCCTTTTTCTTGCATAACAACCGAACCGCCCTGCAATACGCCGGATTTTCCCGTCAAGGCCCCCCGCAAGGAATTGGCAATCTGTTCATACTTAGATTTGTCGATCTCGGAGAAGGCAAAAAGCAACACGAAAAAGACCAGCACATTGGTGACCATATCGCCGTAGGAGAGACACCACAAAGGTGAAGAAGGACCCGGAGGATCTTCTCTCTTACGTCTAGGCACCTGTGGTCACCTCCTCAGTCCCCTTCTTGCGCCGGACTGCTGCCCGCTCTTTGGGCGGCAGGAAAGATTTGAGCTTTTCCTCGACAATCCTGGGGTTCTCCCCGGCCTGAATCGAGAGGATACCCTCAATCATAATCTGGCGGACCAAAACCTCCTCCCCGCTGCGGATGGCAAGCTTCCCGGAGATGGGGATAAAGATGAAGTTGGCCATGATGGCGCCATAGAAGGTGGTGACCAACGCGACGGCCATCGCCGGACCAATAGAAGATACATCCTGCAAGTTGGAGAGCATTTGAATTAAACCGATAATGGTCCCGATCATACCAAAAGCCGGCGCCAGAGCAGCCCAGGAGTCGAAGAAAGACTTGTTGGCCTTATGGCGTTCCTCCAGAAAGGCCAGTTCAATTTCGAGGATATCTTTGACCAGTTCCGGGTCTGTACCGTCCACCACCAGTTGAATTCCTTTTTGCAGAAAGGGATCACCGCTTTGCTGCGCTTCTTCTTCCAGGGCCAACAAGCCCTCCCGGCGCGCCTTCTCGGCAAAACCAACCAGGTTATTAATGACCTCACTGACGGAAAGAGCTTTCGTGAAAAATGCCCATTTAATACTCTTCAGTCCGGAAACGAATTGGGACAAAGGGAAATTAATCAGCATCGAACAGAAGGAACCGCCAACGGTGATCATGATCGAGGGAAGATCATAATAGAGCCTGATACTATTACCACCGCCGGTCATGCCAAGATATAGGAAGACAACACCCAGAATCAACCCGAATAGCGTTGCTATGTCCATTATTCCTCACCATCCTCCATGACGACCTGAGGCAAAGGTTCCCTTCCCGCCTCTCCCAATTGTTTCCGGTACTCGACGATCCGTTGAAGAACCGTCTCCACGGACTCCGTTATCACAATTTTTTTACCGGTAACCAAAGTAATGACGGTATCGGGCGTCGCTTCAATAAACTCAATAAGATGGGGATTAACAAAAAATTCCTTGCCGTTAAAACGTGTCACCCGTACCATCCTAATCCCTCACTTTTCAGCGGGGACAGGGGGATATTAATCCCCCGTCCCCCTTCAGCATACCAAATACCAATTCTGCTTCAATCAGCTTGTCTCAAAGAATTACCGTTTCAAATTCACCAGTTCCTGGAGCATCTCATCGGATGTTGTGATAATGCGTGAGTTGGCCTGGAATCCACGCTGGGTCACGATCATATCGGTAAACTCCTGGGAAAGATCCACATTGGACATCTCCAGGGCGCCCGGGGTAATCTCCCCTTTATTGCCAGTCCCAGCAGCGCCAATCTGCGGCACGCCCGAGTTGCTGGATTCCATGAACATGGTGTCGCCGTAACGGACCAAACCCGAAGGGTTATTAAAGGTGGCAATGGCCACCTGGGCCAAGACCTGGGTGAGACCGTTAGAGAAAACGCCGATGATGCAACCATTGCTGTCAATGTTGTAACTTTCCAATTCACCCATGGGGTAGCCGTTGGCATTGGCGGAAATTGTCGTATCACTGGCATATTGGGTTAATTGGTCCAGATTCGGCAGGATGGAGATGGGATCCGCCCCCGGCGGAGTAAAACTGATGGAGCTTCCTGCCGCCGTTGTCACCCGGCCCTTACTGTCAAAAACAATGGTCCCTGATCCATAAACAGTATTGCCGGTTTGGTCCGTGGCTGTCCAGTTCCACTGGTTGTTGTCCACCTTGGAGAACTTGGTATAAATCAGATGGCTGGCGCCCAAAGAATCGATAACCCTGGCCGTGGTGATCGGTTGCTCCGGTGGAGTATAGTTCCCGTTAAAGGACCCGCCGGTGCTCGTAGTGAACGCTCCGCCGTTGGCAGCGCCCACCGTCGGCAAAGTAATGGTAACCGGGGTGGTCCCGCCGTTGGCCAGAATCTCAAAGCTGGAGCCCCCGCCGTCTTGCGTGACGGCAGCCACGGTGCCGTCGGAGTTCATCCGAATGGTACCGGTGGCCGAGCCGCTGGCAATTGTACCTTCGCCGACTGTCGCCTTCCATGTCCATTCGTTAAAATTATCCGTCGGCTCAAAGACAAAGGTCAAACGCATGTTGTTCCCGTCGGCATCCGTAACGGTCTGCGGGTTCGGCGCATAGGTTAGCTTCCCGTTAGTTTCACTGTTTAAGTTATAGCGGAAATCAATATCCGTTGTAACAATCGGATCGATGGACCGGCCGATGGGTAAGACGATGCCGGTAATCGGACCAGAGGTATCAATGGTTCCGTCGGGATTGGCAAGCCAGCCTTGGGCCAGCAAGCCGTTGGAGGGATTGACTAAACTGCCGTTCTTCTCCAGTGTGAACTGGCCGGCCCGAGTATAAAACTCCCGCACCCCGTCACCCAAGATGAAAAATCCTTCACCTTGGATCGCCAAGTCCGTCACGTTCCCCGTGTTCTGCAGGTTGCCCTGGGTATGGATAACGTCAATACTGGTCAGGGCCACACCCAACCCGATCTGAACGGCGTTGAGACCGCCCCGGCCGCCTTGGGGAGCGGATACGCCGCGCAAGGTTTGGTTCAGCGTATCCTGGAAAGTCACCCGGCTGCCTTTGTAACCAACGGTATTAACGTTGGCGATATTATTACCGATCACGTCCATCCTGATCTGATGGTTTTTCAAGCCGGAAACACCGGAAAACATCGACCGCATCATAATAACATGACCTCCTTTTCATCCTGCGGCCTGTTCGGAGAGTCCCCGCTGTCGTTTGGGGACTGTAGGCTTCCTCTTGGAGGTCCAGCCTTGCTTATTCCCGAACAATCACCGCACTGTCAATCTGTGTAAAGACATTGTTCTTCATGCTTTGGTCATCCACCGCTGTAATAACGGTACGGTTTTTCACACTGACCACCAACGCCACCCGGTCCATGACCACCAGGGATTCCCGGGCTCCTTTCGCTTCAGCCTTGCTCACCGCTTCGTGCAGTCCGGCCAATTCCTTCGGCGTCAAACGGATATTCCGTGAAGCCAACCGTTGTTGAGCATGGGCGGAAAACTTCAGCTCCCCGGTGAGTTTTTGGTCGAGGATCCGTTGGAATTCCCCACCTGCCGGAACACCAGTTGGAACCTGAACCTGCGGCGTCCGCGTCACAGGCGTCTGGGGTCTAATGTTAGAGACTACAGGGGGTATTACTTTTTCCGTCATTTATGCCTCACCTACCATCCAGACATCCTTGAGGGCAATCCGCTCGCCGTCTGCAGAAATAAGATAGGGCGTGCCCTTTTCCAAGGCATAATCCGCAACTAAAACTCCGCGTAAACTTACGGTTTCCCCGGTTGCATCATAGACCCGCACCGCGGCAATTTTACCGATCATGCCTTCCAGTTCCTGAATCAGCCCGGCCTCATCCAAGGCTGTCACCACATCTTCTGCTTTGACCTCACGACCGCCGTCCAGGATCAGATAGGTGGTTCCGCCGAAGGTTCTTACCCCTTGAACTTTGCCATAAACCCACTCGGGCTGGCCCGGTATGGTATAAACCTCCGCTTTGACATGCCGCCCGATTAAATTGGTGGCCTGCTGCAATTCACCAACCCGGTACACGTTGTACATCTGTTCCAAGGCGGAGAACTGCGCCATCTGGGCAATAAAATCCGTGTCACTCAAGGGATTCAACGGATCCTGATACTGAAGTTGGGTCACCAACAACTTGAGAAACTCATCTTTACCAAGTTGACTGTTGGAACTCTGTGTAATTGTACTGCTACTGATAGTTGAAACCCCAGTCGTACTGCTGACTGCCATCCGTTCTCACCTCCTTCCTAGGCGGTAATGTTCACTTGACCTTGCCAAACTGCCGTCGTAGTCCAAACCTCAAATCTTTCAGGCTCGTCGGCGGTCTCCGTCGGCGTCCAGCGCCGGGGATTCCCCTGGTGAAAGCCCTGTTGCTGCCCGCCCGAACCAGCCATATCCTCCCGGGCCCATTGCTCACCGATGGATACACTTAAGTTATCGGCTTGCAGCCCCGATTGTTGAAGAGCATTCTTTAACTGTGGCAGATTCGTCTCAATCAAGGCTTTGACAGTCTCCGATTCTGTGAGGAAATGGGCTTGGAGTCCTTCCCGTTCCATCACGATCTTCAGTTCCACTCGTCCCAGCTCCTCCGGGTACAGCCGGATCTGCATCTCGGTGGCGCCGTCCCGCACCATGATGTGGGCCCCTTGCACAATTTGCTCAAGCACTTCACGGGGTTGCGCAACCATATCCGGATTAGCTATCCCTTGGGCTGCCGACAAATCCTGCAGAGGAGTGTTGGCAACCGGCGCAAGCAATGCTTCAGGACCAAAAACAGCGTCTTGGCCATTCACCGCAAATTCTACGGGACTTTTCTCAATCTGTCTGAAGACGGAGGAAAAGACGGAGACGGGCTTCGCTAAACCGCTAGGCGCACCACTTTCCCGGGTCTTGACGCCATGAGAAACCTGGTCCGCCTGATGCCGGGAATTGCCTAAGCCGCCTTCGGGCTGGCCCTGTTTATCTGTCTTACCGCCAAGGAGCCGGATGCCGAATTCCTCCGGTCTAATCACCATTGGTTCCTTTACAGCTCGTCCCTCCTCGGAAAGCAGGCTGTCTTTCCCCGGCCGGGACAGTTCAACAGCGGGCATCTCCTGAGCTGTTTCAGAAGTATTTAAGCTGTTTTGGACTGCTGCCGGAGTTCCTTCCGTTGCAGCACCTGTGGCCGGGTCAAGAACCATCTGGGCCGGCACATTGGACAACGGGACAGTCTCCGGTGCAACCGGACCACCGGCGGCTGTAACGACTTGGGTTGTGGAATGAGCGGTTCCGGGTTGAACTGTTATGAATGGAGATGTTGGAACCCAGGTTGTTGGTGTTTCACCGGAACCGTTGTCGCCGAAGCCTGTGGTGTGTACTGGTGCCGGTATCGTTCCTGGGGAAGCCAGGACAAAACTGTCACTAGACTCTTCAGCACCCTGCAGGAAAGAAGCGGCATTTAGCCCAACCCCTTGGGCCGAGCCATTATTTGCTGCAAATGTTCCTAAACCCGCTTCCGGTCCGGCTGCTGGCACAGAAACCCGCTTTTCTTCGGGAACTGCCTGCACCCAATTCTGGGTCTGACCTGTTGGACTTGGAGCAACGTTCTTTTGGACAACCAATTGTTCCTCGGCGTCCTCGGATAAGACCGGTGCTGCCGTCGGCAAAGGCAGGGATTGGACGCCTGCGGGCTGCCCGGCGTCGACCCTTTGCCCCATAGTCCCTGGCTGGGTAACATTGGCATTAACTCCGGTCACCGTCATCGCAGAAGCTGGTTCCATAACGGCCTGATCACCGCCAAAATCCGGAACATCCTCGCTAAAACCGCCGGTGAAAGAGTGGGAAGTCGTGACCATGAAGCCCTCCGGTACCATTGGGTTCATGGCAATTCCGGCCACCAAAGCAAGTTCTGCCTCTGCCGCGAGCTCAACGTCCTCCCCGCCTTCATCGGTTCCGCCCAAGGCTTGTTCCGCCAGGCCGTTGCCGTCAGCCCCGGTGTCCCCCGCCAAAACTGGCAAAGGCTTCACTCCGCTTTTCTCCGGGCTTTCACCGGGTCCTCCCTTCGCGGGGGTCGGATTTGCCATGGCCGGTGAACCGGACTGGGCAGGACTTTCCTCATTACCCAACATCTTTTGCAGTACTCCTTGGAAGCTCGCCGCGCTTTCACCTGCCGGTACCGGCGCCGGCCCTTGCGGGTTATTTGTGGGGCTTACTGCCGCAAACAGGGAAACTGGCATGCTGTTATTCATTGTTTCACCTCCTTTCCATAAAGTGCGCCAAGTCAACCTTGGCTTTATGGCGTCTCCGCCATCATGGCAATGAGGGCGGAGCCGTCTTCGGTCGGCATGGCCTCCATGATCTTGGCGGCCTTACGCGGTTCCAGTTTGCGTAAAATATTTATGGCCACCGGGGCCGGAATCTTGGCCAGATATCCAGCGGCGGCCTTCGGTTTCATCTCTGCGATTAAACGGGCGGTCTGCTCCTCCAAGGCTTTATTTGCTTCAGCGTCCACCGCTTCTGCCAACCGCTCCTGCTCCTTAGTCATAGCCACGGTCATTGCTTCAACTTCTTCCCGCGTCTTCTTCAGTTCCTGTTGGAGCTTATTATTATCCATCTTGAGCCGGTCGATCTGGGCCAGATAGGTTTTCTCCTTTTCTTTCCAGTTTTTGAGTCTGCCCCGTCCTGCCTCCAGTTCCTCCGGCAACTCTTCCCACCCCGGAATGTGCCCCAGGATCAACAGTGTCCCTTTCTGTAAATCAATTATTTCCGCCCGGTCAAAGGAATAGAGTACCAAACTGACACAGACCAAAAGTACAATCGTGGTCAATATCCCAAAGATAAACCGGTCCATCGTCTTCACCTCGGTTTCCGGCGGTGGGCGGAAATCCCGATTTCATCCAGGAATTTTTGCTCTTTCGCCAAGGTCTCGACTTTATACCGCTCATGTTCCTTCTCTTTCAGCTGTTCCATGACTTTGCGCTCTTTTTGGGCTTCCACCAATTCACTGCGCGCCCGGTTCACTTCCTGACGGGCCGATTCCATCTCCACCTTGCACTCTTTTTCCCGCTGTCGTAAATAGTCCAAATAGAATTGGCTGTATGTCAGATATTCCAAGTCCAACGTACCGGTGCATTGCTGCAGAAAGGAAGTGAAACCTTCCTCCTTGGCATCTTCAATCCCCTTCAACTGCTGGGCTTTCTGGGCCAAGCGCCGCTCCTTGGCGGCCAATTGATGGCGTTTCTCCTCCTCGCGGTGGGACTTGACGTTTAAAACCGTTTCAAAGCGAAAGCGAAAGCTCATATCTTAGTCACACCCCTTCCATCAGGGCGATCAGTTGCTCCACAGCCGAATCTAAGGTCGACGGTTCGTCTATTCCCTGGCGCAAAAAGGCTTTCACCGGGCCAATCATGCGGATGGCTTCGTCAATCCGGGGATTGCTCCCGGCAACATAAGCGCCGATGTTAATCAGATCTTCACTATTGCGGTAGGTCGCTAAAATCTCCCTTAGCTTGGAAGCTGCTTGTTTATGCTCTTCAGTTGCTAATTCATTCATCAACCGGCTCACGCTGGCCAGAATATCAATGGCTGGATAATGGTTCTCGTGGGCCAACGCCCGGGACAAGACGATATGTCCATCCAAGATACCCCGGACCGCGTCGGCCACCGGTTCGTTCATGTCATCACCCTCCACCAGCACCGTGTATAAACCGGTGATACTGCCGCGTTCCCCGGTCCCTGAGCGTTCCAGCAACCGTGGCAGGAGGGCAAAAACCGAAGGCGTGTATCCTCTGGTGGCGGGGGGTTCACCAATGGCCAACCCCACCTCCCGCTGGGCAATGGCAAAGCGGGTAACCGAGTCCATCATAAATAGCACGTCCAAGCCTTGGTCCCGGAAATACTCGGCAATACTAGTGGCAACCAGGGCGCCCTTCAGACGGATCAAGGCTGGTTGATCGGAGGTGGCCACCACCACCACCGAGCGGGCCAAGCCTTCCTCCCCCAGATCCCGCTCGAGGAAGTCTCGCACTTCACGGCCCCGCTCACCAATCAAACCGATGACATTCACGTCGGCTGCAGTGTTTTTGGCGATCATACCCAACAGAGTACTCTTGCCCACACCGCTGCCGGCGAAGATCCCCAAGCGCTGGCCTTTACCGCAGGTGAGCAGTGCATCCAAGGCCTTAACTCCCAAGCTCAGCGGGGATTGAATTCGTTGCCGTGTCAAAGGGTTCGGCGGCGAGGCAGTCAAGGGGTAAAACTCCTCGGTTACAATGGGGCCCTTTTCATCCATGGGCCGGCCCAAGCCGTCCAAAACCCGCCCCAATAAGCCGGGACCCACGCCAACCTCCAAGCGCTTACCGGAGGCCACAACCTCCGCACCGGGGCCCACACCTTCCATATGCCCCAAGGGCATCAACAGCACCCGGCCTTCTTTGAACCCCACAACCTCCACGTCAATGGGGACGCCCCCCGGCGGTGTCAAGGTACAAGCCTCACCCATAAAAGCCGGCGGTCCTTGGGCCTCAACGGTGAGCCCCACCACTTGCTGGACACGGCCCAAACGCCGGCAAGGTTCAATTCGTTTTAACGCCTTACGATAGTGTTCACTGGAGAATGCAGGTATCTCCGGTAAAGGTCGCTTTGTCATGAGCCGATCACCGTAGCCCGCAACCCATTAAAGATATTCTGAATCTGTTGGGCAATTCTGGCATCCACTTGACCGATGTTGGTCTCAATCCACAAGTCTCCTGGTTTCAGTGTGGGATCAACCTCGATCCGGATGGGCGCCGACTCGGTCAATATCTCCCGGATAGCTAAGATGTTCTTGTTTAACAACTCTTCATCCTGGGGGGAAATGCGCAGGAGTAACTCCTTGGCGCCAGCCACCCGGCTAATAGCCTTTCGAACCATGCCAATCCAGGCTTCAGGCTGGATGGAAAGGGATGTCCTGCTAATTTCTTCGGCAATTTCACAGGCCAACTTGAGTATTTCTCCTTCGGACTCCCATACCCGCCGTTTATAGCTGGCCTCCGCTTCCTCCAACAAACGTTGGGCTTCCGCCTGTTTCTCCCGCATTTCAGCAGTGGCGGCCTCGATCCCCTCCTGGTATCCTTGAGCATAGCCTTCCTTTTTGGCCTGTTCCTTAAGGCTTTCCCCCTGCCGGATGGCTTCAGTCAGGATTTGTCCCGCTTCCTCCCTGGCTTGATTGATGATCATTTCCGCTTCTGCTTTAGGGTCAATCTCCGGTTCCGCTTCTTCCGGTTCC
>DGDV01000011.1:47233-88699 GCA_002385625.1 Firmicutes bacterium UBA3943
TTCCGCTTCTTCCGGTTCCGCTTCGGTTTCAAGTTCCTGTATAACTTCATCCGGTTCGTCCTCATCCGCTTCGGAATTAAAAAAAAGGCGGGGTTCCGGAGGATCTACCCGACGCACCTCGCGCTCCTGAAACCATTCCGCTTTAATAACCCTGTTAGACAACGATCTCGTCCTCCCCTCCACGGGCGATGATGATCTCGCCGGAGTCCTCCAACTGCCGCACCACATTGACGATCTTCTGCTGGGCCTCCTCCACGTCGCGCAGGCGCACGGGACCCATCATGTTCATATCCTCCTTCAACATCTCCGAGGCACGTTTCGACATATTCTTAAAGATCAAGCCGCTCACTTCAGCACTGGCAGTCTTCAGGGCCAAGGCCAGATCCTTCATATCCACATCGCGCAAGACCCGCTGGATCGAGCGGTCATCCAGCATAACGAGATCTTCAAAGACAAACATCCGTTTCTTGATCTCATCGGCCAACTCGGGGGACTCCTCTTCCAAGGCTTCCATAATGGTCTTCTCCGTCCCCCGGTCCACCCGGTTGAGGATGGCCACCGCCGTCTCAATCCCACCGGCCAGGGTAAAGTCTTGCATCACAAAGGACGACAGCTTCTTTTCCAGGACACTCTCCACTTCCTTGAGGACCTCCGGTGAGGTCCGATCCATGGTGGCAATCCGCTTGGCCACCTCCACCTGTTGAATTGCGGGCAACGCCGACAATAAAACCCCAGCTTGTTCAGGAGCAAGGTAGGACATGACCAAAGCGATGGTCTGGGGATGTTCGTTCTGGAGGAAGTTCAATAACTGTCCGGGCTCGGTTTTCCGTGCAAAATCGAAGGGACGAATCTGCAGACTCGCCGTAAGTTTATTCAAGATATCCTGGGCCTTGCTGGAACCCAGGGCCTTCTCCAACATCTTCCGGGCATACTCTATACCGCCGGCGGCGATATAGTCCTGGGCCATGCTCAGTTGATAGAATTCTTCCTGGACACGATCCTTAACCTCCGGCGCAACACGGCGCAGATTGGCAATCTCCATGGTGAGATCTTCGATCTCATCCTCACGCATGGCTTTCAACACATTGGCGGAAAGCTCCGTCCCCAACGTAATCAAGATGATCGCAGCTTTTTGTTTACCCGTTAATTCCTGTGTCCGTGCCAACAGGAGTCCCTCCTTAGTCCTCAGACAACCATGCCTTCAACAGAACCGCCACATCCTCCGGATGCTCCCGGGCAAACTTCTCTAGTTTCAACTGGCGATCCACCCTGTGTTGTTCCTCAGGAGTCAATTCTTTGGTAATGGCCAGTTCATCGTCAATATCCCCCACCACGCCATCAACCTGCGCACCTTTCACAGGGGCCACTTTGGTTTGGGATGGTTTTAACGCTGAACGAAGCAACATAAAGAAGAAGACGATCATCAGGACAAGCCCGACCAGCAAAGCACCTAGCCGAACCATCTGGTCCCAGGTGACCTTTTTGTCATTGGCAAGATCCTTGAAGGGATCCTCCCGATTAAACGGCAGATTGGCCACAGTCAGCCGGTCGCCCCGTCTTTCATCCAGGCCAACGGCATTGGCCACCGAAAGCTCCATCTGCTGTTTCTGGGCGGGCGAAAGTTCACCGTCGACAAACAAACTAACAGTCAAGCGCCGGACCTCACCGGGGGCTTTGACCCGAAATTCCTCCGTCTTATTGATCTCGTAATTGACGGTCCGATCAGTCTTCTCCAGCCGATTATTCCCGTTTTGACCGGTGCTTGTTAGGTATTCCGTTAAATTGGAATCAGTTCCGGGGGACCCCATGGCCACACCGCCACTGCCCTCAAACAATTCCGTTCTCTCCTGTTCACTACGGGGCACGCCACGGTCGCCAAAGGTTTGACTCTTGATCTCCTGATAATCCATGTTCAGGTCCGCATTCACCCTGGCGACGGCTTTGTTGGGACCCAACACCCTGTTTAGCATGGACTCAATATTTTTCTCCATCTCTTTCTCGAAGGCCAACTTTGCGGAGAACAGATCCCCAATCGGGCGGCCATTAACCGTCCACCCCTTGTTGCGTAGGCCAACGGTGAGATCGTTGAGAAAATTATCCACTACCGTTACATTCTCCGGGCTCATCCCTTTGACCGAAGCCGCCACCAGGTTCGTAATGGCCAAGACTTTACTCTGGGAAATGGCGCTAGGCGATTGCACCTTCAGCATCACCGATGCGGTAGGCTGAATCTTTTCTTCTGCAAAGACCACATCATTCTCGGGTAGCGTCAAAATCACCTGAGCGTCAATGATCCCTTGCATCTGCCGGAGGGTACGCCTTAGCTCATCCTGTAATGCCCTCTGGTACGAAACGTTATTTTGAAAATTGGTGGCACCCAGAGACGTTTTATCAAAGATAGACCAACCGACAACCCCGCCCTTGGGAATGCCGGCGTCCATCAAACGCGCTCGGACTTCGGAGGATTTTGGCGTATAAAGACTGGCACCCGACTTTTTGTAGGGCACCTTCATCTCCTGTAACTTGCCGATGATCTCATCTTGCTCCACTTGGGTCAGATCACCGTACAACAACTCGTATTGGGGCTGGCCTACGAAGCGAACCAACAAAAATAGAGCGATGAGAATAACCACCATAACGCCAACCAACACATAACGCCGGTTGGGTTCCATGCCTTCCCAGATCGCTCTAATTTGCTGCAAAAGTTCGTTCATAATTTCTCCTCCGGCTTAAGGACTGAACAATTGCTTACGGCGGACGGCCCGTACTCAGAATTACCTCTGCCAACGGTTTTCTTTATTATTAATAAACCGTCACCACCGCTCGCCGTATTAAACAACATTAAACGTTCATCCGCATAATCTCTTGATAGGCCTCGATGATCCTGTTGCGGATCTGCACGGTCAGTTCCAAGGTCAATGAGGCTTTTTCTGCAGCAATTATCGCCTCATGAACATTGGCCAGTTTTCCTTGGGCCAATAACAGATCCGTCCTCTGCGCCTCCAATTGCGCTTGATTTACTTCATTGAGGGCGTTTCGTAATATTTCAGCAAACCCGCCTGTTTTCGCCGGTATTGTCTCCGCAGCCGGCTGCAAGGATGACGTAGAAAGCGGCGGTAAAACAAAACGTGTCGGGACAATCGCCATAATCCCATCCCTCCTCCCCTTATAACGGGAAGTAGTGGTAATCCTGGACTTTCCGGTCCTTTAAAAGATTTACCGTTAAAAGCAAAAATCCTCTTTATAAAACTTCAGGAAAGAACATTCTTTTCTCGTATAAAACCATCAGGAAAGAACAAAACACGAAATACTCCCCGGCAAACCACACCGGGGCGCCCTTCCGTGTTTAGCGAGCTCCTCCATGAATGCAACCGGCTGATTTTGTTTTTATTCCTCTTACCGGCCAATGCTCAAAGCCGACCGGAACATCTCCTTGGCGGCGTTCAACATTGTTACATTGGCCTCATAGGCCCTCCCGGCCCCCATCAGGTCAACCATTTCCCGGACGACGTTAACATTGGGATAAGCAACATACCCGTTTTCATCGGCATCGGGATGACCCGGTTCATAAACATACCGGAAGGGGCTTGGGTCCTGTCGGATCTCCGCCACGCGCACACCTTGGGGGCGTACACCCGCCAAGGTTTCCTCGAAGGTCTCGGCAAAGACCGGAACCTTTCGCCGATACGGCTTTCCCTCCGCATCCCTGGTAGTGGTGGCATTGGCAATGTTATTGGCGATTACATCCATGCGGATACGTTGGGCCGTCAAACCCGATGCACTAATCCCCAGCGAACGAAAGAGTTCCATTGGCTATCGCCTCCCCGAAATCACCAGCCGCAAGCGGTCAAAGTATTTCCCCAGTTGGGCGGAGACGGCTTGAAAATACATGGTGTTCTGGGTTAACCTGGCCATTTCCGTTTCGATCACTACATTATTGCCGTCATTGCGGGCGGCGCCCTCCACCCGGCGAACAATTAGCGGCATGCCCGAATCTTCTTTCCCGGGTAAATGCGCCTTATTCGTACGGTCCATCGCCAGCTGCTTTTCCGCATCCGCCAAAATCGTGGCAAAACTCAGATCGATCCTGCGGTATCCGGGCGTATCGACATTGGCGATATTCTGGGCCAGCAACTCATGGCGCAGGGCTGAAACATCAAGTGCCCGCTTCATCGTATTGACAGTCGGATGATCAATCATCGCTCCGGCTCCCCCCTCCGGTGTTCCAGCGGAGTACCTTGCCAGAAAGGAAGGTTGCTATTTCCTTTAAAATCATCGGCAAAAGCCAGCAAAAATTTAGTTTGCCGTGGCAAGTTTTTATTCCCAAAAGAACAACCGTCAGCTTTACCTGGAGTTTTATAAATATTTTTTCTTAATCTATGATTCGGCGTTTCCCGTCATTTTCCTGCTAAACCCTTAATTGGCGGTAGTAAAAAAGCGGGGAAGACCCCGCTTTTTTGACAACCTGCAGATCTTAATGCTTTCTATTGGATAACTCCGACAGGAAATAGGAGTTCTTCACCCGGATGTAAGTTCCTTTCATGCCCAAAGAGCGGGACTCGACAACACCCGCACTCTCCAATTTCCGCATGGCATTAACAATAACGGAACGGGTGATTCCAATCCGGTCAGCAACCTTGCTGGCAACCAGGAAGCCTTCATCGCCGCCCAGTTCCGCAAAGACATTCCGAATTGCCTCCAATTCCGAGTAGGAGAGGGATTCCAAAGCCACTTGCGCGGTATTTTTCATCTGGGCTTCCATATCCTTCTTCTCCGAACCCACACCACTCATGATGACACCGGCCACCAAAGCAGTATACTCCAGAAGCATCTGCTCATCATCGTTAAACCGGGTTTTCCCCCTGGTCAACAGCAAATTACCCAAACGGTTGCCACAAATAATCATCGGGAAGACAGAAATAAGGGTATTGTTGGCTCCTTTGCCGTCATTGAACAAGCCTGTATCTATAGCTTGATTGATGGCCGGTTGGAAAATGAAGGCCATCCGTTGTTTAAGGTCGGCATTCAGTTCCTTGCCTTCACTGTTGCTGCCCGCCAAGATCTTCCCGTCTTTGCCGAGAAAATAGACATCCGCGCCGATAATCTCGGCAATGCTTTTAGCGGCAAGATTTACATCCGCTCCACTGTCCTCTTTCTGCACAAACTCCCTAAGTTGTTTAATTTTTTCCAAAGACATCCAATATCGCTCCTCACTTTTATTTAATTTTTTTAGGAAACCCGTCCTCCCAATGCCAATCATTTAAGAGAACAACACTTAAACACTTTTGCCACGGTTGCCTTTCAGACAACGCCCAACCACCTCCCTATGTCCGGCTGATGCTTCCTTGCAATAACCCCCTTACATTCTATGCAATTTAAAATAAATTATACTTCAACCAGTTTATTTAATTGTCTGACACTATTCTCTAAAAAAATACGGCTTACGCCCGGGGATGAGCCTTTTCATAAACAGCGCGGATCCTCTCGCGACTTAAGTGGGTATAGATTTGGGTTGTTGAAATATCTACATGCCCAAGAAGTTCTTGAACCACCCGCAGGTCCGCACCAGCCTCCAATAGATGGGTAGCATAGGAATGGCGTAACGTGTGGGGGCTGACCTTTTTCTTCAGCGCCATCTGCCGGACATACCCGGCGATAATCCGCCTGACGCTCCGATCACTCAAACGACGGCCGTGGACATTAAGAAATACCGCTACTTCCGCACGGCCTCCCGGATTACGCCGAAGAAAATCAGCCCGGGCGTACTGCAAATAATTATTCAGAGCGGCACAACCCATCTTCCCTAAAGGTACCAGCCGCTCTTTAGCGCCTTTACCAAAAACTCTGATATAACCACGGCTTAGATCCAAATCCTCCAGATCCAGCCCAACAAGTTCCCCGCAGCGAATACCCGCACCATATAGGGTTTCCATTATGGCCCTGTCCCTTATGCCCCGGGAGTGCTGTCCGGGTAGTTCCAGCAGTTCCAGCATCTCCTGGGGATAAAGAAACTGGGGCAACCGTCGTTCCTTTTTGGGGGTGACAACTCCCAAAACAGGGTTTTTATCCACAATCTCCTGGCGGGCCAAGTATTTATAGAACGAACGCAGGGAAGCAATCTTCCTGGCAACAGTGGTCCTGGTTAACCCCCGGTTTTTCAGTTGTGCCAGGTACTCCCGGAGGATCCGGTGGTCCACCGATCGCAGGTCCTCCCAGCCGTTAGCTTGAAGAAAATCGACAAATTGCGACAAGTCTTGGAGGTAAGCATCCCGCGTATGACGGGAGTAGTTTTTCTCCTGAATAAACTCCATAAACTCGTCAATTAAGGCTTTCACCAGCTTCACCAGCCTGTACCTATAATAACATAATCCTAGAACTTTGACAAGAAAAAACATTTACTATTTGTTAAATTCCTGTATATTCCGTCATTTTCCTAGTTTATGCCAATATTACAAATTAATTCTTACAATGGGTTTATTCATACAATCACTACATTATCGGCAAAATATCGTAAAAAAAAAAAAAACACCGCAAGCACAAAAAAGCAAATCTTTTTGCGCTTTAACGGTTCCCCATCATAACCCCAATCAAATAGGGCCTGCCATACACCATGGAACAACCTCACGGGTTCAAGGC
The DNA here is from genome assembly GCA_002385625.1 of Firmicutes bacterium UBA3943. GTDB lineage: Bacteria > Bacillota > UBA4882 > UBA10575 > UBA3943 > UBA3943. The sequence goes on from DGDV01000011.1 coordinate 53,870, forward strand.
CAGAAACGAGTTTAGGTCGCGCAGGGCTCGCGCTGCCAGGGCTTGATACCGCCGGAACTTAGGGCGTACCTTGGCGGTCAGGGCCGGAAATAGGCCGAAATTAACGTTCATGGGCTGGAAATGCTCGGGTTCAGCCGTGGCAATATAATGGAGCAAAGCCCCCACGGCAGTAGTTTGCGGGAAAACAAGCAGGTCTTTCCCCTGCACAAAACGGGCAAGGTTAACCCCCGCCACCAGGCCGGCAGCCGTTGATTCCACATAACCCTCCACGCCTGTAATCTGCCCAGCCACGAAGAGGCCGGGAGTATCCCGCCAGGCCAAGGTGGCCTCCAGCAAGCGGGGGGAATTAATGTAGGTGTTCCTGTGGATCATGCCATAACGGACAAATTCCGCCTTCTCCAAGCCGGGGATCATCCGGAAGACCCGCTCTTGCTCGCCGCGTTTCAGATGGGTCTGGAAACCCACTAAATTATAAAGCGTCCCCTCCCGGTTCTCCGGGCGCAACTGCACCACAGCATAGGGCCGGTTGCCCTTGGGATCCGTTATTCCCACCGGCTTCATCGGGCCGTACCTCAGGGTATCACGGCCCCGGGCAGCCAGTACTTCCACAGGCATGCAGCCCTCAAAGAAAATAGTCTTCTCCTCCGGCAGGTGACCTTCAAAACATTCGGCATCTTTCAGTTCCTGCCAGAAGTGCTCGTACTCCTCCCGGTTGAGCGGGCAGTTTAAATAGGCGGCTTCTCCCTTTCCGTAGCGGGAGGCGGCAAAAACCACCTCTTCGTTGAGGGATTCCCTGGTGACGATGGGCGCCGCTGCGTCGTAGAAATACAAATATGCTTGCCCTGTTTTCGCCCGGATCCAGTCGGCCAGACTCTCCGAAGTCAAAGGACCGGTGGCGATGATCGCCGGCTGTCCCGGGGGAATTGCGGTTAGCTCCTCATGCACCACCGTAATTAACGGGTGTTCCGTGATCTTTTGGGTGACCCCCTCGGCAAAGCGCCAGCGATCAACAGCCAAAGCACCCCCGGCTTCCACCCGGTGCCGGTCGGCCATGGACATGATCACTGAGTTGAGGCGGCGCAATTCTTCTTTCAAAAGGCCCACCGCATTCTCCAGCGCCGCGCCGCGCAGGGAATTACTGCAGACCAATTCGGCAAAGAGTCCTGTACGATGGGCCGGCGTCATCTTCTCCGGCCGCATCTCAAAGAGTCGCACCCGGATCCCCCGGAGAGCCAACTGCCAAGCCGCCTCACAGCCGGCCAGGCCCGCACCGACCACCCACACCTCACGATTCACGTTGATCCTTTTCCTCCTTGACAACGGGACCCTCATAACCGCAGTCTTCCTTTAAGCACTTCATGACATTCTCTTGATCCTTCCTTTGGACCACGGTAAATGAACCACACGATGGACAGGGTCCTGCCGGTGCTTCCCACCGGGTAAAGTTGCAACTGGGGTAGTTGGCGCAACCATAAAAACGACGTCCTTTTTTGGTTCGACGTTCCACAATGGCCCCGCCGCAGACTGGGCAGAGGGCATTAACCTCTTTCCGGATGGGTTTAGTGTTTTTACACTCGGGATAACCAGGGCAGGCTAAGAATTTACCGAACCGGCCGAATTTATAGACCATTTTCCGGCCGCATAATTCGCAGACTTCCTCGCTGACCTCATCGGCAATACTGACACGTTCCAGTTGCTCCTTGGCTTTGGTCAATTCCTCATTAAACCGCCGATAAAAGTTCTCAAGAACCCCTACCCATTCCGAATCCCCTTCTTCAATCCGGTCCAGTTCTTCTTCCATTTCGGCGGTGAAGTCCAGGTCAACAATCTCCGGGAAATGCTCTTTCAACAAGTCCACCACCACTTGCCCAAGCTCCGTGGGGCGGAAGCGCTTCTCTTCAAGGGTGACATAGTTTCGTTTTAAGATGGTTTCGATGATCGGTGCATAAGTGCTAGGCCGGCCAATTCCCAACTCCTCAAGGGTCTTCACCAGCATCGCCTCGGTATACCTGGGAGGCGGCTGGGTAAAATGTTGTTTCGGGGTCACCTGCTGCAATGTCAAGGGTTCACCAGTCTTTAACTCCGGCAGCATTCCTTCCTCGGCCTCGCCCTCCTCGTCGGCGCTTTCTTGATAAAGCACAAGAAACCCCGGGAGCTTGAGGGTTGAACCCGTGGCGCGAAAAGTATATTTGCCGCCGACAATGTCGGCAGAGACGGTATCATAAACCGCCGGCCGCATCTGACTGGCCACAAAACGGTTCCAGATCAGCTGGTATAACCGGTACTGGTCCCTGGTCAAAAACGGTTTGACGGAGGACGGGTGGCGGTGGGTGGAAGTCGGACGGATAGCTTCGTGGGCTTCCTGGGCCGTACTGCTCTTTGTCTTATACACCGGCGGTCTCTCCGGCAAAGCTTCGGGATAACGGCTCCGGATCACCTCCGCCGCTTCCTTGGCCGCTTCTTCGGCAATCCGCACGGAATCGGTGCGGATATATGTCACCAAACCGACACTGCCCTCTTCTCCCAATTCCAAACCTTCATAAAGCTGTTGCGCAATGGACATGGTCTTCCGGGAGGAAAAGCCAAGTTTTCGCGCAGCTTCCTGTTGCAGGGTACTGGTGGTAAAAGGCGGCGCTGGATAGCGCAGGCGTTCTTTGCGCTTGACCTCGCCCACCCGGTACTTTTGGGTTTTGATGGCGGCAACAATCTTCTGTGCCGTTTCGCCATCGCCGATCTCCGCTTTTTTGCCATCAATGGCGCTGAGCTTTGCTTGGAAAACTTCTTTGGCGTTGCCCAAAAAATCCCCGGTAATGCTCCAGTATTCCTCGGGCTGGAAGTTATTGATCTCCGCCTCCCGGTCGGTAATGAGCCGGACGGCGGCGGATTGCACCCGGCCTGCCGACAGACCCCGGCGGATCTTGGCCCACAGGAGGGGACTTAGCTCGTAACCAACCAAACGGTCTAAAATCCTCCGTGCCTGCTGGGCATTGACCTTGGGCATATCCAAGCCTCGCGGGTTTTTGATGGCTTGCTCAATGGCCCGCTTGGTGATCTCGTGAAACACAATCCGGCTGGGATTATTTAACTCCAAGGCCTGGGCCAAGTGCCACGAGATGGCCTCCCCTTCCCGGTCCGGGTCTGTAGCCAGATATATTTTATCCGCCTTTTTGGCCGCCTCACGCAGTTCTTTGAGGATCTTGCCCTTGCCCCGAATTGTAATATATTTAGGGCGAAAACCATGTTCAACGTCAACACCAAACTGGCTGCGGGGCAGGTCCATCACATGCCCCATTGACGCTTTGATGACATAGTTTTTCCCCAAAAACTTCCCGATGGTTTTTGCCTTGGCGGGTGATTCTACAATAACCAACGATCGCGCCACCCGTTACCACCCCCTGTTTTTGATTCTGTTCCGCTGCGGGCCTCCTGTTTTTAAAATCGTCACCGGCCACTTTCTCCATCCAGGCAAAAACCCTGCAGCGCTTCATGGCATAAAAAATGGGCTCTATCACCCTGTATGCGATCAAAACCAAACCGACCTGGTTTAACCGGGTCAGATAATTACATCCGTCCAAAACCTGTCTCAGGCAGTTCAATGCAGCAGTTGCGGCTGTTCGCCGCCGACAACAGGCAAGAGCAAAGCCAGGCGTTTCGAATCGGGAATAACCTGTTTCAACAAGACCACAAACTCTTTCAGATCAATCTCCGACAGGGTCGTTTTGCTACCTGCCAATATGATCTCTTCCATCTCCGCCTGATTAATGTAGCCCTCCGCCAATAAACGCAGCATTTTTTCACGACACCGCGGCGAAAACAGCCGTTCCTCCCCGGGGGAAAAGACTCTTATCCCCTGGTAGATCCGGTCTTTTGGCGGTTCAGCATCTATTATATCTTGCTCCTGAAAGATCCATGCAAAGGCCGCCTGAATCTCGCTGAGCTGATACCCCTGGGCAACCAACTGCCTTATAATCTGCTCACCGTCGCCCAACGGCTCACCCTGATGCAACAGGTGACGGACGAGGTATTCCACAATGTCTGCAACGCGCTTTTCCGGCAAACCCCATCCCTCTCCCCCAGATTGCTTTTGTTTATTCATTATATCAGTTCAATTTGAAATGTAAATACTTAAGGGTATTTCAAAACGAAAAACTCTTATTAACGCAGGCGGCAATAGGTCCGCCCCGCACCGGACCTGATCAGGCCTTTTAACTCCAAAGTCACCAGCGTACTTGCCACTTCAGACGCAGGCAACCCGCTGTCGCGGATCACCAGATCGATATGGCGGGGACCCTCACCAAGGACTGCCAGGATCCTTTCCTCCGCCGGGGCCAACTGCTCCCGGCGCACCGCTGCCAGTTGTTCCGCGGTTATCTTAGTCAGCTGCAAAGCGTTTAAAATATCGCCCACATCCTGGACCAGATGGGCTCCTTGCTGAATGAGGCGGTTGGCTCCCTTGGAGACCATACTATATATTGGCCCCGGCACCGCAAAAACCTCCCGTCCTTGCTCCAAGGCAAGGTTGGCGGTGATCAACGAACCGCTGTCCTTTGCCGCTTCCACCACCAACACTCCCAAGGAGAGACCGCTGATGATCCGGTTACGGCTGGGAAAGTTGCCGGCCACAGGTTTTGTCCCCAAGGGGAATTCCGAAATTAACAAGCCATTTTTTTGAATCTCTTCGCCCAAGGACCTGTTCTCCGGTGGATACAGTTCATCCAAACCCGATCCTAAGACAGCAATGGTCCGGCCCCCGCCGCGCACGGCCCCCCAATGGGCTGCGGTATCAATACCCCGGGCCAAACCGCTGACCACGGTAATACCCTGTTGCCCTAGGGCCAGCGCCAGCTCTTCCGCAATATATGCACCGGTGGGTGTTGGGTTGCGGGAACCCACCACTGCCACAGCATTTACATCTTGCGGCGACCACCTGCCCCGGTAATAGAGGACCGGCGGCGGATTGTCAATCCGCTGCAAATTCGCGGGATAATCCTCATCTTGCCAGGTTATGACGGATATCTCCTCCGCCCGGAGTTGCTGCATGAGCCGAGTCGGATCGATGGTCCGCCGCAACTCCAGCAGACGTTCGGTAACTTTGGCGCCTAAAACAGCCTCTAGTTCCTTCCGATCTTTTTCCCAAGCAATGTGGGGCCCACCCCATTCTTGCAGAATTCTTTGAAAGCGTTTCGGGCCCAAACCCTCCACCCGGTGCAGGGCCACCCAAAAGGCCCGTTGCTCGTCGGCCATCACCGTTCCCTCCGGCAATAAATTTTTAAAATTTTTATTCTTTCTTGTTCGGTATTTTCCTTGTGGCTTAAGATAAAAATTTTGGGGTACGTTTTCTCGCCAAACTCCACAAATTAAACGGGGGCGTCATTGCGATTAATGCCCCTGCTTCCACCGTTTTCCCTACATGAGTTGGTCTTGACCGCGGATACTACTCTTGAGAGGGTGAAGAGATGGAGACGGAATTAACGAAGATCTATAATTGTCCCAGTTGCCGGATGGAGACGCCCCACTACGTCCTGGCCCGCCGTGGCGACCGGGTGGGCATTCAATGCTCCCACTGCCGCACCAACTCCCTGGTCTTAAGCGACACCCTGTCCGAACACCAATACTTCTGGGAGGAAGAATTGCGCCAGATCCTAAACAGCCTGGAAAGTCCGGAGACGGATGACCCATAAGCTCCGGGCTTCCACCGGGCAAGCCGGCCATAAATCAGTGGAGCCGACAAAAAAAGAGCAGGATATCCTGCTCTTTTTTGCCGTAGCTCCATGGATTGGAAAATGCTACTCCCGGCGCCAGCGAACACCCTGAGGCGTGTCCTCCAAAACAATGCCCGCCGCCTTTAACCGGTCCCGGATGGCATCCGCCGTCTGCCAGTCCTTGTTCTTCCGGGCTGCCTGCCGCTCCTCCACCAGCTGTTGAATCTCGGCGTCCGACAGAGCTTGGCTGCCCGCATCGTCTTCAAACCAAATTCCAAGAATACCCCCGAGTTCGTCCAGGGTCGTGACCACCGATTCCACAGCCCTAAGCCCCGAGACAGTGGGGCGAAACTCCCGGTCCAAGGCCCAACGGTTGGCTTCCCGCACCAACTCGTAGAGGCTGCCCAAAGCCAGCGCAGTGTTGAAATCATCCTCCATGGCCGCAATGAAATTTTCCTTGGTGTCCACCGTTAGATTGGCAATAACCCGGGCCTGCGGGTCGTCCCCGTCCACCGGTTCAGCCGTCAAGAGATGGCGCAGGTTGGCCCGGCAGGTCTCCAGCCGCTCCAAACCTTTGGCCGCGGCGGTCAGTTCCTCGTCCCCAAAGCTGATGGGATTCCGGTAATGGGTACCGATGAGCCAAAAGCGCGCCACTTTCGCCGAGTACTTTTCAATCACTTCCCGGATGGTGGCAATGTTCCCCAGCGACTTGGACATTTTGTTACCGCCCATGGTGATAAAAGCCGAATGCAACCAGTACCGGACAAAAGGTGCACAGCCGGTACAGGCCTCCGCTTGGGCAATCTCGTTCTCATGATGAGGGAAGATCAAGTCCGTACCACCCCCATGTAGATCAAATCCGCACCCCAGATACTTCAGGGACATAGCCGAACACTCAATATGCCAGCCAGGGCGACCGGGACCCCAAGGGGAATCCCAGGCGGGTTCGCCGGCTTTGGCCGACTTCCAGAGGGCAAAGTCCATGGGATGCCTCTTCCGCTCATCCACCTCCACCCTACTGCCCGCTTGCATCTCATCAAGGGAGCGGCCGGAGAGTTTCCCGTAAGCGGGAAAGCTCTCAATGGCAAAGAAGACATCGCCGTCCACCACATAGGCATAGCCCTTCTCCACCAGGGTCTTGACCATGGCAATAATCTCGGGAATATGCTCTGAGACCCTGGGATACCTGTCCGCCGGGCGCACCCCCAAGGCCCCAATGTCCTCCAGGTAGATTTGGGAGTACTCCCGGGCAAGCTCCAGGGGATCACGCTGCAATTCATGACCGCGCTGGATGATCTTGTCATCAATATCGGTGAAATTTTGAATGAAGGTCACTTCGTAGCCGCGATACGCCAAAAAGCGCCGGATGCAATCCCAGACCACCGGGGGCCGGGCATTACCGATATGAGCGTAATTATAGGGTGTCACCCCGCAGACATAAATCCGGACTTTACCAGGCTCAGCCGGAACAAAATCCTCTTTTTGCCTGGTCAATGTATTATAGACGCGTATGGCCATGTATTTCCCCTCCATTTTCTTTCCGTATGGTCCTGCTTCTTTCCGCTTTATCCTGTTGTGTCCTGCGTCTGTGCCCCTTCAAGCTCGGCAAGGCGATTCTCCAATTGCATAATCTTATGTTGCAGGCATTCGAACATCTTAGCCACTGGATCGGGAATATCGGCATGGTCCAATTCATGGCCCACCCGGACACCGTCTTGAACCACCACCCGCCCGGGCACCCCCACCACGGTACTGTTGGGCGGGACCGGATGGAGCACAACGGCGCCAGCACCAATCTTTGCGTAATCCCCAACGGTAAAGGAGCCCAAGATCTTGGCGCCCGCCGAGATCATGACATTGTTGCCAATGGTCGGATGGCGCTTGCCCTTCTCCTTCCCGGTTCCGCCCAGGGTAACTCCCTGATAGATCGTGACATTATCGCCAATCTCCGCCGTTTCCCCGATGATCACGCCGGCGCCGTGATCAATGAATAACCCTTCGCCAATGGTGGCGCCGGGATGAATCTCAATCCCCGTGAAAAACCGGGCAATTTGGGAGATAATCCGGGCCACCACATACCAACGGTGTTTATAAAACCAATGGGCAATCCGGTGGACCCAGATGGCATGCAGGCCGGGGTAACACAGTACGGCTTCAATCCAGTTCTTAACGGCTGGATCCCGTTCGAAGATCACCTGAATATCCCGGCGAATCCGTTTAAACATTCCTGACACCACCTTTGTCCTTTAGGTATCCTTAACTTTTTGTTTGTACAGACTTATGCAAAAAGCCTTCGTCTCATTCAGAGACGAAGGCTCCATGCTTCGCGGTTCCACTCTGGTTGGGCAGTTTCCTGCCCCACTTTCGCCGTTGATTCGGCCGCGCGGTAACGGGCGCTCCGTTTGGGGATACTCGCTTCCCCCCAAAGGCTCCAAGGTGCATTTCACCGCATCGCCCGGGTATAGACCGCTTTCAGCCTGTGACGGTCTTTCTCTTTTCCCCTTTGAAGCGGTTACTCTCCTCTTCCTCGCCATTTTCTATGATTTAATTATATTCCGTTACATTGACATTGTTACATCAATTATATCCCCGTCACCCCTACAGGTCAAGGCAGTAGGCCGACTAACATGATTAACGGGCCACATGCCGCAGGTCAAAACCCACATAAAGCTGGTGCGGGCGATAGATCTTACCATCGTTCTCCATCTGCTCCAGCCAGTGGGCGCACCAACCAACAACACGGGCCAGGGCAAAGATGGTCGTGAAGTACTCGGGGGCTATGTCCAAAGCCCGGTAGAACAGGCCGGACCAGAAATCCACGTTGGGGTAGAGTTTCTTGGTACCCAGCTTCTCTTGGACATAACTCTCCAAGCGAACCGCAGTAGCATAAAGGTTCCAAAGGTCGGGCCGCTGGGCGCGCAACTTGTTCTCCTGCTCTGCGAAGATCTTGGCGATAATATGATTCTTAAAGAACTTTGCCCGGGGATCATAGGTTTTGTAGATGCGGTGACCCACCCCCATAATCTTCTGGTGGTGTTCAAGGGAGTTGTCCACGGCCTCGGCCACCTTCTCCGGACCGCCAATCTGTTCCAAAGTCTTGACCACCCGCTCGTTGGCTCCGCCGTGCAAGGGGCCGGACAAGGAGTTAATGGCTGTGGAGATCAGCGCATAAATACCCGCTTGGGCGGAACCAACAGCCCGGGCGGAAAAGGTGCTGTTATTCATGGTATGGTCCATATGCAGGATCAACGACTCCTCGAACATCTTCACAAGCTCTGGTTCCCGGGCGGCTGCCGGGTTAAAACAGAAGAGGGCATACTCAGCAAAGCTGGCAAACTCCCGGCCTTGGTGGAATTCCGGATCCTTGGTCAAATAAGTACCGACGATCGTCGGCAGTTTGGCAATCAGGGAAACGGAGCGTTTCAGGTTGGCCTTGTGGTCGCCCACCTCGGCCGAGCCCTTGTCGCTGCTCTCCAACATTAACACAGCGGCACTAAGCATATTCATGGGATGCAGCGTAGGACTGAACTTTGGAATCAGCCTGGCTAGCTCCGCTGGCAGGTCCTTCTTAGCAAGCAACTGCCGGCGCAACTGCTGCAACTCCTCCTCCAGGGGCAGGTCTCCCCGGAGAATCAGGTAACACACCTCTTCAAAGCTGCAATACTCGGCCAACTCCTCCACGGGATAACCGCGGAAGGTCAAAATACCCCGTTCCCCGTCGATATGAGAGATGGCGGATTTGACGACCGGAACCTCAGCCAACCCGGGGAAATACCCCTTCTCAAGAAGCGTAGAGATTAATCGCTCATAGTGTCTTTTCTTTTCTTCATCTTCAATATGGACAAGGAGGGATTGGAGTTTTGGCGTAAGCTGTTTTTCTGTCACGAACTGCCACCTCCTTAGAATATTACCTATTATCCCCGATCTAAGCCGGGTTTGTCAAGTTTTTCACAAATCCGACCCAGGCGGCCCCTGCCAACTGCCGAACAAACCTGCATAGTACCGGGTATTACGCTTAACAACAAGCGCAACCTGGCTTTAACCGGCATGAATCCCCAGACAATCAACCGGCAAGCTAATGGTAAATACCGGTAAACAGGCTTGTACATTGACCTTGCGGATATTAGTGCTTAAATTCTCACCGGAGCTTGCCGATAACAAATATGAATACGGGGAAGGGAGGCCGATTCCGATGAGAGATCCGTTTTCACCCATAGTCATCAATTTGAACAAAGCTCATCGCGCCAATGACCCCCCGCTGGTTTTGGCTGACGATACATCCACAAAAACAAGCCAGGAGGAGTTTCGTTCCTATCAGACCGAAGGATGGCAGATGGCCGTCGGGCGTTTCGGCGCCTGCCGCAATTTGGCCGGGGACAGATCCGTCACAATCTTTAAGACATCACCCCGTACACCCGTTCTTTACCACCTTGGTGACGAGTCCGTCTTTCATAAGGAGCTTAACCTCCACCGCCATCGTTTGCCCCAAGGCATTTATCGCGCTGTAGAGCTGGAAATCCTTTGTTTTATCACCACCATCACCGTAAACAACTGGGCAGCGACGGGCAACAAAACCACCACCGTACCCATGAAAATTTTCGTCAGCAGTGTTCCGGAACTTTGTATCCGCCGGGGCGACCTCCTTTTCCAGGTGGACGGAAAGGACTACTGGCTCTCCCCCGACTGGAAGACCCTCTTTCGCCGGCGACCGGAAAAACCCCTCTCGGCCATCCTGTTGCCCGAAGGCTGCCAGTTTGTTCCCTCGCAAAAAAACCCAGCCTACCAGATTGAGATGCTACCGGGAGAACGCTTCCAGATCCGCCTCGCCCTGCCCGGCATGATCATTGTGCAAAAACAGCGAAGGACCTCCCGGAGAAACACTGCCTGCCCCGGCCATCTCCGGATCTGCAAATAGCAAATTTATTATCTAAAAAAACAATCAAGCCGGAAAGAACAAACGCAGGACCGTCCAAGCGGCAGCCCTGCGTTCGTTTTTTACTTATATGGTTTTAAAATAATTAACCCCATTTACCCTTGGAGATATGCGTTACAATCTCGGCCTTGATCGCCTGTTGCAACTCGGTGGCCGATTGCAGCGCCTTTCTAAAGATAGCCACGCACGCCGGGTCCAACTCATCGGCGATACCTTCATCGGCAATCTCTTTTACCCGTTCCAAAACACCAGAGAGCTCCATATGGAGTTGGTTGGTAAACCTGGCTTTGTCAATCAGGTTGGCCTGGTCCTCGGGAATTTCGGTAAACTTCTCCTGAGGAGCGCCACACTTGGGGCACTGCTCCGGCGCCCCATCACCGTCGTGTACATACCCGCATACACCGCAACGCCACTTTTTCACAGTCATTAACCCTCCTTAATGTTCATTATTAATAATTTTCTGCCATCAATTGGTAATAGGCTTTGGGATGGGCACAAGCCGGGCAAAGCTCCGGGGGTTCGGTTCCCTCGTGGATATAACCGCAGTTCCGGCACTGCCACTTCACCGGTTGATCCCGGCGGAAGACAGTGCCATTTTCCAGGTTTTCCAAGAGTTTGCGGTAACGTTTTTCGTGCTCTTCCTCCACCTCGCCGATCTCACGGAAGACATCGGCAATCTCGTCAAAGCCTTCTTCCCGGGCAATCTTCTCAAACTCCCGGTACATGGTGGTCCACTCATAATTCTCGCCCTTGGCCGCCTCCTTGAGATTCTCGGCGGTATTGCCAATACCCCCAAGGAACTTCAGCAGGCGTTTGGCATGCTCCTTTTCATTGTCAGCTGTTTCCAGGAAAATAGCGGCAAACTGTTCATAACCCTCGCGTTTGGCCACACTGGCATAATAAGTATACTTGTTCCGCGCTTGGGATTCCCCGGCAAAAGCCGCCCACAGATTCGCCTCGGTTTTTGTGCCTTTCAAATTTGCCATACGATCTTCCTCCCCTTCCTTCTTCGGAATGCGGTTCCTCCGTTTTCAAACGTTCTCCTTCTCCTTGCCGGTCAACCCGCGATAGATCTGGTTTCCCGGGCAGGATTCCCGGTGGGACCGGCCGCATTTCAAACAGATCCGCTCCACGTCCTCCGGTTTGGTCAAGGCCGTCGTCAGAAAACCCGTCAGCCCTTGCCGCAGAGCTTGCCATTGCATCTCATCCATCTGCGCCAGTAGCTCGTTGAGACGCCGGCTTTCCCCGCTTTGAAAAGCCTTGACAAGCATCTCACCGGTCTCCGTCAACTCTAGGCGTAAAACCCGCCGGTCCTTCGGATCCGCTCCACGGCCAACCAGCCCCTTCCGGGCTAACCGGTCAATGAGTTTAGTGGCAGCGGCATTACTGATGCCAAGTCCCGTAGCGATCTCCCCTACCGATGCCCTATTATGCAGGTAGATAAAGCGGAGACAAGCTACTTGAACCTCGGTCAACTCTTCGTCACCCACATCCTGCAAAGCTTGGCGGGAAATGACCTCCTTCACGGCCTGACAAAAGAGTTTAACCAACAGTTCCATAGTTTCTTCCTTCAGGGGAACCACCTTCCAATGAATTTAACCGCTTATATCTTAACATGGTTAACTATCTACGTCAAGCAGCGATCTATCGGCATTTTCCCGGTATTCCCCGGAGGCAAGCCGGTTGGCGCGGCCATACATAATTACTATTTTTGCCCCCAAGCCCGCAAATAATAAGAGCAAGATCAGGCTCAGGCCCAAGACGGGAAAACCGTACATAGGCACAATAAACAGGTAATTCCAGATAATATGATAGATGGTAGACCAGAGAAACCCTTGGCGAATCCTCAGGTAGGAAAGGACCAATCCCCCTAACAACTGCGGAGTGATTAACACCAACGCCCCCAGCCAGAGTCTGGGATGATAATCATAATTGAAGATATGTAACAGGGCAAACAACAAATTGACCGTATAAAAAAGGGTAGCAAAATGCCGCCTGTAGACACCAGCAATCACGGGTTGCACCTTCGGCCCCCTTAGCGCTGGAAAAGTCAGGCCAATAACGGCGCCCCCAATGCCAAGAACCGCTGCCCAAAAAACCAGCACCGGCAGACCCAATGGGTCCAACAGCAAGCCACTGACAATAAAAGCAATGGTTCCAAAGGTAAAAGCCAGATTTAACGGCGTAAACCGTAACGGTAAGCGAAAAACCAGCTCTTCCAAAAGGGAAAGGATACCGATTAGCAATACAACCGTACCAAAAGACGGCGGCAAGTCCAGGTCGGGCGGTTCAATGCCTAGAAAAAAGCAACATACAAAAATCAGAATCCCCAGGGGAATCATCATCAATAAAGCGAAGAAATATAGTTTTACCAGGTTTAAGATCTTCACCGGCAAAGAAAAGCCGACCTTTTCGTTTTGGGGACGCAAAACAAAACACCAAAAATCTTTGAGCACACCGGTGCTCCTTTTCTTATCCCCAGGCACTGCGATTCCTGGGGCAGTTTCGGGAGAACTGTCCCACACAGGCATCGGCATTGGGCAATCCCTCCAGCTTTGATCCTGACAACGGCTAAACCAAGGGGCTTGTGATCAGGTTCGGCATCTGGAGCCGAAAATGTTAGGCCAAAAATGCTCCATGACAGAATAGTAGCAGAACATCCTTATGCCCGGCCCGCCAGATTGGTCACCGCACCAAACAATGGCCCGGAAACGGCAAAGCGCCGCCGACGGCGGCGCTTTCCAGCTACTTCAATTCCCCACAAACACCCGAGGGACACGGTCGGAGATCATGCAGATCACCTCATAATTAATGGTTCCCAGGTGACCGGCCACCTCCTCCACAGTGATCACTGCGTCACCTTGGCGACCGATGAGAACCACTTCCTCGCCGACCTTAACCGGTTCATCACCGATCTCCACCATGCATTGGTCCATGCAGATCCGTCCGACAATGGGAAACCTCCGACCATGGATGAGCACATGGGCTTTGCCTGACAGCAATCGGCTCCAGCCGTCGGCATAGCCGATGGGGATCGTGGCAATGCCCGTCTCCTGCTTGGTATGATAGATCTGACCGTAACTGATGCCGGTTCCCGCCGGAACTTTTTTAACATGGGTGATCCTGGTTTTCAGGCTAAAGGCGGGTTTTAAGGCAATCCGCTCCTTCGCCACCTCGTCCGACGGGTATAGACCGTAGAGGATGATTCCTGGCCTGACTAAATCAAAGTAGGCCTCGGGCATGCCAATAATCGCCCCACTGTTGGCGATATGACGAACGGGAACGGAAATGCCCGCCTCGCCAAGTCGGGCCAAAGCCCCATTGAAGACGCGCAATTGTTGATAGGCATAACCAAGATCCGCCTCGTCCGCCGTGGCAAAATGAGAGAAGATCCCCTCCACCTCAATCCCCGGCAATTCCCGGATTTTTTGGACAAAGTCCACTGCTTGCCCGGGCAAGACACCGACCCGGCCCATCCCCGTATCGATTTTCACATGGACTTTGGCGGTTTTACCTTGCCGGACCGCTTCACTGGATAGGGCTCGCACCGCCTCCTCCAGGCAGACAGTGGAAGTCAAGTCGTATTTCACCACTGGCCCCACCTGACTGGTTTGCAGCGGGCCAAAGACCAGGATGGGCTCGGTGATCCCCACCTTTCGCAAGGCAATACCTTCCTCTGGCAAGGACACGCCAAACCAATGGACCCCAACGGACCGGGCGGCCTTGGCCACCTCCACCGCACCATGGCCATAGGCTTCCGCCTTAACCACCGCCATCAATTGGACGCCGGATCCAACATGGGCTTGAATGGCACAAATGTTATCCTTGATGGACTGCAAATTAATCTCCGCCCAAACCGGACGGATAACCGGTTCTTTATATCGGGCCAACCTGTTTCACACTCCTTATTACCTTCGGCAGACGCGGCAGCAAGTCACCAGCAATCATACCGACCTCGCCCAGTTCTTCAGCGGCACAGTCTCCGGCAGCGCCGTGGAGATAAACACCGGCCACCGCCGCCTCCTCCGCTGACAGCCCCTGAGCCAACAGGCCACCGATGACCCCGGCTAGGACATCGCCAGTCCCTGCAGTGGCCAGCCCCGGATTACCCGTGGGGTTGACCCAAAGCCGACCATCGGGTGTAGCCGTCAGCGTACCCGCACCTTTTAAGACTAGAATAACCCCCCAGGCTTTGGCCTTTTCCAGCGCCAGCCCGACCCGGTCCGCCTGCACTTCAGCGGCAGTCAACCCACAGAGCCGGGCCAGTTCTCCAGGGTGGGGTGTCAAGATCAAAGGACCGCAACCCTCCCGCAGGTGACGTTCCACTCCTGCAGCAGCCAGCAGATTTAACCCATCCGCATCAATGACCCGCGGAAGATCACGTTTGGCCAACACCTTGGCCAGCAGCTCCGTTGCCTCCCGGGCCTGGCCCAAACCCGGCCCCACAACCATCGCCCGGTAGTTTTCCCAAGCAAGGCCGGACCACTCTCCGGTCATTACCTCCGCTGGTTTCTCCAGAAAAACCAGACCCTCCCGGTGTCCGATGGTGACCAGGCCGGCACCGGAACGAAGCCCGGCCAGAGCCGCCAAAACCGGGGCGCCGGTCAAACCCGGCGAACCACCGATGACCAGTAGATGGCCATGTTGACCCTTATGGGAGTTCCACTGCCGTTTCGGAAGCCAGCCGGCCACATCCGCCGCTTCCGTCAAGCGGCGGGGCCCTTCGGCCACCAGCAACCGCTGGGGTATACCGATAGGATCGATCTTGACCTTACCACAGTATTCCCGGCCGGGGAAAACCACTTGACCCAGCTTTAGGCAGCCGAAACTGATGGTCCAATCAGCTCTGACCGCAGGACCGGCCACACGCCCGGTATCCCCGGAGACACCGGAGGGAATATCCAAAGATAAAACGGGTTTGCCGGAACCATTGATCACCTCAATCACCCGGGCTAGTTCCCCGCTGACGCCATCGCGAATCCCAGTTCCCAGCAAGGCATCGATGACCACATCAAATTCGTCGATGGCCGCTGGGGCATCAGACCAGCCAGCGTCCGGGATCCCCAGCGTCAAAGCCCGCTGCCGGTTCAAGGCCGCTTCAACAGTGAGCGGCGTATTCCGGCCAGGATGAAAGACTTTAACCTCCCACCCCTGTTCAAACAGGAGACGGGCCACAGCCCAACCGTCACCCCCGTTGTTGCCCTTGCCACAAAAAACACCGGCCCGGGCTGGCCCCGGGCCCCATTGGTCAAAAAGATAGCGTACAGCAGCGTTTGCGGCATTCTCCATTAAGAACTCAGGGGTTAAGCCAAAGATATTCATGGCTTGTTCTTCAATGGTCCTCATTTCCGAGGCATTTACCAGCCGCATCCTCATCCCTCCAAGATGACCTGGGCCACAGCATAATGCCGGCTGTGGGCAAGGCTGACATGGACTTGGGAAACCTCCATTATTGCCAAGGCCTGGCGCACCCTGCCCGTACAGTGAAATCTGGGCGCGCCCAAAGCATCCGGCAGAATGCTCATCTCCTGCCAGCTCACCTGCCTTAAGCCTGTACCCAGCGCCTTCAACAGGGCCTCTTTGGCCGCAAACCTGGCAGCCAACCGATGGGGTGCATCACCGCAAGCTCTTCGTTCCTCCGGCGTAAAAAGCCGAGCCAAGATCCGCTCTCCCCGCCTGGCCAGGACCTCTTTAAACCGGGCCAGTTCCACAATGTCTGTACCCAACCCACGGATCAAGAGACAAAACCCCTTTCTCCCTCAGGCGGAGCTGGCTTCCGGTAGAAAAAGGGCATGGGGTTTTCAAACCCAATATACCTGTAGTTCAACAGAGGTTCCGTCCCCCCGACCATCAGATAGCCCCCGGGATTAAGGTGGGCAAAGAAATTGGCATAAAGCTGGGCTTTGGCCTCTTCGGTAAAGTAAATAACTACATTCCGGCAGAGGATGAAATCCATCGTGCGGGGGAAGGGATCATGCAACAGGTTATGCCGGCGAAACTCCACCATTTTCTTGATCTCCGGGGAAACATGATAATACCCGTCCCGAAGTTCAAAGTAGCGTTGCAAAAGCACCGGCGGGACATTTTTCACTTCTGCCTGTGAATAGACCCCGGCCTTTGCCTTCTCCAAAACGACCTGGTCAATGTCGGTCGCCAGGAGCCGGGCCCGTTGGGCCGCACCCAGTTCCCGCAGGATGATGGCGACGGTATAAGGTTCAGCCCCGTTGGAGCAACCGGCGCTCCATACATCCAGGCTCGCCCGCTTCGCCAGCAACTCCGGGAGGATGCGTTCCCGGACCTCCCCAAACCGTTCCGGATTGCGGAAAAATTCCGAGACATTTATCGTCAGTTTTTTAACAAATTCTTGAAACCGGGCCGGATTGGTCTGCAGCACATGCAAATATTCATCATAGTCTTTGACACCCCAGACCCGCATCAAGGAGTTGATCCTCCGGTCCATCTGCAGGCTCTTATAGGAGCTCAAGTCAATCCGGCAAAGTTCAGCGGCTTTTGCCTTAAATTCCTCAAATTCCAAGGGCATTCGTTCCACCTCTTACTATACTATATAATCATGAAAATAACAGAGGGAATTATCCGGACACCCATCGGTTGACGGGACTGCTTATAACAAGCGGGAATCCCCGGGGACAAACCGTTTAAAATTACCGCTAAGTTGGTTTATTCGACGGTTCACCACGGATTCCTTTTGCCGTCTGCCAACGAAACATCCCATAAAGAAAAGGGTTGTCGACACCTGTCAACAACCCCCAACCAAATCAGACCTTTTAGTTTTCCCATTTTAAAAATTTAACCTTCTTGAAACAGGGTGGTGGAAAGATAACGTTCCCCCGTATCCGGCAGGAGGACCACAATGTTCTTGCCTTTATTCTCCGGTCGCTTGGCCAGCTGCGTTGCAGCATGCACCGCGGCGCCGGAGGAAATCCCCACTAGCAGTCCTTCGGCCTTGGCCAACATTCTGGAGGCGGTGAAAGCGTCATCACTCGCCACCGGAATAATTTCATCAATAATGGCCCGATTCAGCACAGCCGGAACAAAACCGGCGCCAATCCCCTGAATCTTATGGGGACCGGGGCTACCCCCCGATAAGACCGGTGAATCCGCCGGTTCCACCGCCACCACCTTAACCCCGGGTTTGCGCTTCTTCAGCACCTCACCGACGCCCGTGAGGGTACCGCCCGTCCCCACACCAGCGACGAACAAGTCGACCTCACCCCCGGTATCCCGCCAGATCTCCTCAGCGGTGGTCCGCCGGTGGATCTCCGGATTTGCCGGGTTTTCAAACTGTTGCGGGATGAAGGAGTTGGGGATCTCCGCCGCCAGTTCCTCGGCGCGCCGGATGGCCCCCTTCATGCCTTCCGCCCCCGGCGTCAGGTGCAACTCGGCGCCCAGGGCTTTCAAGAGGTTCCTCCGCTCCAGGCTCATGGTCTCCGGCATGGTCAAAATCAGCCGGTACCCTTTGGCTGCGGCCACAAAGGCCAGGGCAATTCCGGTATTGCCGCTGGTTGGTTCGATAATTACCGTATCGGCGTTGATCTTCCCCTGCTCCTCAGCAGCCCGGATCATCGCGTAACCGATACGGTCCTTCACACTGCCACCCGGATTGAAGTACTCAAGTTTGGCAAGGATCTTGGCGGACACACCCACCCTACCGGAATAGTTGACCAACTCCAACATTGGCGTGTTACCGATTAATTCCGTGAGATTACGCGCTATTTTGCTCATGAACGAACCCCCTGTTTTTTAAACCTTTAATTCCTATAGGTTTAATCTGGATTAACGTCATCATACTACGAATTAACCCGGTTGTCAACGGTTTTCTTGCCTTTTATCCATATTCGCCATATTGATCCCATAAAACAAGTGTGATATTATATCTGTAATACTTATTGTTTTACTCGGAATTGAAGGTGAGATAGCCGTGCAAATTTCAACCCGTGGTCGCTATGGTTTACGTGCCATGCTGGACTTAGCCCTCAATCCCAGCCAAACCCCCATTCCCCTCCGGGTCATCGCCGAACGGCAGGGGATCTCCGATGCCTACCTGGAACAGGTCATCAATACTTTACGCAAAGCCGGCCTGGTCACCGCTGTCCGCGGCGCCCATGGCGGTTACCAACTGGCCCGGCCGGCCAACACCATTACCGTTGGAGAAGTCTTGCGCGCACTGGAAGGGCCCATCGCCCCCGTCTATTGTGTGGAAGATAACGGCAAAACCAGCTGCGAACGACAGAACTTCTGCCTGACCAGGCCGTTATGGCATGAGCTAACCGAGTTGATTAATAATTTCCTCGACAGCAAAACTTTGCAGGATCTAGCGGAACAAGCCAACCACGAGGAGGGAATAACCTATTATATTTAAGGTATAAAGGAGAACGGGTAAAAAGTAAAAATAAATGAGCGTAAAGAAAAACTCCCGCCGTTGCTTCAGGCAATAGCGGGAGTTTTTTGTTTCATTCATTTAATTTCATTCAGGTCATAAGGCGTTTCTTGGTAGACATAGTAGTTCAGCCAATTAGCAAAGAGCAGATTGGCATGGCTGCGCCAACAAACAATGGGCTCCTTCGTGGGATCATCGTCGGGGAAGTAATGCTTGGGCACGGCAATAGACAAGCCCCTCGCTACATCCCGCTCATACTCGGTTTTAAGGGTTAGCGGATCATATTCAGAGTGACCCGTCACATAGATACCCCGCCCGTCCTTGGAGGCCACAATATATACCCCCGCCTCCGGCGACTCGGCCAATATCTCAAGCTCGGGGACTTTCTCGATATCTTCCCGCCGGATCTCGGTGTGCCGGGAATGGGGAGCATAAAAGATATCATCAAACCCCCGGAGCAGTTTGACGTTCTTCTTGCAAACATAATGCGAGAAGACACCGAACATCTTCTCCGGCAACGGATATTTGGGCACGCCGTAATGGTGATAGAGCCCGGCCTGGGCTCCCCAGCAAATGTGCAGGGTCGAAAAGACGTTGTGCCGCGTCCAATCCATAATCCCTTTTAATTCATCCCAGTAGGCGACCTCATTGAACTCCATATGCTCCACCGGAGCTCCGGTGATGATCATACCATCGAACTTCTCCCCCTGGACCTCGTCGAAAGTCTTATAGAAGGCATTCAAGTGTTCTTCCGGGGTGTGCTTGGGCAAATACGATTTGGTGTGCAGCAGCACCGGCTCCACCTGAAGGGGGGTATTCCCAATCAACCGCAAAAGCTGGGTCTCGGTGGTAATCTTCGTGGGCATGATATTTAATATGGCAATCCGCAGGGGACGAATATCCTGATGATAGGCACGGTCCTCATCCATCACGAAAATATTCTCACTGTTCAGGACCTCTGCCGCCGGCAAGTTATTCGGTATCTTAATGGGCATCTCCACCCACCTCCTTCAAGGAGCATCCGACACATTGTTTCAAGATGAATAAGATTATAAGTAATACCACCCAATTAGTCAAGTTTGGATCTGTTTACAATCTAAACTAAAGGAAAAAACCCGATCAGTTAGGCAACCGTAATTTTTTTGCCGAATGACAAAGAAGATCATTGACTTTTTCCAAATTCGATTGTAGAATTAAACCAATAGTTTTCCTAGTAATCCGATAGGTATTCTTCAAGCATCTTATCAAGAGAGGTTGAGGGACTGGCCCGATGACACCTCGGCAACCGGCGGACTAGCGCCGCCATGGTGCCAAATCCAGCGAAGCACCGGCTTCGGAAGATAAGAGGCGGTTTAAGAAACCCCCTCTTTTCAGGGGGGTTTTTTAGTATTATAACCTAAAGTAACTAAGTTAAATTAATGAACATAAGGAGGTTTTCTTAATGACAAAACAGTTGCACCTCGACACCCTGGCGATTCATGCCGGACAAGAGCCCGATCCCACCACCGGATCCCGGGCGGTCCCCATCTACCAGACCGCATCATACGTCTTCAAAGATACGGAACATGCCGCCAACCTGTTCGCCTTGAAGGAGTTCGGCAACATCTACACCCGGCTCATGAACCCCACTACCGATGTCTTTGAAAAACGCATGGCCGCTCTGGAAGGCGGCGTAGGGGCGCTGGCCACCGCCTCGGGGCAAGCCGCCATCACCCTGGCCATCTTAAACATCGCCCAGGCCGGCGACGAGATTGTCTCCGCCACCAATCTCTACGGGGGCACCTATAACCTGCTCCAAAACACCCTGTCCCGCTTAGGGATCACCGTGCGTTTCGTAGATTCCACCGACCCGGCCAATTTTGAGGCGGCCATCACCGAGAAGACCAAACTGATCTACGCGGAATCCATCGGCAATCCCAAACTGGATATCCTGGATTTCCGAGCCGTTTCCGAGATCGCCCACAAACACGGCATCCCATTGATCGTGGATAATACCACCGTTCCTTACTTGGTCCGCCCCATTGAACACGGCGCCGACATCGTTGTCTACTCCGCCACCAAATTCATTGGCGGCCACGGCACCTCCCTGGGCGGGGTGATCATTGATTCCGGTAGATTCGACTGGACCAACGGGAAATTCCCGTTAATTGCCGATCCCGATCCCAGCTACCACGGGCTTAACTTTGTCGAGGCCTTAAAACCCTTAGGCAATATCGCCTATATCACGAAGGCCCGGGTCACACTCATGCGGGACCTTGGCGCCGTCCTCTCCCCCTTCCATTCCTTCCTTTTCCTCCAAGGCTTGGAGACCTTACATCTGAGGATGGTGCGACATAGTGAAAATGCGTTGAAAGTTGCGGAATTCCTGGAGCGGCATCCCAAGGTGGCCTGGGTCAACTATCCCGGTCTACCCAGCAGCCCCCACCATGAAAAGGCCAAGAAATATTTGCCAAACGGAGCGGGGGCCATCATCGGCTTTGGCGTCAAAGGTGGCAAAGAAGCAGGCGTCAGGTTCATCAATAACGTCAAACTCCTGTCACATCTGGCCAACATCGGCGATGCCAAGTCCCTGGTAATTCATCCGGCCTCCACCACCCACCAACAGCTGTCGGAGGAAGAACAACTGGCCACCGGGGTAACGCCCGACTTCATCCGTCTCTCCATTGGCATCGAACACATCGACGACATCATCGCCGATATTAAACAAGCCTTGGAGGCCTAGGTCAATCAGAACAAATAAAAGGCAAACCCCGCCGGGGTTTGCTTTTTTATTGCCCGGTCAGCACCTTTAAGAGCAGGAGCAAAACCGGCTGGTGTACCAAATAGATGACGAACGAATGCCTGCCCAGCCAGCCCAGGCCCCGCACCACACGTCCCTTGGGCCTGTCAGGCAGCGGAAACCGCCGGACATGATCCGGGTAGCCCAGGTGACCCAGGAAGATGCCGAGTATCACCGGTCCGGCCCAGGGCAGAACAGGGAAATAATCCACTGAATGAAAACCGGCGGGAATAACCCCCAACCAGAGCAGCCAGGGACAAACCACCCGCCAGCGGCCCACATAGATGCCCGCGCCGATTAGGGCCAGGCCCAGGCCGAGATTGAACCAAGTCCGTCCGAGCAATGGATAACTCAGTAAAATGCAAAAGCCAATTAAATGAAGGACGCCAAAAACCACATAACCCTCACCCATTACCCCTTTTGTGACGAAGGTGATAAGCATTCCCCAGGCGAAGAGTCCTGCGCCCCGATGCAGCTGTTTTTTTAAGAGGGCCCGCCGGTCCCCAGCCGGACCCAGCCGGGCTGATCCTAAGGCCAAGGAAACCCCGGCCAAGAGCAGGAACTGGCCAGCGGTCAGAGTTTGCGCCACGTTCCAGATCCGGTGGTTGTACCGCACCGGAATTTTTAAATAGTCCATGTCCGCCAGGAGATGCAAACCAATCATGCTCAGGACAGCCAATCCCCGCAGGACGTCCAGTTCCCAAAAGCGCTCCTTTGTGCTGTTTGCCTGCCCGTCCAAAGAACCCCTCACTTGCTGGCATTTCCCCATTATAACTTTGCATCGCATAAATTGCCCGCATTGATCCAGACTATTCCTGAGCAAGATCTTTCATCCCGGAGGTATAAGATGGAAAGAAAGCAGATGGCAGCAGCATCCCGGTGCACCCCTAGGGCCCTTTGGGTTACCCCGGAAGTGGCCTTCTTACCTTTGGTCTTTGTTAATGTCTGCTTTATCGGGCGGCCTTGTACCGAACCAATGGATTGGTTATTAGTGGACACCGGCCCCTTCAATCTGGCAGAACCAATTATTCGGGCGGCTGAGGAACTCTTCGGCCGGAACAATCCGCCCAAGGCGATCTTGCTGACCCAAGGCCACTTTGACCATGTGGGTTCAGTGGTTGAACTGGCCAACCGCTGGGATGTCCCGGTCTTCGCCCATCCCTTGGAACTACCCTATTTGACCGGCGCCAGTGATTATCCACCCCCGGACCCCCAGGTGAGCAATGGTTTGCTGGCCCAACTCTCTCCCTTGTTTCCCCGCCACACCATTGACCTGGGCGACCGGGTCAAGCCCCTACCGCCCGACGGCAGTCTCCCCTGGCTGCCGGATTGGCGCTGGTTGCACACACCGGGCCATACGCCCGGCCACATCTCCCTTTTCCAAAACGAAGAACGGGTATTGGTGGCCGGCGATGCCTTCACCACCGTCCGGCCAGAGTCGGGTGAAGCAGTGGAGAAGCAACAGACGGAAGTTCACGGCCCACCCGCCTATTTTACCACCGATTGGCTGGCCGCCTGGGATTCGGTGAAACTGCTTGCCTCCCTCCGGCCGGAGCTGGCCATCACGGGCCACGGCCGGCCCATGCGGGGTGCAGAACTGCGGCGGCAACTGCAGCAACTGGCGGACTGTTTCGACGTGTTGGCCATTCCAGAGCAAGGAATGTACGTCCCGGATTTAATTCCCGCCAGAGCCCAAACCATGACCTGACGGCAACCGACAGGAAGAGCGGGTAATAAGGTCTTTCCCACCCGCTCTCCCGTTTTACCGCCTGGAAAACTTAGACCATCTTCGTTACACCATCAGCTTTAATATGCGGTGAATTGTTGGGCACAAAGGTCTTGCAGCAAGTCTCCATACAAGAAGAGGCCTGCATCTGCGGGACATTCTTATGCTGCGGAGCATCCACATAATCCATGGTCTTTGCCGCCCAATCATCAGCAGCCACCAGGATTTCCGAGGCCTTACAAACATTTCCTTGGTCCCAATAGTGACAATTGTCAATACTGCAGTAAATCCTTGACATTTTTCGCCTCCTTCCCTTTGTTTGTTTCTATTGTTTCCGCAGCGATCCCCAGTATGCATCAGCCTCGTTTCCCCGCCGCCGTCCACGGCGGACCTTGCCAACCAACGACCCTATTTATTAAGAAAGGTTGCTAGAAAAACATGAAGCATAGATAAAAACAGGAAAGAGGTGATCGCGCTTGCCCATTGTCTTCGTGGTCCTCATTCGTTCCCTTATCTCTTTCTTTGCTTTATTAGCCCTGGTCCGGCTCATGGGCAAACAGCAAATGGCGGAGATGACCTTTTTTGATTATGTTGTCGGCATCACCATCGGCTCCATTGCCTCCACCATCTCCGTGGAAGTGAACCAAAACCTCTTCTCCACCACCGTGGGCATGGCCGTCTGGGCTCTCCTGGCCATCCTTTTGGCCTTGCTCTCCCTCCACAATGTGTGGATACGTAAAGTTGTCGAGGGGGAGGCCATCATTGTGATTAAAAACGGCAAAATTCAAGAAGACCAGCTGAAAAAAGCCCGGATTTCCCTGGACGATCTGATTGCCCAACTTCGCATGCAGGGAGTATTTGACCTAAGCGACGTGGAATTTGCTCTGTTTGAAGCCAACGGCAAACTCAGCATCCAGAAGAAGTCTCAAAAACAGCCCCTTACCCCGGCGGATCTAAACCTTCCCACCCAGTACAAGGGCCTGCCCACTACCTTGATCTCCGACGGTAAACTCCTAACAGATGCCTTGAAAGCCCTGAGTCTCTCCCGGAGTTGGCTGCATTTCCAGTTGCAAAAGCAAAACATCCAAGATTTCTCCCAGGTCTCCCTGGCCCAGTTGGACACCACAGGCAACCTGTTCGTAGATTTACAAGGGGACAACCAATATTACATCATCCCCACCGGCAATGGAAAGGAGGCTTGATTGATCTTGATGAAGAAAGGGACCGGCCGGATACTAATCCCCATCTGCCTCTTCTTTTCCCTGGTACTTACCTCCTGTTCCTGGTGGCAAAAGCCCTTGGACAGGACCAGCGGGTTCTCTGCTTTGCTCCGGAAGACCGCGACCGCCATCCAGGCAGCCGACTGGGCCAGCGCCCTCGCCAGCTGGGAGCAAACTCAAGCGGCATGGCGACGGATCAAACCCTACCTGCAAATTGGCATTGACCACGATTATATCAACGGCCTCGAAGACCATCTCACTCTCTTAAAAGGCCATTTAATCGCCGGGGAACAAGGAGACGCCCTGGTGCTCATCCTGCTAATCGAAAACACTTGGGAGACCATGGGCGATCTCTGATTTACCACCGGAGTAAAATTTGAAGATTTTCTCCGGTCTTTATATTTTTTTCACAACTTTATGCTATAGTGACATTAATAGTGTCTTACTTGCCATTATGGTAGGCCGAAAGAGGAGTGGTAAACGTGAGAAAGCCCGTCATGCTCATCTCAGCCCTGGTTTTGCTGGTTGCTTTTGCCGGCTACAAAGTTTATGTGAAGATTAGCCAAAACATGGCGCTTTCCCGGGAAGCACAAGGAGAGGGCATGCAGCGTAACACCGCCATTCCCATGGTCAAAACCTATGAGGTAACGCCCAGGTCCCTTACAGAAACCCTAGAACTGGTGGGCACCATCCAGCCGGAAACTGAAGTGGTCCTGCAACCCCGGGTCAGCGGGCGGTTGCTTTCCTTAACCATCGAAGAGGGCCAGTACATCCAAGCTGGCGCAGTCATCGGGGAAATCGATGCCGAGTCCTTACGGATCCAACTGCAACAATCCCTGTCTACCCTGGCAGAAGTAGAAGCCAGCGTTCAACAGGCCGAGGTCAATGCCTCCCGTCTCAAGCTGGAGCGCGACCGCTACTATGAGCTTTATCAGAAAAAGTATGTTTCGGCCAGTGAATATGAGAACGCCAATTCGGCTTACCTTGCGGCCCAAGCAGCCCTGGAAGGCGTCCGGGCCAAACAAGCAGCTGCCGCCAAAAACCACGAACTGTTACAGATCCAACTGCGTGATACCAAGATTACCTCACCCATCTCCGGTTATGTCTTAAAGAAATACGCCACTGCCGGGGCCAATCTTACCACCGGGAGCACCATTGCCACCATTGTTCCATTACACCGGGTCAAGTTGGCTTTCTGGGTGGAACAGGCCCAAGCTGGGCGCATCCGGCAGGGGATGCCCGTCCAATTTACGCCAGACGCCGGCAAGAACCGGGTTTACCACGGCACGGTCGGCCCGATTAATCCCACCTACAATACGGAGACCCGCACCCTGGAGCTAATTGCCTTTTTAGATAATCCCGGGCTTGAGCTGCTGCCCGGCATGTTCGGCAATACCCGGATCGCCCTGGGCATCAAAGAAAATGTGCTGGCCGTCCCCACCGTCGCCTTAATCAGCAAGGAAGGACAACAAGGGATCTATGTGGTAAATGCCACTGGCCTTGCCGAGTTCAGACCGGTGGAAACCGGTCTGAGCGCCCAAGGTTATGTGGAGATCCTGGCTGGTCTCAGCCCAAGGGAGCAAGTAATAATTGTGGGACAGAACCGGCTCCGGGATGGCCAGCCTGTGGAGGTCTTTAATGAATATAAGGAAGGACAGGCCAACAATAACAATAACAAAAGCCAAGCCAAAGGCGGTGTTACTCCTTGAACATTACGAACTTTTGCATTAAACGACCGGTCACAACCATCATGTTCTTCTCCGCCCTTACCCTGCTTGGCATTGTCAGTGCCTCAAAGATGAAGATGGACCTCTTTCCTGAGGTGACCTATCCGACTTTGAATGTTAATGTGAACTATTCAGGGGCGGGTCCCGAAGAGATCGAGCAGATGGTTACCATCCCTGTGGAACAGGCCGTGGCCACGGTGAACGGGGTTAAAACCATCACCTCCGTCTCCCGGGAGGGCTCCGCCCGGATCACATTGGAATTTGACTGGGGCCGCAACATCGATGAAGCGGCCAATGATGTCCGGGCCAGTCTAGACCGGGTAAAAAGAAGGTTGCCCGACGGGGCTGACACCCCGTCTGTCTTCAAGTACGATCCCTCCGCCACGCCCATTATGAGCCTTGGCGTTTCCGGCCAACTGGATGACTTTGCCCTGCGCCGGTTTGCTGAGGACGACCTGACTAATTTGTTGCAGCGGGCCGATGGTGTGGCCAGTGTGGACGTGATGGGCGGCAAACGCGAGGAGATCAACGTCCGGCTCCGCCGGGACCGGCTGCAAGCCTTCGGCATCACCGGTGAGCAAGTCATCGCCGCCTTAGCCAAAGAGAACGCTACCATTCCCGCCGGCCATCTCACCAATGACGCCGGTGATTTCCTGCTGCGCACCAAAGGAGAGTTTAAAGACCTGGACGAGATCCGTAATCTGGTGGTCGCCACCAAGGACGGCATCCCCATCTACCTCTCTTCCCTGGCCGATGTGGTAATGGGTGCCAAGGAGGAACGGTCCATCGTCCGCATTGACGGCAAGCCGGGTATCGTCGTCTCTGTCCGCAAACGGGCGGACGCCAACACCGTCGCCACCGCCGACGAGGTCTACAAGGTGCTGGAGGAGGTTAAACACAGCTACCCCAACATCCAGATCCGGGTCTTAAGGGATAACTCCCAGTATATTCGCAACGCCGTCAAGAGTGTCTCCGACTCCGCAGTCTCCGGCGGTGTTCTGGCCGCCCTGGTTCTCTTATTCTTCCTGTCCAATTTACGGATCACCGCCATTGCCACAGTCGTCATGCCCATTTCCATTCTGGCCACACTAATTTTGGCCTATTTCTCCAAAATGACCTTAAACACCATCTCCCTTGGAGGGTTGGCTCTTGGTGTCGGCATGCTGGTGGATAACTCTGTGGTCGTGCTGGATAATATCTTCCGTCACCACCAACATGGAGCTGGCAGTGTCCAGGCAGCGGCCAGCCTGGGTACAGCCGAGATGGGGCCGGCGCTGATGGCATCGACCCTGACTACCATCTGCGTCTTCTTCCCGCTAGTCTTTCTCTCTGGACGCAACGGCCTCATCTACAAAGAACTTTCCTATATGATCATCTACTCCCTCCTTTGCTCGCTGCTGGTGGCAGTCACCCTGATCCCCACACTCTGCGCCAAATTCCTGAAAGAGCAGGATCTTGAGGAAAACGGCACCAGCGCCAAAAGTCTCAAGCACCGGCTCTTTGCCATCCAGCACCGGTGGGAGGAGGTCTATGAGAAGGCCCTGCGGTGGTCTTTGGCCCACAAACGAACGGTGATTACTGCCTGTGTCGGCGCGTTTCTGGCCACCTTGGCCCTCGTGCCCTTAATCGGAATCGAACTGGTTCAAAGCTCCGATGAGGGCGTTGTCAATATCAATCTGGTCATGCCCGCCGGTACCCAACTGGCGGAGACCGCAAATTGGGTGCAATGGATCGAAGATAAAGTCAATCAGTTGGTACCTGAGGTGGAGAACCGGGAAGTAACCGTCGGCGGTCGCTGGGGAAGCAGCGGCCAGACTGAACGGGGCTACCTCACCCTCCGCCTCCGGGACGACCGGAAACGAACGACCCAAGAGATCGTCAACCTCCTTCAACCCGTCCTCCGTATCCCTGGCGCCCAAATCTTTGTCCGGGCCCAGAACAGTATGCGCCGGTTCTACGGCAGCTCCGACGATCCCATTGTCATTGACGTCCGTGGGTATGACCAAGTTAAAGCCAAAGAAGTGGCCAATACCGTCATTGATGCCATCAGTCCCATCCCCGGAGTGATCAATGTGGGCACTTCACGGGATGAAGAACGCCCGGAGATCGTGGTCCGGATCGACCGGCAACGCGCTGCCGACCTGGGCATCACCGCCGATCAGATCGGGAACGCCTTTCAGATGTCCGTTGAAGGAAAGATTGCCACCATCTACCGGAAGGAGGGTCGGGAGTACGAGGTCCGGGTCAATCTCCGGGAGGAAGACCGCCTCTCCCTGCAGGATCTAGGCAATATCCATGTCACCACCGCCAGGGGCCAGCAGGTTCCCCTCTCCGGTATGGTCACCTTCATCCAGTCTTCTAGCAAAGTCAATATTGAGCGGAAGAACCAGGAACGCATCATCTCCGTGGAAGCCGGTGTTGCCAAACGTGACCTGGGCAGTGTGGTGCGGGACGTGCGCCAGGCCTTGCGGAAGGTACCCCTGCCCCCCGGCATCACGCTGCACCTCGGCGGAGACTTTGCCGAACAGGAAAAGAGCAACGCTGAGATGACCGTCGTCCTCATCCTGGCCCTGATCCTGGTCTACATGGTAATGGCCTCGCAGTTCGAATCGTTCCTGGACCCGTTCCTTATCATGTTCTCCGTTCCCTTCGCCTTGACCGGCGTCATCCTAATCCTGTTCCTGACTGATACCGCCTTCAACTCCCAGGTCTTCCTTGGCCTGATTATGCTGGGAGGTATTGTCGTGAACAATGCCATTGTCCTAATCAGCTACTTCCGCATTCTGTTGGAGAAGGGCATGGGCCTGACAGAAGCGGTCCTCGCCGGCGGCCGCTCCCGCCTGCGGCCAATTCTCATAACCACCGTCACCACCGTCCTAGGCTTGCTGCCCTTGGCTCTGGGCATCGGTGAAGGTTCCGAGACCCAAACACCACTGGCCCGCACGGTCATCGGCGGCTTAACAGTCTCCACCGTCTTAACGCTCTTTTTGATCCCCATCGCTTTTGTCCTGACGGAAAACCTGCGTCAACGTTTGCAGGATAAGCGGAAGAACAAAAGATTAAACCAGGGTCCGGCTGCCTTGGTGGTTATCCTGTTCCTTGTTGTCGCTACTGTCGCTGTACCATCCCCATGCTCCGCCGCTTCGGAACAACCCCAAGTCCTGGAGCTGACGGTGGAAACTGCTGTACAACTGGCTTTAGAGCAGGGCACAGCCCACCAAATCCTGACTAAACAGCGGGAAGCCGCCTTTTCAACCTACCGGGAAGCCATGGCCGACAAGCGGTTCAGCATTTTCGCCCAAGGAGACGCCAGGTTGACGCCGGACGAGGATGAACACCAATTGTATTTAACGGCGGAACAACGGATCTACCTGCATGACCTCATCGGCGCCCGGTCCAATAATGACCGGATCATCGAAGCCAATCTGAACATCGCGCTAAACGCCATTGAACTGCAGAAACAAGCCCTCATCTACCAGACTGTCGAGGCCTTCCAAAAAGCGGTCAAAGCCGAAAACGACCTGCAGTTGGCCAAAGAGCACCACGCCCGGGCCCAAAGCTTTCAGGATGAGATCCGAACCCGGGCCAAGGCGGGACTGACCACTGTCACCGATCAGATGGGGGCCGAAGCCCGGCTAGCCTCCGCCTTGACGGAAGTCCACCGGCAGGAGAAGATCAGAACCTCAGCCCTTTCCCGCTTAAAACGCCTACTGGGTTTGGCTGAGGAGACCAAACTGCGGATTGTTCCGACAGCTACTGCCGGCACCAACAGGGAACCAAACAGGGAGCCGGCCCTGGCTGTCCTCATCGAGCAGGCCATGGCCAGCCGTCCCGACGCCCTAGCAGCGCGGGAGACCGTTGCCCGGGCGGAAGCCCTGCACCGCCTGGCTCGGTTAACGCCAAAGCTGGGTATGGAACTAAACTGGGAAATTCAACGGGAGAACCTCCAAGGGGGCCTCTTTCTTGCCAATATTGACAACAGCGGTAGAACCAATGAATGGCAGCTGGGTTGGAACACTTCCCTGGTCACCGGTGACCCGGCATTAACCGAGACCAAAGATTGGGGCACCATCAATCTCAACTTTAAATACTTGTTTTACGACGGCGGCCGCGTCAAGGAACGGATTAACCAGGCCCGGCTCCTGGTGGAACAAGCCACGGCGGAGTTGCAACAAACCAGGGAGACCATTGCCCTTGATGTGGAGCAGGCCTATTATGATTTCCTGACTCAAAAAGATCGGCTAACCAACGCGGAGATCCAGCACAAGTACCAGAAGACTTACCTGGAAGCCACCGAAGCCCGGATGCGGTCGGGGATCGCCAGTGTCCAAGATGTCCTGGACGCCCAGAACCTCTGGGCCCAGGCCAATTATGACCTGGAAAGCGCCAAGACCGACCTTTACCTGGCTGAGATTAAACTGCTCCAAGTCATTGGCGGGTTAACCCCGGAACTTAAATATAAATAACAACCTGTACGACACATTTTCGTTAAATTCCTTATACCGGCATTAACAAAAAAACGGCAGATAATTTTCTGCCCCTTTCTTTTTATCAGCACGAATTCTATCAACCAGATTTCGGCCAAATCCCCGTTTTAGCTTGTCATTACCCACCAAGAAAAATATAATTCTTTAAATTACCCTCCGTTTCAGTGTATAATATACTCACCTTTTTGGCGAATCTTTGGAAAGAAGGTGATATATGGTGACCAAACCCCACAAACAAGATTTAAACGCGCAAAAGATCGCTGAATTGAGTGAATTAGCCAGAAAGAATGGCCTGATCGATCCAGAACTCTTTACTAAATACGAAGTTAAACGGGGCCTGAGGGACATCAATGGCCGCGGTGTCCTCGTCGGCCTGACCGAAATTGGCGAAGTCCATGCCTATATTGTGGACGAAAACGAGATGATTCCGGTCCCCGGCCGCTTAATCTATCGCGGTATTGACATTGTTGATCTGGTCAACGGGTTCATGAGCGAAGGTCGTTACGGTTTTGAAGAGACCTGTTACCTGTTGCTCTTTGGGGAGCTGCCAACTGCCGCCGAACTGGAGGAGTTTAAACAGATCCTGAACCAGTACCAAAAATTGCCCAATGGCTTTGCCCGGGATATCATTCTCAAGGCTCCCAGCAAAGACATGATGAATGTTTTGGCCCGCAGCGTTTTAACTTTATACAGTTATGACGACAATCCGGATGACATTTCCATCCAAAATGTTCTGCGACAATGTCTCAAATTGATCGCAGTTTTCCCGTCCATCGCAGTCTACGGTTACCAGGCCCACTCCCACTACCATGGCAACAACAGCCTGTTCATTCACAGCCCGCAGCCGGAATTGAGCGTGGCGGAGAATATCTTGTACATGCTCAGACCGGATTGCAAATACACCAAGTTGGAAGCCACCTTGCTGGACCTGGCCCTGGTCCTCCATGCGGAGCACGGCGGCGGTAACAACTCCAGCTTTGTCACCCATGTGGTTACCTCCTCCGGTACCGATACCTACTCGGTCATCGCCGCAGCCCTTGGGTCGTTGAAAGGGCCGCGCCACGGCGGAGCCAACATCAAGGTGGTCCAGATGTTTGAGGATTTAAAACAGAACGTAAAGGACTGGAATGATGATGACGAGATCCGGTGCTACTTGGAGAAACTCCTGAACAAGGAGGCCTTTGACCGTTCCGGCCTGATCTACGGCATTGGCCATGCGGTCTACTCCATCTCCGACCCACGGGCCGTCATTTTCAAGGACTATGTAGCCCGTTTGGCTCAGGAGAAGGGACTGGAAGACGAGTATAACCTCTATGCAAAAGTGGAAAACCTAGCCCCGGAGGTCATCAGTAAAGCCCGGCGCATGTATAAAGGGGTCAGCGCCAACGTGGACTTCTATTCCGGTTTTGTTTACCGGATGCTCAATATTCCCCTGGAACTATTCACGCCCATCTTTGCCATTTCCCGGATCGCCGGTTGGAGTGCCCACCGGATTGAAGAGATTGTCAATGCCGGCAAAATCATCCGTCCCGCCTACAAATGCGTCTGTCCCCGGCGCGAGTATGTGCCAATGGCCCAAAGGTAGGCCGGTTCCTTGCAAATACAAAAAACAAAAGCCGAGGCAAACTCCTCGGCTTTTTGTTTATCCTGCCGGATGCTTCTTTTCCCTTTAGCGCCAATAATTCAATCGTTAGGAAGCCAGAATTACCTGAAACCTTATGTCGCTCTACTGCTCCCATCCCACTCCCGGCTCCTGTTTCTTGGCTTTTGGCTTCCAACTTCTATCTCCGTATCTTACCTCCTGTCTATTCAGCCCAGAAACTTCGCTCCAAACTCCCGGGCCTTACGGAGACTATCGCTGTCAGGCCGCCAGAGGGCTTTCAAACCCTCGTCTACCACCTGGAAACCCGCCTTTTGCAGGCCCTCATTGATCAGGGCCACCGACTCGCCGCTCCAACCATAAGTACCGAAGGCCGCTGCCTTTTTGCCTTTGAACGCCAGCCCCCGGGCCATCTCCAACAAACCGGCAATGGTATGCAGGATTGCACGATTGACGGTTGGTGAGCCGAACAGGACGGCTTTGGCACGGAAGATCTCGGTCATGATGTCATTCTTATCACTCTTGGAAGCATTATACAACTTTATGATCACCGCCGGGTCCGACTCCCGAATACCTTCGGCAATCGCCTCCGCCAGCAGGCGTGTCCCCTCCCACATGGTATCATAGACGATGACCACCCGGTTCTCTTGGTAATTGTTGGCCCAAGCCAGATATTTCTCGATAATTTGTTCCGGATGATCGCGCCAGATTACGCCGTGGCTGGTACAGATCATCGCCACCGGCAGCTTTAGCCCCAGAAACTCGTTGATCTTCTTCGTAACCTGCCCGCTAAAGGGGGTCAAAATATTGGCGTAATACTTCATGGCCTCAGCATATAATTCAGCCTGGTCCACCCGGTCGTTGAAAAGTTCCTCCGTGGCATAATGCTGGCCAAAGGCGTCATTGCTAAAAAGAATGTTATCCCCTGTTAAGTAGGTGAACATGGTATCGGGCCAATGCAAAAGCGGGGCTTCAAAGAAAACCAATTGCTTGCCGTTACCCAGATCCAACCGGTCGCCGGTCTTGACGGGATGGAAATTCCAGTCCTGGTGGTAATGGCCGCGCAGGGACTTGATCCCATTGGCCGTGCAGTAGATGGGCTTGTCAGGAATATGCCGCATCAGCTCGGGCAAAGCCCCGCTATGGTCAATCTCACCATGGTTGACAATGATATAGTCGATCCGGTCCAAGGGAATCTCCTGGGCCAGGTTGTCCACAAATTCCTCGGCATATGGCAACCAGACTGTATCAACTAACGCGACCTTCTCTTCCTTAATCAGATAGGAATTATAGCTTGTACCCCGGTGGGTGGATAACTCATGGCCATGGAAATCCCTGAGTTCCCAGTCCACCTTACCAACCCAACTAACATTATTCTTCACCGGCTTGTGCATAATCAGACCCCCTTCTTGTGTTATGGTTTAATTGTTAAATGGTTTGCATCCTGCGTCCTGTCCTGCCCAAAATGGCCAACAAGGAAGTTTGCTTCTAAAAACCATCCTTGGCTTGGCGCCAACCATGGGTAACCGGTACAACAGCCACTCCTGTTACCCTCTGGTTAGTCTCTATTTTAATCTTTGTCTCCCCTTTATTGCAACCACTTTCGGGGGTTAACCGCGGTCCCGTTTACTTTGATGCGAAAATCCAGATGGGGTCCAGTGGAAACGCCGGTGCTCCCTGATTTCGCAATAACCTGGCCCCGAACCACCCTCTCCCCGGGTTTAACCAAGAGGACGGAGTTATGGCCATACCAGCTGGTAATACCGTTGCCATGATCAATTACTACACCCAGGCCAAACCCACCCATGTTTTTGGCTTTGATGACCTTGCCCTTCTCCGCAGCTCGGACCAGTGTCCCGGTGGGAACAGCAATATCAATTCCTGCGTGGAATTGGCGGTTTTTGTAAATCGGATGTATCCGCCAACCATAACCGGAAGAGATGGGTCCCTTGACTGGCCAACGGAAACGTCTGGTGGCTTTCAAACCGCCGGTAGCAGGAATAAGTAAGCTCTGACCCACCCGGATCCGGGAGGGATTCTTTATGTTGTTCGCCTCTACAATTGCCTGTTCAGTAGTGCGAAACTTCCTGGCGATGGTATAGAGGCTCTCACCCTTCTTCACACGATAGGTCGCCATGGCCGCCGTTCTTCCCTTCGGCGCCGTGGCCGGCCGTTTACCTACATCATCATTGGTTGTTTGGCCTTGCTTGCTGGCAGGCGGGATGATCAATTTCTGCCCGATATAGATTAGATCATCC
>DGDV01000011.1:88836-89564 GCA_002385625.1 Firmicutes bacterium UBA3943
AGATTAGATCATCCGTCAGGTCGTTGGCATCCATGATCGCCTCAACGGTCGAGCCATAACGCAGGGCTAATTCCGAAAGGCAATCACCCCGGCCTACTATATGCACCTGGTTTTGACCGGCAGTACGCATAGCCCGCAAAGTTTCGGGGCCAACGATCCCATCAGCGGTAAGCCCATTGTCCTGTTGGAAGGCACGAACAGCGTTCTCAGTAGCTGTGCCAAAATAACCGTCCACGGCCACTTGATAGCCCAGGGAATTCAGGTTCTTCTGAAGCTCGACGACATCAGGGCCTTTCATGGAGCGTTCCAAAACCCGGCCCTCGTTTGCCCACAGACCGGGCACAAAAAGCAGGGTCAAGCAGAAAATTGCCACAGACAACCAGCAAATCCTTTTTTGAACAGTAATTTGTAACCCTCCTATCAATATTTTTTATAACAATTTCTTTTATTTTTATTAGCACTCGGATTAATATCCCCTCTTTCCAAGAAACGGCGATATGATGAGAAATGTTCCGATTCTACCACTATTTCCTGGCAATCCCTTTCCGTTTCTCTGGGTAATGGAACAAGCAAGGCACAAGTCGCGGCCCCCTGCAGATTACCCAAGACAACCAAACACATGGTAAGCGGCTGTCTCCACTGGAAACAGCCGCTTTTACCTAAGAACGTTCCTTCCTGGCAGCGAAGCTCTGGAGCAGCCAGAGATAATGATTGGCCTCCCTTAGCAC
>DGDV01000011.1:89668-91011 GCA_002385625.1 Firmicutes bacterium UBA3943
ATAATGATTGGCCTCCCTTAGCACATGGTCGCCCAGTAAAGGATGGGCAATGGAACGGATGTTACAGGCAATCAGTCCTGCCGTACCTTCCCGCTTAAAGTCACGGATGGCCCAGGTTGCCCGCAGGCTCTCCTCCGTCACGGCGGCTAACTCCGTGGCTTGCCCGGGCAGGGACTGGGCCTGTTGTGTTAAGGCATCGAACTGGTCGCCAAAGTTGTTGGCGGTATCAAAAAGCTGTACCTCACAGGGATCCAGGATACCCCGGATGAATTTGGCATGTTCCGCCATGATCCGGTTCCAGAAAATCTCCTGCTCAATCAGATCGGCCACCGCATCCCCCGGCGCCCGGTTTTGGATTCGCTCCAACAGCCGGAGATAGAAAACGGCCTCACGTAAGATGTGGTCAATCAGTAAGGGATAGTTGAAGGTAAAGAGCCGGCAAATTAGAACATCATTCAACAGGCGCGTCTCATACTCGATTAAGCCCCGGGTCGCGGCCATGGCTTGCCTGTTCAGCATATTGACCCTCTCCGCCAAGCCGGCCGACGGCGGAGCCCCGCCACCGACCAACGAGAGCTCCATCCGGGTAATCTCCGTATTCAGCGGCATACCGGAATAAAACTCACTGAGCCGCTCCGCTTCCAGCGTTAAATCCGTTACAATCTGCCCGGACCGGAGGAACTCCGGCGAGTGGACACCGCCATCGCCAGCAATCTTGATTGCTTCCGTTAATAAGCCGGCAAAGATCTTCTGAAAATGCTCCGCCTCCCGGATTAAGTCCCGGTTCTTGGCCGGAAGGGCCACCCCAATGAAGAAGGCATGTTCTTTGGCGATCCGCAGGAAAAACAGGTTTAGCTCCAGGGATTTTTGGACATAGGAATAATCTGACAGCATTGCTTGCACCCCCAGACTTAGGCAAAATGACATAAGCCAAGATATGATATGCCAACCAGCCACCAGAGGTTAAGGATTTGTTGACTGCTTTCATCTCCTCCACGCCGTAGTCCATAGAAATTGCCGGGGTATTCCTGTTGCCCCCCTTACACTGGGCAATTTTCGAAATCTTTGCTATTTTGAAGGTATTAGTTGTTTGTTGGCGTATTTATTGGAAAAACAGAACAGCGGCAATAGCCGTTGTCCTTGGAAAAAATGGGTCGGAACCGGAGGGACCGCTTATGAAGTGGTTTAAGTGGTTATTCATTATCGCACTGCTTTATTGCCTGGAGCTCCTTTGCATAAATTTGTACATGAACAGCTACATAAAATATGATCCCATCGTTTATAAACCCGGCAAGGGATTGGTGGAAGCTCCCAAGCTTAATACCTGTCTCTTATACACATCT
>DGDV01000053.1:0-38969 GCA_002385625.1 Firmicutes bacterium UBA3943
TAGGTCCGGTACTCGTCGTATTCTCAAATTTCAATTTCTATTGACAAAGGTATCCCGGTTCTAATCAGAATCATGTTTGTTGCTTGGTCAAAAGCCAATTCATTAAGATCGTAAAACCGTACTTTTTGGGTATCCTTAATACTGTAAGATTTAACTTTGTGGATCGCTAATATGCAGTCTAATCCGGGTGTTTCATATTGTTTGAAAAGAAACCATCTCTTTACCGGTTTCTTTCTTGACTCCGAGTAGCGTGTAAAATAAAGTAAAAAAGTATTGTTAGCAACAGTTATTCTATCAATATCGAAAAAACAATTATGAATCAAATTATTAATTTGATTCAGTTCATCGGGCTTATAAATAGTGACTTTTTTCATTTTCTTCACCACGGCAAGCCACTCTACTTAACCACATTTTTAAGCCGTTCATATTGTTTCCGGCCTTCTTCATCTCCCAAATCGGCTGCTTTTTTGGCATCATTCAAAGCTGCTTTTAAGTCGCCTTTTTGATAATATGCTCCGCCTCGTTCCCGGTAAGCCCTGCCGTCTTTGGGTTCCAGCTTAATATATTTAGTCCAATAAGCAATAATGGTATCCCACTGTTTGCTTTGGGCCAAGACCCAATCGTCGTAAAATATATTCGTGACGGAAATCCTTTTCAAATTCCTTTTGATAGCCGTCCAGTAGTTTATTTAACTCATTAAAATTACGGTTTATTAACAAGTTCCGAATCTTGACGGTAGGAACATTTCGAACCGGGTAGCCATGCTGATCATATTTTGCAGAAGTTATATTGGTTTTTTCAACTGCAAGAATCAGCTCCGGAATGATTAACATTAGCGCAACAAATAATAGAACTTTCGTTTTCACCATATTCCCTCCAATCATAAACCAAATTTGCCATCCTAAGCTCCCGCCAATGTCCGTTCTTTCTGATGTAATAAATAAATCTATAAAAGATGGAAATGGCTTCAACCGCAAATAAAATAGAGATACCTAAATATAAACAGTTGAATCCAAAACAAAATTCACATTTTCGAAAGCGGGTTTATAATCTAAATTAGATAAATAAAAGTATAAAAACGAATAAAACCAAAATACCAAATGCCTTAATAATAATCATTAATAATTTATATTCATCAGGAGATAACTTCTCTAAATATTTCCTATTCTTTTTCAGGCTTTCTAATATTCCTTCCGGATAAAGAATATGGATGAGTGAAAATATAAGTAATATTAGTAAACCAATATAAATATGTTTATCTTTCAATACCGGCGTCTCCATAATTTCAACTCAAAATTTTAGTTATGTATCATTGTCCCCTCTCACAAAAGTCGGAACGGGCTTTCTTTCCGGGAGAGGGGACATGTATTAATATATGATTGACCAGGTTTCGTGGGTGAGGTGATTGACCCGCTTGGATTTGGCTTGCTCAGTTAGTCAGCAGTCGTTTTAATTTATATTCTCCAGTAGCCTATCCAGGCTTCCCAAGATTTAACCCGATTCTAGACCGATCTGCCTAATCGGGGCGCGGATATAGTTCAAATAGTAGGCCATTATAAGATGTTGATAACTTTTTGTTCAAAAAATCACTAGCGTAGCATAAAAGTTTAAACAAAAAAGCAAGTTGAAAATACCGACTGATTTTATTAACAATATAAACCATAAATAGTGTATACAACCATCGATTTTTCACTATATATTCAAAGGACACGACATACCAAACCTATAGTCTTTGTCCACATTTTTCCAACAAGATTAAAGTACTAATGGGTCATAAGTTACATCATTAAGATGACCCGCATCAAGCGTTTCAATCACCTGCCTTTCGGTCATTTGATAGATTGCTTCATAATCTATCCTGCGCCTTCCTCGTGATGTTCGAAGTGGTTTGTGATGCAGTCTTTGAACGAAAGCGGTAAATGGTTTAAACCAATAATTTTTAAGAAGCCGTACCCATTCCCATAAGGTTTTTTCCGAAACGGTTCGGCGTTTTCCAATCATCATTAGGCAGTAAGCCATTAAAGCGATGTAGATTTGATTTTCAACTCCGGTTTGGCTGATGCTGTAAAAGTGTTTAACGGTAAAATGTTGCTTCATCCATTTAAAAAAGAGTTCGATTTGCCAGCGTTTACGGTAAATCTCGGCGATCTCTTCAGCCGGTGTTTCAAAATCATTGCTAATGATTTGGATTAAACGGTTTTGGCTATCATAGGCTTCAATGAGTCGTAACGGATGTTTTACTCGTTTCTTGCCTTCACCTAATGTAATAATAGCTTCTCGTTTTACTTGGTTGTTTGAGATATCGGATATTACTTCGACCAACGCGTTATCTTTTAATCGGGTAACAAACCGAATCTTTCGTTCGGTATAATCGTTAAAAATTTGATAATCAACATAACCTCGGTCAAATACGTGAATCGCATCCGGATCTTCAACAATGAGTGAATTAAGTTCTTTTTTGTCCGCTACTTTTGCCGGTGTGATGCTGACTTGTTCCGGAAAGGCCATTTTTTTCATCAAAGCAAATTCTTAAATGGAGTTTAACTCCGCCTTTGGTCTTACGGAACTTGGCCCAAGAGCTTCTACGTAGCGCTAAGCTAATGGTGGTGGAATCAATCAGGTTAAGATGTTGACCGGTCTCTCGCCGAAGTTTCCAACTGAGATTGATAAATAAACTTTGTAGTATCTCGGTAGGAAATTTGCTTAAACGGCGAGCAATCTGTGAATGACTGATTGATTCAAGTTGAAGGGCTTGGCTTAAGGATGGATTAGCCAAACTTTCACTAATATCTCCCGAATCTCCCGAAGCCCGTCAAGATTTTGGATAACGGCATAGGTTAGCATTTGAATGAATGGTTTAGCGAAAAGCTTTTTAGTGTAGCGATCAGCTCCTTTATCGGAAATAGCAGTAAAAATATCTTTGTTAAAAACGGTTTCAAACAGTTGAATAAATGTGGATTTTGTAGTATCTTTGTCCATGTGGTCTCCTTATATTAGAGATTCTAGTTGGACAAAGACTGCCTAATCTCTATTATAAGGAGTTTTTACATGCTTTTCGATGCTTTTTCTCTTGTTCTTAACTGTTTTTAACCTTTCTCTTGGGTTGACTTTTGTAAATTTGGTTTATGCTACACTAGTGTCAAAAAATATTCAATTTTTCAATTATCTCATCTACTTTACGCCTTACTTGACTATCGCTAAAAAAGGCATTAGGAATTTTCAGATCATTTTCATATGGAGAATATCTGGATGTGAAGATTATAAGTTCACTCAAATGCTTTTTTTCCAACTCATTCAGATCTTTAGATTTTAATTCTAAATTATAGACATTTGTTATTTCATCGCAAAAAGTATTTATATCATAATTTCCTTTTTTAAACTCCCTTATCAGATAATATATCTTTTCTTTAGCATTCATTTTGCTCTCCTTTATTTTGGATGATAATACATAAAATGATAGACTGTATTTGATGCTTTATCATAGAGTACTTCTAAAGTATATGTCACACCATTTTTTACCATTGTTGCATAATGCATCATCGCACTAGACCCCTGAGGATCTGGTACTCCTGGAACAGATTTAATAGCATCCATCAATGTTTGAACAGGAACATACCGGTTAGGATCATTCATATGTTTCGCAGCTGCTTCTGCAAAATTTAATCCTTGTGATCCGGCTAAAGCTACTGCCCCTGCTTTTAACGCCATTCCTGATCCTACAGTAATTCCGGTGCTTAAAAGCATTCTTTTTTGCCATTCATCCCAATCATGACATTCTCTGTCTTGCCCACCAAATGCGTGATACAAACCTTCTCCAAAAGTATAACCCCAACCAAAGAATGGTATATATGACGGCCATTTGGGATGAAAGCCTGTTTCATCAATCAAGTTGATAGGATCATTATAACAATACCCAAATAAATTCGTATCTCCTCCCAAAAATCCAATCGGATCCTTACATGTCCACCGTCCCGACTCCGCATCATAATCCCTAGCCCCAAACCTAACGAGTCCGGTTTGGCAATCATACAATCCTCCCGCAAACCCAAAGGGCTGAAACCCGGGATTAGTATCCAGGATAACCTTCCCAAACTCATCATAATCCATCCGCTGGACAATTTCTCCAGTTGCTACATTTATTATAACACGCGGACTACCAAGATGATCCGTAATAATCCGATACGTAACTCCACCCTTCACCATGTAATCCGGTACATTCGTCTTCGTTGCATAGACAAACCTACTTACCACATTCCCGCTGCCATCCAACTCCGCCACCGGATTGAGTTGGTCTTGATACAAGAACCCTTGGACCAATATCCCGTTAACCTTCCGGCCAATCCGACGATTTGCTCCGTCAATGACATACTGAATGTTCGTGCCATCCGGCAGGGTGACTGCCTTCAGGTTGCCAAGGACATCGTAGTTATAGTATGTTGTTCCCTCTGCATTCGTCTTTTCCTGCAACTCACCGTTGGCGCTGTATTTATAAGTGTTTTCGCCGTACCGCAGCATCCGGTCTTGGTTGTCGTAGCTGGCACTAACGGAACCGTTCAGACCGGAATAGCTAATTCTGTTGCCGTTGGCATCATACTCATAGCGGGAGATTAGAATCCCGTCTTTGCGGACTTCTGTCAACTGTCCAACTGCATCATAGGTATAGACATACGTGTGAGTCTGGCCGTTAAAGGTTTCAGTTTTACTGCTAATCCGGCCTAATTTATCCATCGTGTAGGAAGTTGCCAACAAGATCGTACCACCAAAGGTCGCCCGGTATTGGCTGACCTCGCCAAATTCGTTGTATTGGTAAGTATCTGTCACATTGCCAATACTCGTCCCAGTGAGCAAACCATTCTGCTGGTCATGGCTCAACGTTAAACTTCCGGCTTGAGTTAGTAGCCCATCATTATCATAACCAAAGGTAACAGTGTTGCCTCCATTGACTTTTTGCGAATCCACGCGGAAGAAGTTATCATAGGTCACTTCCACACTGCCCCGGATAGTACCGGCCCAAGTGGCTTTAGTAGGCAACGAACCATCATAGGCATACGTGATTGTGCCGTTGTCCGGAGCAATAACATTTATAAGATTACTGTTATCCGGATCGTAAGAATAAGCAATTTCCCCATCCGGTAATACCACCGACATCAAACGTCCCATGGTATCGTATTCAAAACCAATACTTTTGCCATCGGGACGATTTACTATCGTAATCTGGCGATTTAGGTTATATTTATATTTAGTCCTATTAGTGCCAGTTCCTGTTACTGTCGGTGGGTTATACGTATCCTCCATGTTCACAGCTGTATAGGTGAATTCATGACTCGGGCGGCCCGGCGGTGTAAGCGTCGTTATATTTCCATTAGCATCATAAGTGAAACTAATCTGTTTACCGTTAGGTAAGACCTGTCGCGTGATTCGTCCAACCGCATCATATTCAAAACTTGTGGTTCTATTCAGCGGATCGGTCATGCTTTGCACATAACCATTGGAATTATACTGGATTGAGCTAATTCGATCGTTTAATCCCGTTCCGTGGTAGATCTTGATTAAACGTCCCCGTTCATCATATTCAAAGCGGACAGGTGCAAATCCCGGCGTCTCAGTACGGATTATTCTACCCTTTTCGTCCAGTGTTGTAACAGTCTGGCGTCCAGAAGGACTTTTACGGGTAACCCGTCGAGTAGCTGCATCATAAACAATAGTGGCCTGTTTTCCATTAATTTCAATTATATCGGTTTGAGTGGCCAAACCCATAAGATTATTGGGATTATTTAAAGTAACAGATCTGGTGTTTTTCTGTACATAAGTCAAGCCATTGGGAGTTTGAATTGTTATTTCCTTCAGGATTGGAGCCTGCAAACCGAACCGGGGGTCTGCCCCTTCCACAGTAGTAACGACTGTTCCATCCGGTCGAGTAATTTTCTTCGTCCCATCAAGTCCGATAATTGTAACAATGGGTCCCCCACAACACCCCTGGTTTGTAAGCCTGGTTTCACCACTGGCCAAATATTCGGTCAAATAAGTATTAGTGATAACTGTTTCATCATCTAGATCAGTTTCTTCAGTGACCATAAACCCATTTTCCGTACTAGTTCTTGTTAGTTTGACCACCCGTCCAACCGGATCCTGATCCCTTACCAATCGTCCCATCTCATCATAGAAGAAACGATGAGAACCGCCTCTGGAGTCAATGAATTCTTCAAGTAAACCGCCGTCCCCATAAACCATTCTCACGGTTTCTCCAGCAGGATTGATAACACTCTCCAAAAAACCATCTGCACTTACATTAAAACGAGTCATTTGCCCGAAGGGAGCAATCACTGCCGTTGGTTCACCATTGGAATTTCTTTCGATTCTGGTTACATTACCGTTTAAATCCGTTATTGATACCAAATTTCCTGTTGAATCGTAATCAAAACTGTAGATTGTTTGGTTTGTTAAAGTATCTATAGTTTGCAAGTGTTTCCCGGCGGAAGAAAACCTGTATAACTCTCCGCCGTCCTCAGACACTACCAAAATATCATCATTATTAAACCCAGCAAAAGCCAGCCTAATTTCTCGAATCTGTTTGTTTTTCGAATCAACAAAATAAATACTCCCATCGGGGCCAACTTTAATATCAGTTGGCACATTCATTATGGCTTGCTTGGCAGGACCGCCGTTTCCGTCAAAACCAACCGTATTATTCGGACCGGCTAGGGTATGGATTATTCCGTCAGTAGTAATTAACCGAATATGATTAAAGTGGGTTGTCTTAGGCGCCCATGATGGACTTGCCCAATTTATAAGTCCACCACAAGTTATATATAAATCCCCATTCGAAGTTGCATGCAAGTCAGTTATACAATGAATTTGGGCATCGATAGCAGGCCCACCGTCACCAGTATTCTGCGGGCCATACCAATAAGTCTCCTTTTTGTTACCCGTTACAAAGCGAACAATACCATCAGGTGTTATCTTCCAGACTGTATATTCTCTTGCCAAATAAACGCTGCCATCACCGCCCACACTCATCGCATTAATCCGATGAAATGTTACTTCATTTACGGATTTCCCATCAAAATTATCATAAAGATCTTCATTGCTTGTTTGGGCAAAAACTGTTCTTGCGCCAGATGTATTGTAACGATATATGGGTTCACCCAATCCACTTAAAGAATATATACTGCCATCAGGAGCGATAGCTATCTTGCCATTTTGTGGCTCTATATATACTTCAGAAGCAAATGTATTTATATGTCCTTCCCTATCAATATATCTGATTCTGAAGTTTCCTGAATCATAAAAATACAGTGTATCGTTATTTCCAAAGGTCAACAAACATGGGGTATCCAGCAGAGCATTAATAGCTGCTCCACCATCTCCTGAAAAGCCTTTTTGCTCTCCCCCAGCAATTATTCTCAATAGTCCGTCTCCATCAATTTTCCAAATGGAATGTTTTAATGCCATATAAATAGAGCCATCAGGTCCTACTGACATGCCTTGAATAGTATCAAAAGCCACATCTTTTGCAGGGCATCCCTCTTGCAACTGCCGCGTACCGCCACCTGCCACCGTCTGCATAACCATGGGCATTTGCGTAGCAGACCGTCTTTCTCCATTTCCCAAATATAAGATACCTGCTTTTGGATCATAAAAATGGTTTATATCAACACTCCATCCGGCAATGGTTGGTTTCAAAGCATTAATTCCCGCAATATATGCTTCCGAAACTTGAGACAAAGCAATTTCCTGTCTAGCTCTAATCCCCAACATTGGAACACCGGATAGTTCTCCAAAAGCTCGTTCCAACTCTAAAGGAGTCATATATACGCCATCATAGATAT
Organism: Firmicutes bacterium UBA3943; assembly: GCA_002385625.1. GTDB lineage: Bacteria > Bacillota > UBA4882 > UBA10575 > UBA3943 > UBA3943. Next base: position 7,830 of record DGDV01000053.1, read on the forward strand.
AACTACGGGTCACCTTTGCTTTCTGCATACCGATAACATCTCGGCCATATGCATCTTTCCCGTCCCACATAAAAGTAGCCCAACAATTAACTTGTGGCGCAAAACTTTGTGTAAAAGTTCTTCCAGCTACTTCTATTGTTAATTCCGCTCTCTTTACGCCAGTTGGTATTTGATCATCAAATACTTTCAACTCCAATACAGATGAACCCCTATAACCGGGCACCCGGTCACTAGAATAGTGAATACTAAACGGAGTGCCAGCAAGAGGAACCTCTTCCCCTAAAACCTGACTTTGAATTTGTATGGAAGAAGCATTATGTTTATAGCAATTATCATCTGGATTCGATCCGGTCTTAGGCTGGGGAAGCGCAGGAGCTTTCGCACCAGCAGGTGGACCATAAGGCCAGTTGCAATCCCAAGGTGTAAAATGAGTTATAGGAGACCGCCAGAGGCTTTGGCCTACATTATAGAGAGTTGCTAGCTTCTCACGTTCAGAATCTGATATGTTTAGTTCGAGCAACCTTTCCGGCGAAGCAATACCATTACCATCTACATCGAGATCTGCTTTGCCATCTGTTATTCCAACTATTTTAATAACGCGACCGTTTTCCGAGGGTACCCATATTCCTTTGTTACGATCATAATATCCAATCGGGACAATTCCACCCACCGGGAAGTTTAAGAAGTTTTCCACATAAAAGTAGATTTCCTTATTGAACCGAACCGAACTTAGCCCGTCAGCACTTAGCTCTACACAGTAAGTGTATCCAATATTTGCCGGGAGTTCAGCTGGCATTGCTAGGTGGCCATTATCTCCAACAGTATATTCAGTGGCCCGTATATTCAGGGTCTTTCCGCTTACCCCAATTGCTCGAACATTTTCCGGAAAAATCAGCGTTGCCTGACGAACGCCATCCTGATCGCTTATTACAGAACCACGTGCAACTTGAACCTGCTGCACACCCATTTGAATGGGTGTAACATTTGGATCTTCCTCAATTAATACCACATCAGGCAATATTGTATAGCCATCCCAAGCAACTTTAACTTGCCGTTGTGACTGGAGATAACCGTCACAGACATATTTTATGGTTAATTGTTCTCCCCCGTTAACCACCATGTCAAACATACCATCAGCCCTGGTAATGGTTTGGCCATATTCAGGATGGTTAAGAACGGAGATTGTCACGGCAGGCAACGGTTGGTTATATTTATTTAATACTTTACCCCGAATTACCGCTGCCCTAACAGGATCAATTGTTTCTTGATCCATTCCGGTTTGAATCGGGTTATCACCTGTATATAGAAATTCAACTGCTTTAGAAACAGGTGTAAACTCAGTTATATTCAGCTCCGGCGCAACAGTCGCTGGGTCAGGCGGCAGCAGCGGTAGTGTCGAATCAATTGTAAATGTCGCTGAAACGGGTACTGCTTTATTTCCCGCCATGTCACTGAGGCTGAGGCTGATGGTATGGCGACCTGCCCCTAAATCAGCGGAGGGAGTATATGACAGACCAGTTGCCGTAACCGTAGCACCCTTAACTATCCGCCCATCCAAAGTCAAACGGACTGAATCCGGATCAATCCCCGACAGGCCATCCATGAACACCGCCGAGATCGACGGGCGGGCAGTGGTATGTATTGAGCCATCAGCCGGTTGCAACGAAAAGATGCTGGGAGCTGTCTTATCCAGTTTTACTGTTACAGTCCCGGTCGTTTCATTCCCAACTTTATCTGTAGCAGTATAGGAAATAACCTGTTCCCCTTCGGCGGTGACTTGAACCGCCTCACTTACCTGGTCCACACCGGAAAAAGCATCGTAAGCGTTAAAGGTTATCATCACATCGGCATTGTTCCAACCTCCAGCGTTAGGAGCAGGGCTTAGCGCAGGCTCCACCACCGGACCAGATTGGTCGATTTTAACTTTTAATTTCTTTGCTGTTTCCGTATTACCGGCTTTATCCACCGACCAGTAATCCACCGTATAGATACCTTCAGCAGTAAAGGATAATGTGTTACCCTCAACAACTTCACCATCATTAACCTTATAATATGTGGCTGCAACACCGCTGGCATCATCCGTTGCCGTCAGGTTGATTTGTACCGGTTCCTTCACCCAAACACCATTATTTAAATAGTCATGGGTGGTCACCGGCGGTGTATTGTCTTTGTTGCCAGCCGCACCAAAAACTCTAATATCATCAACAGCTACCTCATATTTCCGGCGACCAATACCAAGGCCGTATTTGAAATGCAGTTTTGCAAAAGACGAATAGTGCTTGTCTTTGGCGTTGATCAATGTTACAAAACCACGACCATCGCCAAAATCACCCAGCACTTTTATCCTGCCTTCCCCACCTGAGGTTGGTTCCAGTTCCATGCGCATGGTAATCCATTTTCCCACCGGTACAATAGCAGAAGAAAACTTCTCGTCAATAAACTTGGGAATAAGACGGTCATAGCGCATCAAAAGTAAACTTGTCATCATTAACGGATGCCGTTCAAAGTTTGGGATAAAAACCAAACTATAAAGCTCTTTGCCTTTGCTGTCAGTTAAAGAAACCGTTGTTACCTTTCCTTCAATTAAACACTTTTTGGACTTTTCTTGTTGATAATTGAGTTTCCATTCCACAACCACCGGTCCCTTGTTCCGGTCGGCTTCAAACGAAGGGGTATAGATCTCAGAAAACTCACAGAGTATTTTATCCGGCGTGACGGATCTCATATATCGACCGGACGTATCAAGTACCCAATACGTCGGTTCCTTTCCGGTAAAGCCCAAATCGGCCAGGCTTTTCCCGGAGGCAAAACTTTCACTATAAAGTAAGGTGGTATTTCCCAACGAAACCCCACTCACACAGATTGAACAAAGCAATACAAATAAGACCACCATTTTCATGTAATTACGTATGTGGATCCCCCTCGTATCATCCTATATAGTGATAAACAACCACAAAATATTAATAATGTTGTAAATGGTAATATACCAAGAGTAATATATTAAACTTTAATTTTTATGTCAAAATTTGTTACACTTAATTATCTATTCTAATCCGGCAATATCTTTAATTTTTACCATATTGTTTAGTTTTTTATCTAACATTAAAAGGAAGACGTCTACAAACTAAAACAACCGCCTGTTCAGGCGGTTGTTTGCTTTACAGCACTATAATTTTTATTAATATGTTACTACTGCATTACCCACAACACCTAACAGTTCTCGGCGTTGGTTATGCTATCCCCCAGGATCCGGGCCTGCAGCATCTCCAAGAACAAGTGAAAGACCCGCTGGTTGTCCTTGGCCAGGTTTTCCCTGGTCAGGTCCAGCGCTTTCTTGAGCTCCCCATTGACATAATAAGCGCGGGCCAGCGTATCCAGGAAGGCCACATCCTTATTTTTTGTCAGTGCACAGGCCTTCTTCGCATACTGTAAGGCCTTTTCTGGATTTAGCAAGTTAAGATTGAGATAGCCTGTATAGAGCATGGCCAGGTTATTGTAGGCCACCGCCTCTTTGGGATAGAGCCGGATAATCTCTTCGTACGTTGCAACGGCCTCCCTCTGATCAAACATGTCATAAAGAGATGCTTTGGCCAGCAATAACTCTTTATTCTTCGGGTTCTTGGCAAGCTTCTGTTCAATCTCTTCCAATTGCTGCTTAGCGGCATAATTAGTATATAAGGCCAAGTGTTCGCCGTCCAACACAAAGATAATGGTAACCCCGGAGTCTAGCGGAACTATGGTGGCTTCCCCTTTATCATCCACCGACAGGTTGGTGACAATTACTAAATACTGATTTATCCAATTGTCAAAAGGTAGAATCTGGAATTCTACATTCTCCAGTTTCCCGGCCTTTGGTATAACCACTCGCAAGCCAAGACCGGCGCTAATGGCCTGCCTGGCTTTCCCCAGGATGCTCCGGCGGTCCCGGACTGTAAGTCCCTGCCAAAATACCTCCGTATCAAAGATTGTGTTATAAAGCGCATACTCCAGCGATTCCCTGGACGCCACCAATTGCTGGGTCGGCATATCCCCGAAACGGTCCACCAAATTAATGTGGTATGAGGTTTCCGCCTGCCCCGGCACACCACACCACAGGCAAACAGCCATTACCACAATCAACAAAACCAGCCATCTTCTCATTCTTCGTCCATCTCCCAAAGCTTAACATTTTTGCCCTGCTTAAACCATTGGTCTTGTAAATAAACCAAACCAAAGAAAAAAACATAAAAGAGGGTCGCTTTCAAGGAGTTCCAATAATGGTAACGGATCAAACCCCATTCCACAAAGGCCCGTTCCCCGAGGGCATTGGCGGCGATCCAAAAACTCCAGTTCAACCAAGCCCATCTTGGATATTTGTTTTGCAGATAAACCGCAAGTCCCCCCCGAAGGCGGCGCAATACCCAGATCCGACCAGAGGCTGAGCCCGCCGGTGTTGGGGCCGATATACTCCCACTGGAGGTAAACAACGCCCAAAAGATCACAGACAGTGGCCAAAAGAGCGGTAAAAAGCAAAGTCGGGTAATACCTGCGCCATTTTTGCCGGGGTACAATAATAAAGAAGAGGAACCATAACATAAGACCGACTAAGGGATATGCCATGTCTACCTTCACCTTCGCCCTTGTTTCCCTTATTCTGTCCCTCCGGGCGGCAAGATAAGCATGGCAGCAAAGAATTTTATTTAACGCAGTTGCCAAACAGCCTCGCCGGGCTGGAGCAACGGGGTCTTGCCCTGGATACGACTGAGATAAGTTTGGAAGCTCAAGACAGGAACCTTTTTCTGCAGATGGAACCAGCCGTCTCGCCATGTGAACTCATAGACTTGGCCGTGGCTCTTGCCCGCCGCATCCAGCTGAAATCCAGCCAGTTCCACGCCCGCGGAGCTTTTAAAGAGCTGAAACTCATCATACCAGACTTCCCCTGTATGCAGCCGCACCCAGGAACCGTTGGTCAAGCGGTAAAACTCCACATTGACCCTTTGTCGGCCGGTTTGTTGGTGTAACCCGCGCCTGACCAGCACCAACTCCCGGCCGTTCTCTTCATTCAAATCAAGATCCACAAAATAGACCCCTGTTGCAGGGTTGCCTTCGCCCAGCTTAAGTGGGGCGCCAATTGGCTGCAGATGCAACTGGCCGCCACCTTGGGAGAAGTAACCAAGCCTGTACTGGGGTGGCCAACCTTGATGGTCGGTGCGGAACAAGGCCAGATGATCCATGGCGCCGTCCCTGTTCAAATCCCCCGCAAACCAACTGCGGATCCGGAGGGCTGCCATATGTTTGGCGATATAATCCTCCACATCGACAACGCCTTTTTCCGTATCGGGCAAGACGCCGTTAAAGGCCGGGACCTTCTCCGGATTGGTGCGTAAAATCGGCGTCTCATAGCCCTGACTGGTCCATTCAGTTTCTTCGGACCGGTAATAGCTGCGCTTAAATTCACGAAGACTCATTGCCGTCCCATTCTCCGGCGCAAAGAAGCCATAACCGCCAAAGGACCCGTCGGCTTTGGCAACAAAAGGCCTCACCGTAACCAAGCCGTTTCGCTGCAAGTCGGCGGCAATCACCCGGTAATACAGCCCCTCCGGCCCCACATTCTCCGTCATCCATAGATAATAATTGGCTTGGATAGAGGCGGCCTCCACAAAGCCTTCACCGGTATTGGCATAAGCCGTCAACTGCAGCATAGGTTTGTCGGCCGCCGCGTTTCCCACCACCACCGGATGGGACAGTCCTTCGCCCTGCACCAGGTAGATCGGTTGGTAAAAACGGCCCTCCGGGTACCGGCCTAAGCCATAATTTTTACAATCAAGCAAGGTTAGTTGGTAAGCTCGCTGCTCGTGGGACCAATCGGCAATGCCCGCTTGGAGCAGGACCCGTCGTTCATCCGCCGGGTCCGGCACCAGATAGGCCAAGAGGTACTCCACATCGGTATCCAGATCCAAGGCGGCATCGGGCAGATAATCCAGGAGAAAGGCCTTGGACGGCAGCAGCGCTTCCAAGGCCGCCCGTCCTTTGGGGATCATCAGAGGAATCATGCTCTCGCCAAAACGGTACTTTAATTGTCCCGACTCCTCCCGGCCTTTAAAAATCTGGGGTCGCCAGCGCGCCTCAGCAAACAACCAGTAATCCCCGGCGGAAAACCGGTATTCCTGGTCTTCGGAGACAAAACGTCCATCCTGGAACACATGGCTTTTGACCCGGAAGAACCAACCGGTTTCCTGGTCCGTCTCCTCCACCGTTCCTTGGCCGTTATCCGGGGAAAGCCCTAATCCCAACTCCTGGTCCTCCGGCACTGTCCGGTCTTGGTCGGGCTCCAAATTAACCTCATGGATCACCCATTCGCCCCGGTAGTTAACGAACTGGAGGTCCACATCAGCCCGGACCTCTGCCACCTTCCGGAAGATACCCCCCTGGGAAACATGCACCTGAATCTCCCCTTGCTTCCCGTCGGGAGAAAACACCAGCCAAAAGTCGGAAATTCCATCGGCATTCACATCACCGGTCTGCATTAATGTATAGTATTCCTCCGAACCCTTTCGCCGGAAATAACCAGCCCGGCCCAGGTCAACCCGGTATATTTGCGAATAACCATAGGCAGAGGGATCCAGCAAACAAACCCAGCGAGACATCCCTTGCTCCACCAAAAGGAGGATCTCATCTTTCGGGTCCCGATCAAAAGCTGGGTCCGTAATGGCTTGGACAATCCGGGCGCCCGCCGGCAGGTAATCCGTCAGATTAATTCCTGCCTCCACGTTAACCCGAGTCATAATGATTATCCCAAATAGCACAAGAGATGCCATCAAGCGTCGTATTCCCTTGGTCATGCTCATCCCCCCAGGCAATATTTCACCATAAAGCGCGAATCTCCTTCGTCTCATGGTAATACCCTTATTAACCCAGGTGGCACCAGGAAAGCAGCGGGAGCCGCCAGTGTACTTTCCGGCCTGGCCTCGGACGGGCTTGAGCTCCGGCAGGGCCAGCTTTGGTTTCGAGCGGACCGGATCAGAACAATTGGCCGGGATGGACGGGCAGGACCGCCACGGGAAAATAAAAAAGGGCGACCTATAGCACCCTTTTCCTTTTCTTATCGGTTCAATCGCCCCATCCTGCCCACTTGGCTATACCTTGCACCCGGTAAAGGTCGGTCCGGCGGTGCTTCAGCACCGGTAGCTCCCGGCGGACCTTCTCCAGAACGTCCGGGTCCAGATCTGTTAGGAGCAAAGCTTCCTCCTGATCGGCCGTAACCAGCACCCTCCCCCAGGGATCCACCGCCATGGAATGACCGTAGGCCTGATAATCCAAATCCCGGTGGGGGGCAGGCGATACCCCGACAGTGAAGACCTGGTTGTCAACGGCCCTTGCCCGCAGGAGCAACTCCCAATGGGCCGGACCGGTCACAGGATTGAAGGCGCCGGGATAAACCAGTAACTCAGCACCGGCCAAGGCCAAAAGCCGGGCATATTCCGGGAAACGCAGATCATAACAAATGCCGATGCCCGTCTTGACGCCAGCCAGGTCCACCAGAGCGGGCGCCATCCCCCGCTGTAAAGCAGCGGACTCTTGAAAACTGACCCCCTCCGACAGCTCCACATCAAATAAGTGAAGCTTCCGATGAACTGCCAGTACCCGACCCGTCGGGTCCAGGACATAAGAGGCGTTAAAGATGCTGCCATCAGCTGCCCGTTCCGGGAAAGAGCCCCCGATCAGGTAGTAGCCGCCGTCACAGGCTGCCTGCCGGAGCAGGCCAACAATGGTTCCCTCGCTAGACTCGGCATATTCCGCAAAACTATCTTGCCGATAGGGGCAGGGAAACATCTCCGGCAACACGACAATGTCAGCTCGGGCCTTTGCCGCCTCCGCCAACATGCGCCTGGCTGTAGCCAAATTCCCTGCCACCTCAGGACCCACTTGCATTTGGCAGAGGGCAAGCTTGACCCTTTTCATCGGGCCGCCCCCGAGAACTTACTCCGGGCGCAGCCATAATAGCCAATGATCTCACCCAGGGAGTAATACCGGCCGTTGCCATAGGCGAAGCCGTCCACCAGGATCTCCGCCAGGTCACCTTCAGGGGCATGGACCCGAACCACCTCACCAATGAATAAATCATGGCTGCCCAGATTAATGATTTGCCGCACTTTGCACTCCAGATTGACCGGGCACTCCTGAATTAGAGGGGCTTGTACCAGTTCGCCTTTCACAGGAGTCAGCCCTGTGGCAGCAAATTTATCCACCTCCCGCCCGGAGTGTACGCCGCAAAAGTCAGTGGCATCAAACTCCTTCCTGGAGGGGAGATTCACCACAAACTCCCCGGTCTTGGCAATTATGCCGTGGGAATAGCGGGAGGGCCGGATGCCCAGGCCAACCATCGGCGGGTCAGAACAAAGCACCCCCGCCCAGGCCAAGGTAATGATGTTGGGCCGACCATTGGCATCTGTGCAGCTAACCATCACAGCGGGCAACGGGGATAGCACTGTTCCAGGTTCACGGCTGATCTTTTCCATCTCTGCTTCAACTCCTTTTGCATTAATCTCAATCCTAAGTATTCTTCTACTTTAAAGTTCAATTATCCCTTCAAATTCACCAAGGATTCGGCATTTCCCTCTTCCTTGCCGCTGCGGTCTCCTGCAGTTTCTTTGACAGGTAGGCCAACCGCCGCCAAACCCTCCGGGCCTCTTCCCCCTGGAGCAACCGGGGCTGTTCACCCAGGATCCGCACAGGCAAAAAACGGACTTGCCGCAGGCCCGCCCGGTCGAAGCAAGCTTCCAGGATCAAGCCTTCCCGGCGGTCCCAAACCTTCTGGTCAAAAACAAAATTACCAAGACTAAAGGCAGCCGCACCCTTCCCGCCAAATACCACCCCCTGAATGACATGGGGATGGTGGCCAACCACCAGGTCCGCCCCACACGCCAGGAGTTCCCGAGCTAGCTGACGCTGGAAGGGGTTGGGCAAACCCTGGTATTCATCACCCCAATGGACAGTAACTACCACCACATCGGCCCTGCGCCGCGCAGCCGCTAGCTCCCGCCGCATCTCCTCTGTGTCCACCGGGTTTACCCCGGCCCGGTCCGGCCCGGCCCGCCACTCCACGCCTGTACGGGTGTAGGTGAACCCCGGCCGCACCTCGGTATAGGCTAAAAACGCCGCCCGGATCCTGTTTACCGTTTCAAAATGGATTCGCCGCGCCTCCGCCCGGTTCCGTCCCGCGCCCAGCGGCGTCATGCCATGGCTTTTGACAATATCCAACGTATCCGCCAGGGCCTCTGGGCCATAATCCAAAATATGGTTATTAGCCAGGGAAACCAGATCAAAACCAGCCGCCCGCAAGGCAGCGGCAGCCGCCGGGTGTCCTCGGAACATGTTGATCTGGCACCCCCTCAGGCTGAGGGGACATTCCAGGTTGCCGAGGGTCCGATCCGCCCTGGCCAGGATTGGGGCAGTTCGGGCAAAAACATAACGATAATCCCCACCCTGCTCTTTGACAGTGCGCGCCACGCCCCGGTCCAGCATGATGTCCCCCACCGCCGTCAGGGTCAGCCTTTCCTGCCCGTACAACCAACGGTTCCAGGAAAAGCCCCGTTTTATCCGCCGGATCAATTTTATATTCCGCAGTTGCCAGCCCAGCTCCTCCCACCAGGCCAAAGGACGCACTGGACTTAGCACAACCCAACCGCAACCGGGAAAACCGTCGCCGCCCCGGTCCTGGAAACTGAGCCAATCGTTACAGCCAACCTGCAACACCCTGACTTCCGGCACCAGTTGGGGCCAGTACAGAACAGCCAGACCACCCGGTTCACGGGCCAATCTTTTACCTAAATCCGGATCCGGACCGGAAAAACAGACAATCGCCCGGTCTTCACCACCGAGTTCCGCCCAGTTTCGGATCTTGCCCGCCAAAACCTGCTGCAACTCTTCCCCGGAGATGTCTTGCACCGGGTTCCAGTAATAAACTGCGGGAAAACGGGGGATTCGCCCCAGGACCAACTCCCCTGCCACCGGTGGCTCCGTCCGGAGCTCCATCCGATAAACATCTGCAGGTTTCCCCGGCCGGGGCCACCCCCACCGGAGGGGTCGGGCGGTCTCCAGCACTAACATCCGGTAGACGCCGTACAAGATGGGGTCGCCGGTGACATACACCTCCCGCCGACCCAGGATCGACAGGCCGAAGATTGAAGTGAAAAATATGGCAACCAAGCCCGTCTGCATAGTCAGCCCGGCTAATAACCGTTCAAGTCTCCCAACACACATCACCAACCATCTTCGCCGCCTTCCAGTAACATCCATTATTTCTAGCCAAGGTTAACGTGAATGCTTTAGAGAGCAAGTGGTTAAGATGATTTCCGGTACTGTTTTGGTTGACGGTAGATCATATTCAAGGAGCGAAGGAAACCATGAGCCAAAAACCACTGCCGACACCGGAACAAGCCCGTTACCAGCAACTAATTAAGGAAATGGAACCTCCGGCCAGATACACGGCCAACGCTTTGTGGGCTTTCTTTTCCGGCGGCCTCGTCTGCGTCATTGGCCAATTTTTTATTGACCTTTATGCGGCCATCCTCCACCTGCCGCCGGTGGAAGCCAGCAACCCGGCGGTGGCCACCATGATCATGCTTGGTGCTATCCTCACCGCCTTCGGTGTCTTTGACCGCCTGGCCCGTTACGCCGGGGCCGGACTGGCCGTGCCGGTCACGGGCTTTGCCAACTCCATGGTCTCCGCAGCCCTGGAGTACAAGCAAGAAGGCTTTATCCAGGGGATTGGCAGCAAGATCTTCATCCTGTCTGGTTCCGTCATCACCTACGGGGTGGTTACCGCCTTCTTCGTCGGGTTGATCCACGCTTTATTAAAGAGGTGACCGAAAATCGGGAAAAAACTTGGCCGCCAGACCTTTCAGATGGCAACGCCGCCCATAGTCATCGCCACAGGCACGACCGTCGGGCCCTTCGAAGGCCAAAGCCCGCTGGCCAAAGACTTTGATCTAATCGCCGGCGACTTGACCCTGGGCCAGGCCAGCTTCGAACTGGCCGAACGCGAACTGATGAACTCCGCCTGCCTGAAAGCCATGCAAAAGGCAAAGCGGACGGAGAAGGATATTGACCTGTTTATCGCCGGCGATCTCCTCAACCAGATCATTACCTCCGGCTTTAACGCCTCCCTCTTGGGGTTACCGTTCTTTGGGGTTTACGGGGCTTGTTCCACCTCCATGGCCGGCTTGGGGCTGGGGGCCATGCTCATCGACGGGGGCTTCATCGGCACGGCGCTGACCGCCACCTCCAGCCATTACTCCGCAGCAGAACGGCAATACCGCTACCCCACGGAGTACGGCAACCAGCGCCGCCCCTACGGGCAATGGACCGTTACCGGCGCAGGGGCCGCCCTCCTGACAACCCAGGGTAAGGGCCCGCGGGTAACCCATGTCACCGTCGGCAAAATGACGGATTTCGGGGTCAAAGATCCCCTGAACATGGGAGCAGCCATGGCGCCAGCCGCCGCCGATACTATGTTGCGCCATTTTGCTGACACCAAGCGGATGCCAGAGGATTACGACCTCATTGTCACCGGTGACCTGGGCGAGTTCGGCGCGGAGATCCTGCGGCGTTGGATCAAGGAGACCGGCGGTTTAGAATTGGGCATCCGCTACAAAGACTGCGGGGCCATGATCTATGACCGGGTCAAGTACCCCCAAGTAGCCTCCGGAGGCAGCGGTTGCGGCTGTTCCGCCGTGGTGGTCTTCGGCCACCTCTTCCGGGAGATGGAACGGGGGCGTTACCGCCGGATCCTGGTGATTGCTACCGGTGCCATGCATAGCCCCACCTCTGTCATGCAAAAACAGACTATTCCCTGCATCGCCCATGCCGTTGCCTTTGAATTTCCGTAATAACACCAAAAAAGCACCGGCCTGCAAGCTTTAACGGCCGGGCGGGAAAAGCGAGGTTGAAGATCTTGCGCATTATATGGTCAACCTACCTGGCAGCCTTTCTGGTGGGTGGTTTAATCTGCCTTGCCGGGCAAGTAATTTACGACCGGACTAAATTAACCATGGGACACATTCTCACCGGCATGGTCATCCTGGGCGGGATCCTAGGCGGGCTCGGCCTGTACGATCCCCTGATCAAGTTTGCCGGGGGAGGAGCCTCCATGCCCATCATCAGTTTCGGTAACTCTTTGGCCAAAGGCGCCATCTCCGAAGCGGGCAAGACCGGACCGATTGGCATCCTGACCGGCATGTTCGAACTGACCAGCACCGGTATTACTGCCGCCATCATCTTCGGTTTCCTGGCAGCTATTGTCTGCAGGTCAAAAGGGTAAACAAACCATATGCAAACCCCAACTTCTTCAAGGAAACAAGCGTTAAATGGGCAGGCCAAAACCCTTCAGCCACTTGCCCATCGACTGCACTAGCCCCAGCCAGGGGTTGGAATTAGGCGCGGGAGATGCCTGTTCACCAAGGCTGCTCATTAACATCATTGCCAGGGGCAGTAACTTTTGGACCTCCATCCCCCGGGGCAGCAGCCTTGCCAAGCCCAAATTGGGGAAAAACTCTGGAAGGAATTTAAACAAGTTTTGCAAGAGGCTACGCAACTTCTCTCTATTCACTGCGGGTTTTGCCAAGGCCGCCTCCGCCGGCGTTGCCGTTGCCGTCAACCCAAAAAGGGCCTTCAGATTCAGGTAACCAGTACCTTGGTCATTTTCGCCATATCCCCGGTCCTCTGCCGCGCTGAGCAAACGTTCTTTGACGCTGATCGGATCCAGGCGCAGCTCCTTCTCCAGGATAAGCGCCGCACTCCCCGCCACGAAAGGGGTCGCCATGGAGGTGCCGGAGTAACTGACGTAACCGCCGCCGGGTTTCAGGGATACAATATTGGTGCCCGGAGCGAGAATATCGGGCTTAATCAGCTTATCGACCGTCGGTCCCCGGCTTGAAGAGTCGGCGATCCGGTCATCCCGCCGGTCAACGGTGTTCCGATCATCAATATTACCCACCGTAATCAGGGAGGGAGCGATCCCCGGCGTAGTAATGCTGCCAGCCTTCGGCCCCGCATTGCCGGCGGCGGCGCAGACCACTATCCCGCTTTCCCAAGCCGCCTCGGCGGCACGGCTCAACGGATCCGCCTGATAACCCTTCTCCGCCGCTGCGCCCAGGGAAAGATTGAGCACACGAATGTTATACCACCGCCGCCGTGCTACCACCCATTGAATTCCCTCTACCACCAGGGAGATTTCACCGCTGCCCTTTTCGTCCAAGGCTTTGACTCCCACCAGATAGCACTCGGGCGCTACCCCCCGGTACCGCCCGCCGGATTGGCCGCCGTTTCCCCCGATAATCCCCGCCACATGCGTACCGTGGCCATTGTCATCGTAGGGCTGTCGCCGCCCATTCACCAGATCCTTCCAGCCAATAATCCGGTTACGGGGCCGCACCAGGTCCGGATGGGGATCAATGCCTGTATCCAGCACGGCTACGACCACTCCACGCCCGGTATATCCTTCTTTATATGCAATGTCACCATAGACCGACGGCACCGCCATGTTCAGTTGGGGTTTAACCTGCTGATCCACCCAGACCATCCGGGGCTGCTGATCGGGAATCAACCGGCGAAGCCCGGCCACGGAAATCTCCACCGCCAATGAATTGATGATGGGCAACTCCCGGATCACCCTGCCGCCCAACCGTTGAATACACCGATGGACCGACCACCGCCGGGCCTGCCGGAAGGAGTCATACTCGATGATGACTTGAACCATGCGTTCTTCCTCAGAACTTAAAAACGCTTCCACCTCCGGGGTGACGCGTCCTTGGATCATTCCTGCCCTTTTCAATGCTATCCCTCCCCCGAAATGCTCACTGAATTTTATGAGGGGAGCAGGACAAGAGAGACCCCAAACAATTATTTGATGCGCAAGACCCTTATTTTTAGGCAGAAATCCCCTTTCAGCGGTGGTCTTCACCGGACAACCGTAAAAGGTCCCCTAGCAGTAATCTATTGACAGCCAATTTTTACCTATTGACTTTTTTAAATTGTTAGAATAAAATAATAACACCCTTACGATCAGGAGGGTGAAAATGAGCAAAACAATTCGGCGAAAGCGAAGAACCCTACACCTTAAGGCATTTTGGGTTCTTCTTCTCCTTACAGCCTTTCTCGTCCCCCATGCAACCGCTGAGTTCCTACCCACAGAGGGATTAAATACTGCCGTTGCCTTGTATTACCAAGGAAAATTCGAGGAAAGCCTGGAGCGCTTGCGAAGCTTGGCCCGGTCTTCGCCCGGGGATGTTCAGATCCAACTTAACTACATTCGCTTATTGCGGGAGGTCGGCAGGTACGACGAAGCCCTACCCGTGCTGGGACGCCTGGTGGCTAACCACCCGAAACACACCGGGTACAGGTTGGCCATGGTTTCTGCTGTCTATCTGGGAGGCTATTATGACAGGGTCATTCAACTGACCACAGCCGACGATGATGCCGCTATCCTTTTTTGGCGCGGCCTGGCCCTGGCGGAAAGCGGGAAGACTGCAGCAGCCATTAAAACTTTGGAAGACTCAATCGCCAAAGAACCCTTCAATCCCAGCGCCCATTTTCATTTAGGCCGGCTCTATGCCCAGACCGGTGACTTAACCAAGGCGGATCTGCATTACAGAAAAACCCTAACCCAGGACGCCAATTGGTCTGCGGTTTTCTTCCCCTTGTCCCAAGTTAACCTGGCCCTGGGCAAACCGCAAACGGCCTTTGACTTATTAACCAAGGCAAAAAACGTCTTCCCGGCCGACCCCCGGCTTGCTCCGGCCATGGCCAAACTAACCTCCGCTTATCCCGGAATCGGGCAAAAACCCACCGAAGCTTTAGCCGACCCTGCCAAGATCGTCCCACCTACAGTAGCCGCCCTGGCCAAGAACAGGGAGAAGATCCCCGAAATCCGCATCGGCCTGGCGGAAAAGGTTAAGGAGGTCATTATTAAAACCGGTGGTCCTTACCTGCTTGCCGCTGCAGATACTACCCCTGTCCTGGAGGGATCCGCCGGTCATCTGCTCCGTTTCCGTCTTGGTCCGGAAGGGATGACCGTCACCGTAAATAACGGCGTAGAACTGCTCAAAACAGGTCAACCACTGACGCTGGTTTATAAAAAACCGGAACACACCACCGTAATCTTTAATCTCGACTTTGGCCAGGGTTGGTATTGGGCCGGGCGGGAAAACCGGGCCTACCGGGGAGCCCTTGAATTCCTGCCAAGAAAGGACGGTTTGACTATTGTCAACCGACTCAATATCGAAGAATACCTTTACTCCGTGGTCCCGTCCGAAATGTCCGCCAATTGGCCGGCCGCCGCTTTGTGCGCCCAAGCCGTAGCAGCCCGCACCTACACTTGGGCCAACTTGGGGCGTTTTGCCAGCCGCGGCTTTGACCTGCTGGCCTCCGTGGTCTCCCAAGCCTACAACGGGGTCAAAGCCGAGTCCCCTGCCGCCCATGCCGCCGTGGACAGCACCCGAGGCCTCATCCTAACCTACGACGGCAAACCCATCGGTGCCTTTTTTTCCGCCAACTCCGGCGGCTATTCTGAGGACAGTGAGAATTTATGGAGATTTACCGCTCCTTATCTTAAAGCCAATCCCGATCCGAAGCTAACCTTCCGGATGCCCCTGCCACCGGAAGACTTGGCCGACTGGCTCACCAAATGCCCCCGGACCGCCAGTTCACACCCGGATTATTCGGCCCGGAGCGCCTACCGGTGGACCTACTGGTTATCCCGGCAGGAGTTGGAGGCCCGTTTGGGCCTGGGGGACAAACTGGGGGCAATCAAGGAGTTGCGCACAGCCGGGCGGGGCGCCAGCGGCCGCGTCCGCACCGTGCTCATCCGGGGTGACAAGGGGGAACACCGCCTGTCCGGCGAGGCCATCCGGCGCACCCTCGGCGGGCTGCGCAGCACCCTGTTTACCGTCGAGCCAAAACTGGGCAAAGACGGCAGGCCGGAGTACTTTATCTTTACCGGCGGCGGTTGGGGCCATGGCATTGGACTTGACCAAAGCGGCGCTGCCGGCCTGGCTGCGGAAGGTTGGGACTTCCGGCAGATTTTAAGCCATTACTATCCCGGCGCCATACTGGAATCCATCTATTAGTCAGCTTTTGTTGACAATTCTTTACCAAACCGGCCATGATCCGAAAGACCCGCCTCCGCTTCTGCGGCGGGTCTTTTTGTTACAATTTGTTTAAAACGGCATTATTTGCCCCTAATTTTGCCTAATGATAACGTAATCCGGCGAAATGCGCCGAAGATGCCCTAGATTCATCTGGACAACCCAATATGTGGTGTTGTAAGATAACAATGGCATCTAGATGTAGTGTTTGAACAAGGAGGGACCGGTTGTGCAGTTATCAGAGAATGCTCGAACCGTCTTAGAACGCCGCTACCTGGCTAAAGAAGGAGGCCGTGTTATCGAAACCCCTGAAGACATGCTTCGCCGGGTAGCAAAGAACATTGCCGGTGTGGAAGGAACCAGCTTTGGCAAGACACCGGAGGAAGTAGCGGCAATCGAAAACGAATTTTACAACCTGATGGACCAATTGAAATTTATGCCCAACTCTCCCACTTTGATGAACGCTGGCAGGGATCTACAGCAACTGGCCGCCTGCTTTGTTCTACCCATTGAAGACTCCATGGAGTCCATCTTTGAAACGCTGAAGATAGCGGCCCTCATCCACAAAAGCGGTGGTGGAACAGGCTTTAGCTTTTCCCGGCTGCGTCCCGCCAACGATACGGTCGGCAGTACCGGCGGGGTAGCCAGTGGACCCATCTCATTTCTGAAAGTGTATAACGCCAGCACCGAAGCTGTAAAACAAGGCGGAACCCGGCGCGGGGCCAATATGGGCATTCTCCGCGTTGATCACCCGGATATCCTTCAATTTATTGACGCGAAAAAGAACACTGGTGAAATCACCAATTTCAATCTCTCCGTCGCCATTACCGACGCCTTTATGGAGGCTGTGACCAAAGGCGAAGACTATTATCTCATCAATCCCAGGAACGGCAGTCCAACCGGGCGTCTTAACGCCCGGGAAGTCTTTAACCAAATTATCCATTCCGCCTGGGCCTCTGGGGAACCTGGGGTGATCTTCATCGACCGGATGAACGAGGGCAATCCCACCCCTCACATCGGCGCCATTGAAAGCACCAACCCCTGCGGAGAACAGCCATTACTGCCCTATGAGGCCTGTAACCTTGGCTCTATCAACTTGTCCCTGATGGTAAAAGACGGTGAGGTGGACTGGGATGAACTGCGCCGCGTCGTCCATCTCTCCGTTCGTTTCCTGGACGATGTAATCGAAGCCACCCGTTATCCCATTCCCAAAATTGATGAGATGGTAAAGGGTAACCGCAAGGTTGGCTTGGGTGTAATGGGCTGGGCTGAAATGCTGATTTTACTGGGCATCCGTTATGACTCCGAAGCGGCCGTGGCAACCGCCCGTCGGGTGATGGCCTTTATCAATAAGGAATCCAAAGAGGCCTCAGCAAAACTGGCAGAGGAACGTGGCTGTTTCCCCAACTTCAAGGGCAGCATCTATGACCGCCCCGGACAACTGCCGCTTCGGAACGCTACAACAACCACTATTGCGCCCACCGGTACCATCAGCATTATCTGCAATACCTCCGGCGGCATCGAACCCCTGTTCAGCATTGCCTTTACCCGGCAAATACTGGACAACGACCGTCTGATCGAGGTTAACCCGATCTTTGAGCGCATGGCCAAAGAAGGTGGCTTTTACAGTAAAGAACTCATCGCCGCCATTGCCGATAAAGGTACCTTGGAAGGTTTTGCGGAAATCCCCGAGCGAATCAAGGAACTCTTCGTCACCGCCCATCAAGTGAGCCCGGAATGGCACATCCGGATGCAAGCGGCTTTTCAAGAAAACACGGACAACGCCGTTTCCAAAACCGTCAACTTTCCCCGGGAAGCCACCCCGGAGGATGTGGAGAAGGTTTATCACCTCGCCTTTAAGCTTGGCTGTAAAGGTGTTACCGTTTACCGGGATGGCTCCATCGAAAACCAACCCATGCAAAAGGGCGTAACCAAGAACTCCAAAGAAACAGGGGATACAGCTGCTCAAAGCAAAACGATGCAGCCTCTCTCCACAGGCGAATGGGGTAAAATCCGCCCGGTACACCGGCCGGTCCGCCTGACCGGGATTACCGACGGCAAGGTCACCCCTGAGGGCAATCTTTATTTAACCCTCAACCTCCATGAAGGCCATCCCTTTGAGTTGTTTGCCCAGATCGGCAAGGCCGGCAGTGACGTGGCCGCCTTTACCGAGGCCATCGCCCGCTTGATCTCCCTGGCTTTCCGCTCCGGTATTGATCCGGAGATTGTCGCCGATGAGTTGGTGGGGATCGGGGGGAGCCGTTCTGTCGGCTTTGGCCCCCACCGGGTCCGGTCCGTTCCCGATGCCATCGGCCAGTTTATCTTCGACTACCTGAACAACCCCCTGTCCTCCGGCAGCCAGCAGTCGACCGCCACCCAGGAGCAATTGGCCCTTGACCAGCCAACTCTTCCTGCCGCCGCAGCAGTCCCACCACCTCCTGAAACCAACGGCAACAAGCGGGGCAAGGTCCGGTTCAATCTTTGTCCTGTCTGCGGCATGTACGCCTTCGGCAACTTCGAAGGCTGCGCCAAATGCCTGGCCTGTGGCCACTCGGAATGTTAATCCATGTTTATAGTTAAATATTTACGGGCCCCCTCCTGTATAATTCATTTGTTACTTTGTTTGCCGAACTCCCGGTTCGTGAGTTCGGTTGTTTTCTGTTGATGAAATCTCTCCCGGCCTCTTATTTTCAACTTTAGGAGTGTTGATGATATGACCACAGTTCTCCTTTTAACAATCTCCAACGTCTTCATGACTTTCGCCTGGTACGGCCATCTGAAATTCAAAGACTCGCCTTTGTGGAAGGTAATCCTGGTCAGCTGGTTAATCGCTTTTGTGGAGTATTGCTTTCAGGTTCCGGCCAACCGGCTGGGGCATGCCCACTTTTCCGCCGCCCAGCTTAAGATCATACAGGAGGTCATTACCCTCATTGTCTTCAGCGTCTTCTCTGTGCTTTATCTCAAGGAGAGCCTAAAGTGGAATTATATTGTGGGCTTCCTATTGATCCTGGCAGCCGTGTTTTTCGTCTTTAAAAGGTGGTAAAAACACTTATAAACTAGGCAAAAAATTTTTTGTAAAAGTTCGTACGTAGACAAGGAAAAGTTTTTTTGGTGTCGTAGTAATTATTATAATTTTTATAACCAATAAGAGGAGGTAATATTGGTGGATATTGGAAAGGGTATTCAACGGAGTTTCGAATTATTCACAAAAAATGCAGGTCTTCTCATCCCAGCGGGTATCGTGGTCATGTTGATTTCTATTTTTACCTTCGGTATCCTTGGCGGTATTATGATGGGTGGCTTCCTAATGTTGTGCCTCAAGGTTATGCGCGGTGAAAAGGGCGAGTTTAACGAGATTTTTACCCATTTTGACAAATTCGTTCCCACGTTTTTGCTGACCATCATGGTATATATCCCTTTCACCATTATCTCGCTTATTCCTCTTCTTGGCGGCCTTTTCGCATTTGTTGCCGGTCCATTGGTCAATATCGCCTACGCATTTGCCCTGATTCTCATTATCGAAAAGAATTTGGCCCCTGTTGATGCCTTTAAAGAAGCCTTTACAACCATAACTGCAAAAAACCCGGTTATGACTTGGGTTTACGTTTTTGTTTGCGGTATTTTAAGTTTCGTTGGCTCCATTGCTTGTTTTGTCGGTGTTTTGGCTACGCTGCCGTTCGCCCAAATTGCCATGGCCGTAGCTTATAACGAACTTTACAACAATACTCCAGTTACACCCAGCCCCTCCGTGGAAGCTTAATTTATGCCGTAACTTTTCAACAAAAAACGGGACACTGAAAGGTGTCCCGTTTTTTGTTACTTAATTACGGAAATCCAATTGCTTAACCAGATTCAGGCCTATTCGGAAAGCCTCATCCAGGCGCTCTTCTTTCCCAACAAAGTCTTCCTTGGCATAAACCCCTTCAATTGTAATCCGTTGAATGGGAGTGATTCCCAAATAGCCGAAAAAACGTTCAATCGCCTTGATCACATTGGCGCTTTCCGTTGCATCTGCGCTTGCACTGACTGCCACCGCAATTCCCGCTTTCCCCTGGGGAAATCGGGTCTGCCCGCTTCGGGGATCAAACAACGGCAGGCACCGATCGAAAAAAACTTTCAACTGACCGGAGACATTGCCCCAATAGGAAGGCGATGCCACCAGTAATATATCAGCATCTTCAATTGTTTTAATGAGAGCATCCATATCGTCCCGTTGGACACACCGGCGGGTCGTATCACAAATCTTACAGCCTTGACAATAATTAATCTCCATCTTTCCCAGGGCCAGCCGTTCAACTTTAATATCCGTTTCAATCATACCATCAATAATCTGGTCGACGACAAAAGCGGTATTTCCATACTCATTCGGGCTTCCAATAATACAAACGGCTTTCATCTCTTCCTCCTTGAATTGTGGCAATTACTACCATAATACATATAATATTTAATAATACTCCAATATTCCTAAAAATCCTGCTCTTTTCTCCAAGTAATTTACTATTAATCATATCTTCCTGGCTTTACGATGACTCTTCATTATAACAAATACAACAAACTTTTTCAGGCCCATCCCACAGGAAAAACTTGCCGGAACATTAAGATCATCAGCGGTAAGACAGGTAACTTAAACCCGTCTGCCTGATAAAACTGCCAACTTGACAATTTTGTAAAATATTGTTATATTGAATATAACCTTAATTTACCACTTGGACCGCCGCCCTTGGTTCCTCCCATCAATAACCCTCCACGGAGAAAGGAGAAAGGAGTAGTCCCATGAAGGAAATCGAATTGTTACGCCGGATTAGTGGTTACAAGCATGTGATGAAATACTTGGCCGACCGTTACGGGCCCTCTTCCTGGCAGGTTCTACGAATGAGCGTTCGCGTGGACCGTTTGATCAACCAACTGCCCGCCGGGGGCACCAAGCGGCTGGAATGGGACTGGATCTGCCCTTTATGTGCCAAGGAACTCGGCGTCGACGATTCCCTTTGGGGAGAGGACGCCACCCTCAATTACAGCCATCCCTGGCAGCGCCTGAACTGCGACCGTTGCGGCCCAGTCTATTATGAGCTCGTCGATGATGATGTCCGGGTCTTCAGGGTATTAAATTAACGGATGCGCATCCACTAGAAGTATTCCACCCGGACTTGTTTGCCGCGTTTCTGTAAAAGCTCAACCAGTTCCCCAATGACCTGGACCTTCGGCCCCAATCTGACCGGCAATTGTGGATTAAGGTGGGCCGGATTGATCCGCTGCCCCAGGAGGACCGTCAATTCAGTGCAATCTTCCAATAAAAGCCTGGCCAAGCGGCTGGCACCATCCCGTCCATTGGGAATCCTCCCGTCCGAATCGGTCCGGTGAATCATTTCCACCGCCCGGTTGAGGGTGAGGATACCTTCCGTCACAAGATCGATCCCCTCGATTACCGCCGTCGGGGGGATATCTTCGTCTATATACTCCTCCATCCGTGCTTCCTTCCCCCAACACCGCGCTAGGATGTTTGCGGCAGTTCCCCCACAGACCACTTTAATCCCGTCAAACTCCGCCAGGCGTCGGCAGATAACTTCATCATCCTTCGGATCCATGGGCGGCCCGGTAAAGAGGCAGACCTTGACCGGACGCCTGACACTGACACCCACCACCGTGGCATCGTCCCCCGGCCGGAACTGGTAAAGGTTTTCACAAACATCCAACAGATCCCGGACTACCCGTCCCACGCTCCTTCGTTCAGCTTTGACCATCCGTTCGAGATAATCCGCCACATTCTGCCACTGCCAGCCCAAATTCAATACCGCCCCCACGCCGGCGTGGACCACACCATCGCTGATAAGGGCCAAAAAGTCGCCTTCCGCCAATTGAAACCGGGACTCGCGCACAAGCCGCCCGGCTACCTCCCGCGACTGGCTTTGCACTTGATGCTGCTCCTGATGGAGCAGGATCACCGGGGGATTATCAAACTCCACCAGATAAGCCTGGCCAAACCGGTCAATCTCCAACAAGCTCAGGGTGGAGTAGGCCAGTTGCCGGACCTTGCAGGTGGGCAGGGTTTGAATGATCGTGGTAACCACTTCATCGATGGAAGCCCCCTTGGAACGCATGGTAGCAGCAATCTTCGCCGTGAGGGTGGCGAGAATGTTAGCTTTGACCCCGCTGCCCAGGCCGTCGGCCAGAACTATGGTGACGGTATCTTTTCCCCGCACAACCTCCACCTTGTCACCGCAAAGCTCCTCCCCGAACTTAGTCAGGGAGCCATTGGCCACTTCCACAAAAAGCTCATTCATCTGACCCACCGTCCCGGGAGACCAGCCCCATTAGTTGTGTAAGGAGAATCTTGCTCTCTGCCGCCGTCTCCCCCAGTAGCCCAGCGATCTCTTGGACCGTGCGCATCTGTTTGTCAATGACCTCCTGGGCTTTTTGGATAGTCTCTTCCTTTACTTCCTGCATGGCTAAGATCTGCTGTTCCTGGCGGGTAATATCGGCAATCAACGCCAGCACCAGGTCGTGCTCCTCCACCCAGACGATGGTTTGGCGGGTGATCTTCCCGTATTTAGGATAGGTTACCTTCTTCCCCAAAATGGGTTGGTGGTCCTTGGCCACTTGCAGAAAATCATCCACCGGAATCACCAGATCCAGCGGCTGCCCGATCAACCCACCCCGGCTCTGCTGGAACAAATGCTCCGCTGCAGGATTAAACTCCTGAATCCGCAACTCCCGGTCGGTCAGAATGATGGCATTTGGGGTAGCCTCGATGATCGTGTTTGACAAGGACTCCGCCCGGGATTCCATATAGGGCATACACATCCCGACCTCCGCCAGGCCCTGACAGACGGCAATGGCCTTTTCCCGGCAGGACGAATAACCGCAAGCCCCACAGTTAAGTTCATCCTCCGGGCGCACTTTTCCGATTTCCCGTAGCACCTGCCGGATCTCCAGATCCGACGGTTGCTTTCTGTCCATTACCCGGGGCTGATACGTTCGTTTCAGAGGTAGCTGTTCCTCAGCCCAATCACCCTTAGGCCAATTGGACAAGGAGGCCAAGAATTGCTGGCTTTGCGCAGCATACCGTCCCTGCCTGCGGAAGGAAAACCCACCCAAACAGCCCTGCCGGCAGCCCAAAGCTTCAATGAGGCCAGGCTGCACCGTCCCTTTACGCAGGCTTTCCACTAAAAACTCCAGGTCATCAATGCCGTGCAAAATCGCCTGGTTCCAGCCCAAGTCTTCCCCGGCCGCTGGCAACATACCCCCCGGTAGAGGATAGAGCCGGCTGACCCGGTCTTCCTCGGGTAAACGGCCCGGCTCAGCCCGGAGAATCGGTTCCTGCTCCTCCAAGCCTAAATACTCCGCCAACTCGTGAAAGGTCACCACTGCATCAACCGTGCCCAGGGCCCTGGAGTCCCGGGCCTCGCCGATCTTAGCCGGACACGGGGCGATCATAATTACCTTCACTTCACCAAAGCGCTTCTTCAGCAAGCGACCATGGGCCACCATGGGCGAAACCACCGGCACAAGATAGGATAGGAGATCCGGATGGTGCTTTTCAAAGAAGTTCACCACCACCGGACAACTGGTGGAGACCCAAGGCTGGTCCGGATGTTCCCGGACCCATTCTCCCGTGGCCTTTGCCACCAGGGCCGCACCCTCGGCAGTCTCCCGAACCACCTCCGCCCCCTCCGCCTTAAGACGGGCAATTAACCGGGCAACATCGGGAAAATACGAGATTGTACTGGGAGCCAGGGAGACAGCAATGCGTTCTTTACCCAGCCAGGAACGGAGGATCTCGGCGCCCTCCGCCACAAAGGACTTGGCCCGTTGCGGGCAGGAAAGGACACATTCACCACAATGCAGGCAAAGTTCCTCAACCACTTCGGCCTGTCCCCCAGTAAACCGCACCGCCTTAACCGGACAGGTCCGTACGCATTTATAACAGTTCTTACAGTTGGCCGCCGACCGTACGATGAGTCCCATCCGGGTTCCCTCCTCTGATTTTCGGTAATATCACCCAGTCAAACACCGTCCGGACTTCCCCCGGACGGACTCCGCCGATGGGCTCGCCCACAAAGACAAGATTAACCCCTTCAGTACAGCGTCCCTGACAAAAACCGGCTTTGAGCAGGATTCGGTCCTCCAGACCCAACTCCCGGATTAACTCCTTGCATTCCTCAAGTACCGCGTGGGCGCCCCGCATATGACAGGCGCTCCCGACACAAACTAAAAGCTCCATCCAGGGTCTCCCTCCCTGTTTTGGTAAAGGGATTGACAATACGAAAAGAAATGGCCGACAACTTTATTGCCGGAACCAAGCCGTTTTCCCTTTATAAAGAATTTTTCCCTCCCCCGCAAGCAGGGGAGGGAGAATAAACAGGTCATCACATATCCTTATATTTACTGAGAATACCAGGTATTTCATCGGGGATAAGGCGTCCGTAGACGTCTTTGTTCACTGTGAGTACCGGGGCCAAGCCGCAGGCGCCGATGCAGCGGGTTACCTCCAGGGTAAAGCGACCGTCTGCCGTAGTCTCATTGACTTTAATCCCCAGTTCCGAACCAACCCGGTCCACAATGTCCGCAGCGCCCTTCACATAACAGGCCGTCCCCATGCAAATGCCGATCTTGTAGTCGCCCACCGGTTTTAAGGAGAAGAGGGAATAAAACGTGGCTACGCCATAGACATCGCTCAGCGGAACGTTGAGTCCCCGGGCAATCCGCTCCTGGACCACCTCCGGGAGATACCCGTAGATCTCCTGGGCCTTTTGGAGTACTGGAATAAGCCCACCCTCCTGACCGCGGTAATGCTCAATGACTTCATCCAATTCTTTTCGGCGGATCTCATCTCGTTCTGACAACGTTGTCGCCTCCTTCATCCCGGACCTACAGATCCGAACGCTTTTCATAGCTGGTATGCAATAAATGGTGGGACTTTTCGCTTAACGGCTTGCCCAGGAATTTCTGGTATACCTCCTGAACCGCAGGGTTTTCGTGGGATTTCCGGACTTTTTTGCCCAGGTCCTCTCGGTACAAGGCATTGGCCCGCATCTGCAGGGTCTCCTTGGAACAGCTCCGCGGTTGGCCTCCACCGGCAATACAACCGCCGGGACAAGCCATGATCTCAATGAAGTCGTAACTAACCTCGCCGCGGCAGAACCGGCCCAATAACTCACCGGCATTAGCCAGGCCATGGACCACTGCCGCCCGGAGGATCCGGTCACCCACGGCCACAGTTGCCTCTTTGACACCATTAAATCCCCGCACTGCTTCAAATTCGATATGACGAAGCTCTTTTCCTGTTACTGTTTCCACCACCGTCCGCAAGGCCGCCTCCATCACACCGCCGGTGACGCCGAAGATAGCCCCGGCACCGGTAGACATACCCATCGGCAGGTCAAACTCTTCCTCAGGCAATGAGGGCAGATCCAAACCGGCCTCCCGGATCATCCGAGCCAGTTCCCGAGTGGTCAAAACAGCATCCACATCCCGCACGCCGTCCCGGGCCATCTCCGGCCTAGCCGCCTCAAATTTCTTGGCCGTGCAGGGCATGACTGACACCGAAAAGATGGATTTGGGGTCAAGTCCCTGATTCTCCGCATAGTAGGTTTTGACCAAGGCCCCAAAGATTTGCTGGGGTGATTTACACGAAGAAACATTGGCTAATAACTGGGGATAAAAGTGTTCACAATACTTGATCCAACCCGGGCTGCAGGAAGTAATCAGCGGCAAGGGGCCGCCGTTCTCCAACCTGTGCAGTAATTCGTGGCCCTCCTCCATAATGGTGACATCCGCGGCAAATTGGGTATCAAACACCCGGTCAAAACCCAACCGTCGGAGGGCGGCCACCATCTTCCCGGTGACCAGGGATCCTTCCCGCATGCCAAACTCCTCGCCCAGAGCCGCCCGGACCGCCGGGGCAACCTGGACCACCACATGTTTTGCCTTATCATTCAAGGCCTTCCAGACATCATCAATGGCGGAGCGTTCTTTTAAAGCGCCCACGGGGCAGACAGCCACGCATTGCCCGCAATTGGTGCAGGCCACATTGGCCAAGCCCCGGTTAAAGGCCGGACCCACCTTGGTTCTGCTGCCCCGGAAGGCGAGACCTAAAGCAGATACACCTTGGATGTCTTTACAGACCCGGATGCATCGGCCGCATAAAATACATTTATTTGTATCACGAATAATGGATTCACTGGAGCAATCCGGCGGATCATGGCGGACCGCAGCAGGGAAGCGGACCTCCCGGACACCATAGTCCTGGGCCAGCCTTTGCAACTCGCAGTTATTATTGCGGTCACAGGTTAAGCAATCCCGGTCATGGGCAGCCACCAGGAGCTCAATAATGTTCTTCCGAGTCCAGCGGACACGGTCGGTGTTGGTCCGCACCACCATTCCCTCCATAACGGGATGAACACAGGAGGCCACCAAGCTGCGGGCTCCTTCCACTTCCACCACACACACCCGGCAGGAACCTTCTTTCCGCAGTTCCGGGTGGTGACAGAGGGTGGGAATGTTGATACCTGCTTGCGCCGCGGCTTCAAGGATCGTCGTCCCTTCCGCCACCTCAACAGACCGGTCGTTTATGGTCAATTTAATCATCTTCAATGGATTCACCCCATTCTTTCTCGTCTATCGGGAAATGGCCTTGAACGGACATTTAGCAACGCACGCCCCGCATTTTATGCATTTTCCCGCATCCAGCACAAAGGGGGATTTCCGCTCACCGGTGATAGCCCCCACCGGGCATTCTTTGGCACAAAGCCCGCAACCCTTACATTTTTCCGGTTCTATCCGGTAATTTAACAAGGCCTGACAAACACCGGCCGGACAACGTTTTTCATTAATATGGGCCTCATATTCTTCTCTAAAGTAACGGAGGGTGCTAAGAACAGGATTTGGCGCCGTCTGGCCCAAACCACAGAGGGAAGCCGCTTTGATGGTCTCTGCCAAATCCTCCAGGAGTTCAATATCGCCGGGTTTACCCTGACCACCGGTGATGCGTTTCAAGATTTCCAACATTTGTCGGGTCCCTTCCCGGCAGGGAGTACATTTACCACAGGACTCATCCTGGGTGAACTCCAGGAAGAACTTGGCAATATCTACCATGCAACTGGTCTCATCCATCACGATAAGGCCCCCGGAACCCATCATGGACCCAATCTCAGCCAAAGAGTCATAGTCAATGGGAATATCCAGGTATTGCACAGGAATACATCCGCCTGACGGTCCGCCAGTCTGCGCGGCTTTAAAGGTTTTCCCTCCGGGCAAACCACCGCCGATATCATAGATGATCTCCCGTAAAGTAGTGCCCATTGGCACCTCCACCAAGCCGGTGTTGTTGATTTTCCCGGCCAGGGCAAAAACCTTCGTCCCTTTGCTGCGCTCTGTGCCAATACTGGTGAACCACTCTACACCCTTAAGGATAATGGGCGGAATGTTCGCCAGCGTCTCCACGTTGTTAATGATTGTTGGGCAACCAAGAAGGCCCTTGACTGCCGGGAAAGGCGGACGGGGACGGGGCATCCCGCGTTTTCCCTCCACCGATGCCAGGAGCGCCGTTTCTTCTCCACAGACAAAGGCGCCTGAGCCGAGTCGCAGTTCAATATCAAAGGAAAACCCTTTATTAAAGATGTTCTCACCAAGCATGCCCTCTTCCCTTGCCTGCGCAATCGCTGTTCGCAAACGTTCAACGGCAATGGGATATTCCGCCCGGACATAGATATACCCTTGACTTGCGCCGATAGCATAACCCGCGATGGCCATTGCCTCCAAGACTGTATGGGGGTCGCCTTCCAGAACACTCCGGTCCATAAAAGCGCCCGGATCTCCTTCGTCGGCGTTACAGACCACATACTTCTTGTCGCCGACGGCACGGGCGGCAAACTCCCACTTGGCGCCGGTCAAGAAACCTCCGCCACCCCGTCCGCGCAGACCGGAGGCTTTGATCGTGTCAATTACTTCTTGCGGTGTCATGGTATGCAACACTTTGGCAAGGGCTTGGTATCCGTCAACCGCAAAATACTCCCCGATCTTCTCCGGATTGATGGCGCCACAGTTACGCAGGGCAATCCGGTGCTGCTTCTTGTAGAAATCAATATCACCGTAAAGCGAAACCGGTTTTTCATGCATCTCTTCCTTGAACAAC
Source organism: Firmicutes bacterium UBA3943 (assembly GCA_002385625.1). Taxonomy (GTDB): domain Bacteria; phylum Bacillota; class UBA4882; order UBA10575; family UBA3943; genus UBA3943. The sequence goes on from DGDV01000053.1 coordinate 36,087, forward strand.
AACCGTTCCACAAGCTTCCCCTTGATCAGGTGTTCCGTAACAATATCAGGAACATCTTCGGGTTTAACCTGTGTATAGAATGCGCCCTCCGGATAGACAATAACAATCGGTCCCAAACGGCAGAAACCAAAACAACCGGTCTGAACCACGGCAACCTCTTTATCCAGACCTTCCCTTTTCAAAGAAGTCGCCAAAGCCTCCTGAACCTTCTGGCACCCCGACGAAGTACAGCCGGTTCCACCGCAGACCAAAACATGGGAACGGTAAAATGCCACGACGAATACCCCCTAATTTATACTGCCGGACAGAGGATAATGGGCATGATTGTTCCATCATGCCCTCCTATTTTTGCATCCGAAGTATTTCTCAAAATTTAAACCGTTGCTTAAGAAGCCATAACCCACTCTTTGACGACTTCACCATTGAGCACGTGTTGTTGGAAGATCCGTTGCATCCGCTCCGGTGTAACGTTCTGATAAACAACAGGCTCTTTGCCGGGCTGTTCGATCCGAACCAAGGGTTCACAACCTTCCTGTTCGACCGCAGCCAATTGGACAACAGCCTTCCCCTCCAAGTGGTGACGGAGGATCTCGTCCAATGTAGTACTGGTAATTGCCCGGGCACCGGCGGCAATCCCACGGGTGCCGCCGCCAACGATGATCTTCACAGCGGCTTCACTACGGCGGAGTGAGATCTTGCTTCTCTCCTCATCCCTGCGTTGATTCAGTTCTTCCCAGCTTTTCATGGTTATAGCCCCCTCATCCTTCTGTTATTCTATGCTTGTGATATTTTTTCACTAACCCTCGCAAAAAATTTTATCTCATTCTGCGTGACAGGTGGTGTGAAAGGGTAAGTAACCCAACCACCAGGTCTTCATACTGAACTATAACATCATCGGGAACCTCAATCCGTACAGGAGCAAAATTCCAGATTCCCTTCAGGCCAGCCCGGACCATGAGGTCCGCCACTCCTTGGGCAGCTTGGGCCGGAACGGTAATAACCCCAATTTGAATGTCGTGTTCTTGCACAAATCCGGTAAGGTCTTCCATGGGTAGGACCGGAATCTTTCCCGTCATTTTCCCTTGTTTGCCAGGATCAATATCGAAGAGGGCCGCCACTTCCAGTCCGTGTTGGGCAAAACCGCTGTAACGGGCAAGGGCCGTTCCAAGTTTGCCTGCCCCTGCAATCACCAACCGCCATTCCCGATGAATCCCCAAGATCTCCCGGATTTTCTGCAACAAAAAGCCCACATCATATCCGGCGCCCCGGATACCAAATTCTCCGAAGTAGGAAAGGTCTTTCCGGAGTTGACTCGAACTCACGCCTGACCTGGCCGCCAGCTCGTCAGAGGAAACCAGGGAGACTTCCATGTGACTGAGCTCCATAAGTACCCGGAAATAAACAGGAAGCCGGGAGATGGTTGCCCGCGGAATGACAACGACATCGGTCATTTTCACCCGCTCCTTAATCCGGATTGTGAATTATTTCACATTCATTTTAACCCAGAATACTGGAGATTTCAATGAAGCCCAGGTAAACAATTTGTTACATTTTTAACAATCTCCGGCCGGAAGCAATCTCCCACAAACAAAAACTCCCTAAAAAGGGAGTCATGAAGTTAATTATCGGCTGCCTTGATGCTTATTCAGCCTTGGCAATCAACTGATTGATCTCGTAGATCAGGCTCTGGACCCGGTGGTCCGTAGTCTTAGTGTTCAGTGTTTCCTGGGAGGTCATCGCCCGGCCCCAAAACTCTTTGTTCTTCTCCTCCAGTGTGGAAATGACCGCGCCTTCCAAGGAGACTCCGGCAAAGATCCCCCTGTTCAAGGAGTAGGAATAGATGGACGCCCGGAATTTTTCATCAGTGCCGACACCGGTCTGACGGCCCACCGGACCGACAGCCACCGCCAGATCCCCGCCGAGGGTGAACTTGTCCCCGCGGAAGCCTTTCATACCCTTTTCGTTCATAATCACCAGAACCAAGGCTGTTGATTGGCCGCCAACCTGCAAACCCCAGGACGCCCCGCCAATCGAATAGAAACTGGGCCCGAACCAGCCACCATTATTCCTGTCCCGGCGCAGGACAACTCCTTCCCCATACCGTCCGCCAAAGATCAAGGCCGCTTTTATAACCGAAGGAAAGATGGCCAGACCTTCAGCATCCCGCACCAATGCCGCCATTGTGGAGACATCGCCTTGATTCGCCATCTCACGGAAAACCTCCGCCGCAGAATCCAAGATCCCTTGGGGCGTCTTGGCCTCGGCAACCTGTGCCGGCAGGGCAGGCAGTCCCGCCAGTAATGTCACAAGCAACAACAAACAGGCAACACGGAAAAAGCCTTTCATTTTAACACCCCTCTTGTTTTCTCCGTTACAACCCCATCTACAATAAAGGATTCCCGCAAAATCCTTTCGTATGTAACTCAGATCGTTATATTTCAATATGTGTGTATTTTGGGTCCTGTTCTTTCGTTGCCCGGCCAATCCCCCCTTTCTCCCACTCAGGTCGTCGCAATCTCGGACATAAGATTTCAACAAGACACAGTTTTAAATTCGTTGCGTTTTGCGATAACCCTTCCAATACATTCTGGGATTTTTCGATAACCCCAGCAAAACGCCGCATTCGTTCAAGCGGGCCTATCTTTAGATAACTATTTATAACTACGAAAAGTTCCTTTCTTCTTAATTAATATACGTTTATTTTCTCCGGTACATCCCTTTCAACAAAGGAGCCCCTAAAACCCTTGCGCAAGAAACTTACATTAAAGACAAGAAAACCGGAGGTTGGCCATTGCCGGCCCAACCTTCCGGTTTTAGTCAGTAAATAAAAAATGGTGCCACGAGCCGGAATCGAACCAGCGACACAAGGATTTTCAGTCCTTT
>DGDV01000053.1:39157-85676 GCA_002385625.1 Firmicutes bacterium UBA3943
CCAGCGTGACAGGCTGGCATGTTAGACCGACTACACCACGGCTCCATGTTATGGTGGACGCGACTGGACTCGAACCAGTGACCTCTGCGATGTGAACGCAGCGCTCTAACCGACTGAGCCACGCGTCCGCTTGTTTGACGCAAGTTAAATTATATCATGCACAGTGGAGTCCAGTCAACCTTTTTATCTTGGAAATACCGCCCAAATTCGAAAGGAATAGTCCTGTCAATGGGCCGGACAAAGCTTTTGCCGCACTAACTATAAGCATAATTGGTAGCCCCAAGGGAATTCGAATCCCTGTCTTCGCCGTGAAAGGGCGATGTCCTAGGCCTCTAGACGATGGGGCCGTAAAGCAGAGGTAATTTTAGCACACCAACACGTACTTGTAAAGTCCGTTTTCTAACTGTTCTTTCATGGAAATAATGGGTTTCTTCTTACCCATTGAAGATAGGCCAGCGGCCACGCAGCAATTGAAGACCAACTTGACAGAGATATCTTCCCGGCCAAAACCGCTTTCCTTTTCGACATTACGCCACTAAAGCGCATAAAATAAACCGTCCCTGAGAAAAGGACAGCAAAACCCCAGCCATCACCGGCTAAGGAAGGGAGAAAAATTGAAGGACGCCGCTTTGCAAGAACAACAAATGCTTCAGAACAACAAGATCGCATTTTTCCTGGACGGCCTGGTCCACAAGCTGGCAGCCGTCCAGCAGAATTTGGCGACCGCAGCCGCCTGCCTGGACAGGGCCGCCGTCGCCAAACGGGATTTGCGGGGGCTCATTGATCTTGTCCACCGTTTTGCCAAGCTGACCGTCCCCATCATTAACCTGAAGCATCGCCTTGCCGGTCAATCCCCTGCCGCGTGGAGCAAGTTGTCACCCGGCCAAAGCCACTTTCCCCCATCGGACTTAGACGAAGGTGCCCTTTCCTGTTCCTCCCCCGAAAAATTGGCCGCCAACCTCTTTACTGCCGGATCCATCGGTTCCTCCGGAAACTGCTTTTTATCTTTCCTCCTTGTGTACGCCGGGGAGTTTACTTTGCAGCTCAACACATGGCACCATAGCTCAGAAGCCCTGGTGCAGACAGCTAGATCCTATGAAGCCCTGCGCTGTGTCTCCCTGGAGACGGAAGATACCCTGGACCGCTTGATCCACAATATTCGAGGCCTCCTCCGGGAGATCAAGAACAGCCTTGACAAGCCCGAATCTGCCCTGCGCCACTGCTGTTCGTGCCGCAAGCCTTGTCTTCCCGACCGGACCTAGGCCGGATCTACGGAATTCTCCCCGCCTTGCCCGGTCAACCCCACAACAGACGGGTGAAAAAACCAGAACCTTGATTTTAAAAAGAAAACCGGGCCCAAACCGTAAGACTTAGGCCCGGTTATGTTCTTGTGAAAAACTACCGGCGTGTTAGTCCGTACTCCTCCGCCACCCGGGTAAAGACGGGCAATGACCGGAGAATCATTTCCTTATCCACGCAGTAGGCAATCCGGAAATAACCCGGCAGGCCAAAGCCGCTACCCGGCACCAACAGCAGGCCAAAGGAGGCCGCCTTATTGATAAACGCCACATCATCCGGCTCCGGCGACTGCGGGAAGATATAGAATGCTCCTTGCGGTTTAATTAGTTTAAACCCGACTTTACAGAGGTGATCCACCAAGATATCCCGGCGTTCCCGGTAGGCGTCCACCCCAGCGGCCACCTCTTGCAACGGCGCGATCAGCCGCTGCATCATGGCGGGGGCATTCACAAAGCCCAGGATCCGGTTGGCAAAGACAAGCCCGTTAAACAATTGATCCGCTTCAGGAATATCAGGGTTAATGGCCACATAACCGATGCGTTCACCCGGCAACGCCAGGTCTTTGGAGTGGGATGTCACCAGAATGCTCCGGCGAACATACTTAAAGACCGGCGGAACCTTCACCCCGTCATAAACCAGTTTGGTATAGGGTTCGTCGGAAACCAAATAAATCTCCGTTCCATACTGCCGTTCTTTCTCCGCCAACAAACGCTCAATGGCTTCCAATGTCTCCGCGGGATAGACCACCCCCGTGGGGTTATTAGGTGAATTTATGATGATGGCCTTGGTTTTGGGGGTAATTGCCGCACCTAGGGCGGCGATATCCGGCAGAAAATCCGGGCCGCTCTTGACCACCACCAAACGGCCCTGGTGATTATCGACATAAAAACCATACTCCACAAAATAGGGGGCGATACAAACAACCTCCTCCCCCGGGTTCAGCAGGGCTTTGAGGACAACATTGAGCCCACCCCCGGCGCCGCAGGTCATCACCACGTGATTTTCGTTCAAGGACTTCCCGGACAACTTGGATAGGTATGCCGCCACTGCCCGCCGGGTTTCCGGATAACCGGCATTGTTCATATACTTATGCATCCCCGGCACCGGATTTGTCGCCAATTCCCGCAAGGACTCCCGGAAGACCTCCGGCGGTTCCAGATCCGGATTACCTAAGGTGAAATCGAAGACCCGATCCGGCCCCCATTCTTTGCGTAAACGATCGCCCTCCTCAAACATCTTACGGATCCAAGAAGAACGACCCAAACTATCCTGAATCTTTTGGCTGATCGCCATCGCGCAACCCCTCCCATCCACGTGACATCCCCGTTACAAAAGGGAAATATCCCTCATTTTCGCCAAGTTCCCCGGGAATCCTCCCCATTTACCATGTATAATCATGATTAATACTTAGCAAAAGGCGACGGTATTCCCGCCGCCTTTCATACTTAACAAAACCCTGTTTAGGCCACAATCACAGTCCAGTTCATCGTATCCGGAATGCGCCCGAACTGGATTCCGGTTAAATGATCATAGAGTTTTTGGGTCAAGGGGCCAACCCCGCCGTTGCCGGGGACAATCTTCTTGTCTTTCCAGGCCACCTCATTTACTGGGGCAATCACCGCCGCCGTTCCGGTCCCGAAGATCTCTTGCAAAGTCCCGTTATCCGCTGCAGCCGCCACTTCTTCAATGGAGATCCGCCGCTCGGAAACGGTTACACCCCAGGACTTCAACAGCTCAATGGTGCTAAAACGGGTAATACCGGGCAGAATGGACCCCACCAGCGCAGGGGTGACAACCTCGTCACCGATCTTAAAGAAGATGTTCATGGCTCCGACTTCTTCGATGTAGCGCCGTTCTACACCATCCAACCAAAGGACTTGGTCATAGCCCTTTTCTTCGGCAATGGCGCCCGCCAGCAAACTCGCGGCATAATTCCCGGCCACTTTCGCTTCACCGACACCGCCCGGACAAGCCCGGACATATTCGGTTTCTACCATGATCTTTACGGGGTTAAACCCATTGGCAAAATAGGCCCCCACCGGTGAAGCAATGATCAGCAGCTTGTAGCTCTTGGCGGCATGAACGCCCAATTGCGGATCATAGGCAAAGATGAAAGGACGGAGATATAAAGCGCCTTGGTCGGCAGTGGGGATCCAGTCGGCCTCAAGGCGCACAAATTCCAGAAGGGCTTCCATTACTTTTTCGTCTTCAATCGGCGGGATACATAACCGGCGGGCAGAGCGGTTCATCCTTTGGATATTCAACTGGGGCCGGAAGAGCCGGATTTTGTTGTCAACCCCCCGGTAAGCCTTTAAACCTTCAAAGATGGCCTGCCCATAATGCAACACCATGCACGCGGGATCCATCATAATCGGACCATAAGGTTCAATCCGGGCTTCACCCCATCCTCCTTCCTCGGTATGGTCGATCACGACCATATGGTCGGTGAATATACGGCCAAAACCTAATTTTTCTCCGGCAGCAGGGCGCGGACGTGGGTTTGTAGTTTTGTTGACAATCATTCCTCTTACCTCCATCATCTTGATTATTTATTGCTACGGAACAGAATGCTGTTTAAACGCCGGGGTGCTGATACAAAGTAAGGACAGCACCTCGCCTTGTTCAACGGAACCGCGGTAACCAGCGTCTCCTGTCCAATCTTCGACACTTGTTGTTATAGACCTTCACTAATTTTTCAATTATCCGGTATGAAAAAGCCTGGTCTGCCTTCTCCGCAGACCCACTTACCTTAATTTAATCTAAGGTTAACCGTCTTTCTCCTTTTGTTAAATCAGAGGATAACAAATTTACTGTTCAAATATGGTATTATACTACTCCGGAACCAAAATGTCAATTTTTTGCTTTTGAGTTGACACTGTTACCACCATTATTTAAAATTACCTTGTAAACAAGTATTTTGTTTGCAAGGGAGGGAGTGGGCAGTGTCTGGCGAAAGTTCGGGATATTACTGCTTAATTATCAAAAACACCTGGCAAAAGCTCTCACGGCACTATAACAGAAGTCTGGCCTCCTTCGGCCTCTCTGTCCCCCAAGCCCTGCTCTTGCTGGAACTTTCTCCCACAATCGGGATAAATCCCCGCACCCTCTCGGAGAACTTAAACTTGGACAGTTCCAGCACCACCGGCTTATTGGGGCGCATGGAAAACACCGGCCTTTTGGAGCGCAGGGCAGACCCGGGAGATCGCCGGGGAGTAAAGGTATTCCTAACCCCAAAAGGGGCCCGTCTCCAACAGTCCATTTATCAGCTTGTAGGTGAACTTGAAGAACGGTTGAGCAAAAAGATCTCCCCGGAAGAAGCCGCCGTTTTCCGCCGGGTGATGGGGACGATTGCCCGGGAATTATCCCATGATTAAAATCGGAGGTGGCAGATATGACAGGGAAACGTCGTGTGGTCATTACAGGGATCGGCATGGTTACTCCTCTGGGTCTCACCGCCGGCGATACCTGGCAGGGAATCGTGGAGGGACGCTCCGGTATCGGACGCATAACCCGTTATGATCCGACACCTTATCCTTGCCAGATTGCAGGGGAAGTAAAAAACTTCGATCCTTTGAATGTACTGGAAAAGAAGGAGCTTAAAAAATATGATATCTCCACTTGTTATGCCCTCGCGGCCGTACGGGAGGCCATAGCCGACTCCGGTCTCGACATCAGTGCCTGTCCTGACCGGGTGGGGGTCGTGGTAGGTTCGGGCATGGGCGGCTTCGAATCCCTCTCCCATTATATGAAAGTCTTCTGGGACCAGGGCTACCAAAGGGTCTCACCGTTTTTCATCATTTCATCAATCATCAACACTCTGCCGGGGGTTATCTCCATCCATACCGGCGCCAAAGGCCCCAACTACTCGGTGGTCTCCGCCTGCGCCACCGGCTCCCATGCCATCGCCGACGCCTACCATATCATAAAGCGGGGTGAAGCCGATATCATGATCACCGGCGGCGCCGAAGCCACGGTCCATCCCATTGCTATAATCGGCTTTGCCAATATCAAGGCCCTTTCCACCCGCAACGACGAACCAGAAAGAGCCAGCCGCCCCTTTGACCGGGACCGGGATGGTTTTGTCATGGGCGAAGGCAGTGGCATTCTTATTTTGGAATCATTGGAATCAGCCCAGGCGCGGGGCGCCAAAATCTATGCCGAAGTTTTGGGGGCCGGTATGAACAGTGACGCTCACCATATAACTGCCCCAAATCCCGACGGGAGCGGAGTAGGGGCTTGTATGAGCATTGCATTGAAGAATGCCGGTTTGAAGCCGGAGGATGTTGACTATATCAATGCCCATGGCACTTCGACACCACTCAATGATCCAACGGAAACCAAAGGAATCAAGCTGGCCTTCGGTGAACACGTCCGGCATTTGGCGGTCAGTTCCACAAAGTCCATGACCGGGCACCTGCTGGGGGCTTCCGGTGCCGTAGAAGCCATCATAACGGCGCTGACCATCTACCACCAGATCCTGCCGCCTACGATCAACCTGGATAACCCCGATCCCGAATGCGACTTGGACTACGTCCCCCACAAGGCCCGGCCCGGCGCAATCCGGGCGGCCCTCTCCAACTCCTTTGGTTTCGGTTCCACCAACGTTTCCCTGGCGTTTGGCCGTTACCAACCTTAACCAAGACAGAAACGGGATCAAACAAGCGCCCCTGAAAACATCATTTCCCAAGGGGCGCTTTATTTATCGCTCTTTTCTTTCCGCGCTTTTTTCATCCTTCGCACCCTGTTAATCACTGCCCCGGCTCAGGCGTAACATCAGTCCCGCCAGGAAGGCGGCGCCTTCTTTCAAAACCCCTTCATCCAACAGGAAACCGGGGCTATGCAATACGGCGGCGGGGCCGGCGCCGACCAAGACCAGCAAAAGCCGGGCCTTATCCCCATAGTTGGCGAAATCTTCGCCAAAGTTTTGTGGAGGAATTTCCACCACCGCCTCCTTACCCCAACCTTCTTCCACTAATCTGGCGGCAGTCAACGCCAGTGCCGGATCATTAACAACACTCCCGTGGCCAGCAGACACCGTCCACTCTCCCTCACCGCCAAACAGGCGGGGATAATCCCGGACAACTCGCTCCGCCCGGGCCAAGAGATCCTCACGCACCTTCGGCGAAAAAGCCCGTAGTGTTCCTTCCATTGTTACCGTGTCCGGGAGAATATTATACTGTTGGCCCGCCTCCACGCGGCAGACCGAGAGCACCGCCGGTTCCCGCGGGTCTTTGGTTCGGCTGACCAGGGTTTGGAAGGCTTGGATAATGCCCGCCGCAATAACAATGGGATCCAAGCCAAGGTGAGGATTGGCTCCATGACATCCCCGGCCTTTAACCTGTGCCTGAAAACGGTCCACCGATGCAGTAACTGCGCCGCTTCGCAGTCCAAATTGTCCCACAGGCAAGTCACAGACATGCAAGGCGACAACAGAATCAATCCCTGCCAAAGCGCCGTCCCGAATCATGGCCTCCGCGCCACCCGGCGGGAGTTCCTCGGCGGGTTGCAACAAAAGGCGGATAGCTTCTCCTTCCGCCCCGATTCTGTTTTGCAGGATGCGTACTGCCCCCAAAGCCATGGCCACATGGGCATCGTGGCCACAGAGGTGGGCCACCCCCGGGACGGTTGAACAAAAGGGGATTTGGACCTGCTCTTGAATGGGCAAGGCATCCATATCCGCCCGGAAAGCAACCTTCGGACTCTTTCCCGCCGGACCCAGATCCGCCACAATCCCGTGACCGCCGACGCCGATCCGGTGTTTAATGCCCCACTCGGACAGAAGCCGGCTTAAATAGGCACTGGTATTTACCTCCTTATAACTGAGTTCCGGATTTTGATGCAAGTGCCGGCGGATGGCCGCCAGATCACCGGCGATCCTTTCCGCTTCGGCGCGTATCTCTGCCAACATCTCTTTCACCTGCTGCTTTCTGCCAATCTCCCGCCCCCAAAATGGTGAGTATCCAGGACTATCCCGATGCTTTCAGCGTCTTTGGATCGGTAACCACCGTGCGCCACTCCCGCTGGGCCGGAGTGATCCTTTCCTGTCCCTCTTTGGTGATAAGATACGTATCGCCAATGCCCACAACCCCGATTCCCCGGAGCATCACTGCAAGTTCCACAGCTATTGCCATTCCAGCTTGCAACTTTTCCTGCGCCCCCGGGACAAGATAGGGTTCTTCATCCAATAACAAACCGATGCCATGTCCAAAAAACTTTCCTTTCTTGCCGCCCAATCCCGGCAGCGACTCCGACCGGTTCTTCCGTTCCATCGCTTTCGCAACCAAAGCATAAAGCTCCGCAGCAACGGCACCCGGCTTCAATTCCTGCTCCAACAGGCCCACAATCTCCAGCAAATCGTCATAAACCTGCCGGGCAGCAGCCGGCGGATTTTTGCCATAGCTGATCATCCGGGTTTGCTTACAATGGTAGCCACGGTAGTTCATGATATAACCCAACAAGACAGGGTCCCCCGGTTCAATCCGGTGTTTGCCGGGTCCGTAAGACACCACCGGATCCAACTCCCCGCCGGTGCCGACCCCCGCAAAGAACCGTCCCGCTGATTGACTTGCCCCGGCTGTCGCGACGCCAATGGCCGACTCCCGCAGTATCCCGCCGCAACGCACAAAACCGCCGTGCCCTTTTAGCCGCAGCTTGGATTCTAAAGCGACACTAAGCGCCAGTTCCGAGGTTTTTCCTTCTTTGAGGGCTGCCGCAGCCCACTTCGGCAACTCGCGGAGGGCCTCCCCGGCCTTGCGCAAAGCAGCAAGCTCCACTTCGTCTTTGATCCGGCGTCGCCGCTTCAACAAAGGCGCAATATCCTCCCAAACCGCCGCCGGCAGCCACCGCTGCCATCGGCCAAACTCCACCGCCGTCATGGTTTCGGGATTAATCCCCAGGCGCAGCCGGCCCACCAGGCCGGCCTCGGCCAGACAGGCGGAGAGCTCTGCCGGGTTTTGAAAGGTGTAAACCTTAAGCCCGGGCACTTCCCGGGCAATTCCCTCCCCAGCCCGGCCTGTCAGGAGAAAGGCCTCTTTTTCCGCGGGTATGATCAGGTAACTGCTTTGCATCGTACCGCTGAAGTAAAATCGATCCACACGGTCCGAAAGAAGCGCCGCTGCGATCCCTCTCCGGCTTAATTCCTCCTGTAAACTCCCCCTTCGCTGGGCAAATAGCGCTGACTCCATCGGGATCCCCCTTTAATGGTGATGACAGTGGCCCTCACCACAGTTGCAACCGGCCTCCGCTTGGCCTTTCCCGCCCGTCCGCTCAATCCCGTTTAAAGTCTGGATCACCTGTCCGCGGATGGCGGCAAGATACTCCCGGCGCAACCGGCTCTGTTCAGCCTCCTCCTCAGTTGTCAAACCAACTGTAATCCGTTTCCGATACAGAAAATTTATCCGGTCAATCAATTCTTTCATTCCCCGTAATCTCCTCCTTTATTTTTATTTTCTGCATATTGTCAATATACTCCACTGGTTGTCGAGCCGTCTTTCCCGACATAATATAAGAGAAGAAACATTCCCCATCTTAAGCTTCTCCCCGGGGATATTTTTTCCTTCCCGCTGCAACAGAAGCAAAGAGCAAGGTAAAGGCCGGACGATATTGCCTCCCCGGCCGGTCCTGGCTTTTAACTTACCATTGAATTGTACAGTATACAATCCCCGCTTTTATTGACATTACCTGATCCGTCCGATAAAATAAATTTTGTTGTAGTATTGCCAACCCTTAACGGGTTTTTTTTTGAAAGGAGAAGTCATATGACCAACAACCAAGCCCTTCTCAAATGGATTAAAGAAATGACCGAGCTCTGCCAGCCGGACCGGGTCGTCTGGTGCGATGGTTCCCAAGAAGAGTATGACCGTCTACTCCAGGAAATGGTAAGTTCAGGAGCTGCTACTCCATTAAATCCTGAAAAACGCCCCGGTTGTTACCTTTTCCGCAGCCACCCGTCGGATGTGGCCCGGGTGGAAGACCGGACTTATATTGCCGCCAAAACCCGGGAGGAAGCCGGCCCCACCAACAACTGGATTGATCCCGCGGAACTGAAAGCCACCATGACCAAATTATACACCGGCTGCATGAAGGGACGCACCATGTATGTGATCCCCTTTTCCATGGGCCCCATCGGCTCCCCCATTGCCAAGATCGGTGTGGAATTGACCGATAGCCCGTATGTGGTGATCAACATGCGGATCATGACGCGCATGGGCAAAAAAGTCCTGGAAGCCTTAGGCGATGATGGTGAGTTTGTGCCCTGTCTCCATTCCGTTGGCGCTCCCCTGGCCCCTGGCCAAAAAGATGTGGCCTGGCCTTGCGCGCCCATTGAACAGAAGTACATCAGCCACTTCCCCGAGGAACGGCTCATCTGGTCCTACGGCTCCGGTTACGGCGGCAACGCCCTGCTGGGCAAGAAGTGTTTCGCCCTGCGCATCGCTTCAGCCATCGCCCGCAAGGAGGGCTGGCTGGCCGAACATATGCTCATCCTGGGCATCACCAACCCTGAAGGCAAGAAAATCTACGTGGCCGCCGCCTTCCCCAGCGCCTGCGGGAAGACCAACCTGGCCATGATGATCCCGACCATTCCCGGTTGGAAGGTGGAGACCATCGGCGACGATATTGCTTGGATGAAATTCGGCCCGGACGGCCGTTTGTACGCCATCAACCCTGAAGCTGGCTTCTTCGGCGTTGCGCCCGGCACATCCAAAAATTCCAACCCCAACGCCATGGCTACCATCGCAAAAAATACCATCTTTACGAATGTCGCTTTGACCGACGATGGCGACATCTGGTGGGAAGGCATCGGTTACGATGCTCCGGACCATCTCATTGACTGGCGCGGCCAGGATTGGACCCCCAGCTCCGAGACTCCGGCGGCCCATCCCAATGCCCGTTTCACCGCACCGGCCAGCCAGTGCCCAGCCATTGCACCGGAGTGGGAGGATCCCAATGGCGTTCCTATTTCCGCCATTCTCTTTGGTGGCCGCCGCGCCAGCACAATTCCGCTGGTGCACGAGAGTTACGACTGGGCCCACGGCGTATTCATGGGCTCCATCATCGGCTCGGAAATCACCGCAGCCGCCATCTCCGCCAAGATCGGCCAAGTGCGCCGTGATCCCTTCGCCATGTTGCCCTTCTGCGGCTATAACATGGGCGACTACTTCCAACATTGGTTGGACATCGGCGCTAAGGCGGATCCGACTAAACTGCCGAAGATTTTCTATGTTAACTGGTTCCGCAAAACAGCCGACGGCAGATGGCTCTGGCCCGGTTTTGGCGACAACAGCCGGGTCCTCAAGTGGATCTTCGAACGCGTCACCGGTGCTGGCAAAGCCCAGGACACTCCTATTGGTTACATGCCATCAATCGATGCCATTGACCGGACCGGCCTGGATGTCAGCGATGACGATATGGTCGAACTGCTTAAGGTGGACCGGGACGAATGGTTGCAAGAGGTTGCTTCCGTCCGTGAGTACTACAGCAAATTCGGCGACCGCTTGCCCAAGGAGTTGCAAAACCAGCTCAACAACCTGGAAGCCCGGCTCAGGAAGTAATAATTACATTGCTATTAAAGAAGGCGCTTTTAAGCGCCTTCTTTGTTATCTTTTTTCCACTTGTTTTTTTTCTTTTTGTCTTTGTCTTTTTCTTTTTTGCCGTCCTGTTGCTCTTTTTTGTCGTCTTCCATTTTACCCGTCTTATCTTCGTCCAAGCTGATTAATTGGTTCAAATCCAATTTCAGGAAGGCTTTGACTACTTCAGGATCGTAATAAGTGCCGCTACAGGCCACAATCTCCTTAACAGCCTCCTCCAGCGGACGGCCCTTCCGGTAAGGCCGGTCGGCTACCATTGCCTGGAAGGCGTCGGCCACCGCGCAGATCCTGGCCAGTAAGGGGATTTCTTCTCCCTTCAGCCCCAGGGGGTAACCGGAGCCGTCAAATTTCTCATGATGATAGCGGACCACTTCAGCGGTTTTCAATAAATAGGGAGTCTTCTTCAAAATATCGTAGCCGATCTGAGGATGGTCCCTGATGGTTAAGTACTCCACATCATCTAAGGACCCCGGCTTTAAAAGGATCATATCGGAGATGGCCAGCTTACCAAGATCGTGCAGGAGGGTTCCCCAGTTCAAATCCTGCAACTCCTGATCGGAGAGGCCCATATTCTTGCCGATGGCCATGGCAATCCTGTTTACAGCCAGAGAATGTTCGGCGGTATTCGTTTCCCTAATCATAATAGCTTGATAAAAAGCGCGGATGGTTTCTTCATAGGTCTGGGCCAACTCTTCATTGGTTTTCTTCAACTGAACAACCAAGGTCAACAATTTCTGTCGCATCTCTTCAAAGGCCTGTGCCAGCATGCCCAGTTCATCTTCGGACCGGACAAGAATGGGTTCTTCCAATTCACCATGGCCCACCTTGGTAATGGCCTCAATTAACCGGCGAATCGGTGTGTCAATCTTTTTATAAAATATCTTCCAGATCAATACACTCAAAAACAGCAACGATAGGAACAGGGTGATCGTATATGTGGCGATGACCCGCATTACCGGGGCATAAGCCTCAGTGGCCGGCAAGACCGTCACCAGCCGGAGGCCCGTCTCCCCAATCAGCATAGAGGCGGCAAAAACCGGTTGGCCATCGGCGGTGGTCCTGACCACGCCCCCCGAACCGCCGGGAACCGGGCTGATTGAGACCAGGTCTTCACCCACAGCACTCCTTATCTTTCCCCGTACCCGTCGACCCCCGACAATATATCCCCTACTACTCATCAGTAAGGCATATCCGCTTTTCCCCACCCGGATGTTTTTGATATACGAATCAAGCTGGGAAACTCGCACATCCATCGTGGTGACGCCGATGACCTTCTGATCCCGGTGGATGGCGCTGGAGGATGTAATCATGGAAACGCCAGTCACCCAGTCCAGGTAGGGCTCGCTCCACATTACCTTGTTGATGGACTCCAAGCCCCGCTTGTACCAATTGTAACGAAAGTAATCATACTGTTCGTTACTGTAGATCCAGGTCAAATTATAACCGTCTTTTTCCTTATGCAGATACGGTCCATAATATTTTGTCTTGCTATTGTATACATAGGGCTCGAGCCAAAACCCGCCGCCATAGATCAGATCATCCTTCGCAATGGAACGCCGGATGACCTCCATGATGGTCTCAACATTCCACTTGTTTTGCCGGCTTAAACCACTTAAATTGTAAGCCAGCGTTTCATTGGCCTTTGAGATGGTGGCAAAACGCAGGTTTAGTTTCGCTGCTTCTTCCCGGGTAACCTGTCGGAGATTTTCTTCCACCTTTTCCACGACGACTTTTTGGAATTGCATGATACTAAAAATGCTTTGAACCAGAAAGATAACAAAGGCCGCAGACAAGATCAAGGTGAGAAAAGTCGAACGGATACTCTTCACGGTGGCCACCTCATCAAGATATCATCAGTCCGTCACAAAGGCGTCTTTAAAAGAACCATCGGCTTAACATAACAGTAACTTTATGACATGGAGGTAACTTTATACCATAAAGAAGGGTGATGAGAAAACAGCTCCGCTGAACGCCTTCCCATCACCCTTCTTTGTTGATAATATATTTCTCTACTGTCCAGGCGACACCATCCTCCCAATGGTTGGGCGCCACACAATCCGCCGCCTTAATTGTCTCCGCATGGCCGTTTTGCATCGCTACGCCAATCCCGGCCCAGCGGATCATCTCTAAGTCGTTGGGGGCATCACCAATGGCCATCACCTCTTCCCGGGCAATCCCCAGCTTGGCCGCCAACCTGGACAAGGCGGCACCCTTGGACAAACCGGGGGCCAGGGCCTCTAAATAGTAGGGTTTGGAGCGGGTTAAAAAAACCTCCCCCGTCCACTGCCCAGCCAAGCGGGGTTGGATGGCATCCAACAACTTCGGCTCACCAATGCCCAACACCTTGTGGGGGGCTTCCCATAAAATCTCCCTCAGATCCCTGCCGGTACAGTGGGGCTGGACCTTGGCCATCCGGGCATAACGCATCCCTTCCGGTGTCATCTCTTCCATATAAAGTTCGTCATCGAGATAAACATTGATCTTCAGACCCTGCTCTTTAAAGCAGGCAATGGCCTTTTTTGCCGCGGGTAACGGCAGCGGCCAGGCATCCCAGATCTTCTTCGTTTTGGAGCTCTTCACCAAGGCCCCGTTATAACACAGGCAGATAATGTCAAAGTCAAAAAGGTTGGTAAAGGCCAGGGTTGATTGGTACATCCGGCCAGTGGCAAAGACCACCGTCACTCCCCGGGCCGCCGCCTCCTGAATCGCCCGGCGGTTCCGGGGCGAGATCGACAAATCCGGAGCCAACAATGTATCATCCAGATCCATTGCTAACATGCGTATCATCATTGCACACTCCTATAAAGACGTTGCCAATAATCAAGGTTTTTCCGTCAAACCCTCCACAACGGCCCGGGCCGCTGCTTCCGTCATCCCCTCCACCTGCAGCAACTCTTCCAAGCTGGCCTGCCGAATCCGGGCCAAGGAACCAAAATGCCGCAACAGGGCTTTCTTCCGTTTTGGCCCGATCCCGGGGATCTCATCCAAACGTGTAGCAACGGTCCGGCGACTCCGGAGGGAGCGGTGGTAGGTGATGGCGAAACGGTGGGCTTCATCACGGATCTGTTGCAAAAGGCGAAGAGCCATGGACTCGCCGGGCAAGCGCAATGGTTCGGCAATGCCCGGCCGGTAGATTTCCTCGAACTGTTTGGCCAGGCCAATGGTGGGAATATGCTCCAACCCCAGTTCGGCCAGGACCGCCAGGACGGCATTTAGTTGCCCCTTGCCTCCGTCGATCACCAGGAGATCCGGGAAGACCGCAAACTTGCCCTCCCTGGTTAATCCCTCGGCCCGTTCGGCCAGGCCCCGCCGGAACCGGCGACCAACGGCCTCCCGCAGCATGGCAAAGTCATTGGCGCCCTCCACCATCCGGATGCGGAACCGCCGGTACTCCGAGGCCTTTGGCCGGCCCTCCTCCATCACCACCATGGAAGCAACGGCCTCCGTTCCCTGAATATTCGAAATGTCAAAAGCCTCAATCCGCCGGGGCGGCCCAGGCAACCCAAGGACCTTGGCCAGATCCGCCAGACCGGCCCCGTACTGTTCAGCCTGCCAGCGACGTTGGTTCTCCTCCTGCGTTAATAAGGTCTGGGCATTTTCCATGGCCATCCGGACCAGGCTCCGTTTGGCGCCCCGTTGGGGCACGCGCAAATAAACACTCTGCCCGGCCCGGTCCTGCAACCACTGGGCCAGGGTGTCCTTTTCCTCCAGGGCAACGGGCAGCAGGATCTCCGGGGGAATATCATCCCGTTCCGCATAATACTGGGTGATAAAACCCGCCAAAATCTCCGCGGCTTCCGCCTGGAGGCCCTCGTCCACCAAAAAGTGTTCCCTGCCAATGACCTTGCCGTCCCGGACCAGGAGCGCCTGGACCAGCGCATACCCCTGACCCATGGCATAGCCCAAAACATCTTGATCCCCGCCGGTGGCCGAAACCACCCGTTGCTTCTCCACCACCCGCTCGATGTCCCGCATCTGATCCCGCAGCCGGGCGGCGCGTTCAAAATCCAGGGCAGCGGAGGCTTGCTCCATCTGCTGCCGGATCTCCTTAAGCAGCTGCTTGGTGCGGCCGGACAAAAACAAGCAAATATCCTCCACCACCTTGCGGTAGGCCTCCGGGGCCACGCCTTGGCAAGGCCCGAGGCAGCGACCAATATGCCAGTTCAGGCAGGGACGTTCCTTTTGCCCTTTCTCCAGGCTCCTTTTACACTTCCGGATGGGAAAGGTGCGCCGGATCACCCGGAGGGTCTCCCACATGGCACCAGGGTCTGTATAGGGTCCGAAATAACGGGCCCCGTCCCGCACCACCCGGCGGACCACCAGCACCCGCGGGTAGGTTTCATTGATGGTAATTTTAATCCAGGGATACTGTTTGTCATCCCGTAGTTTCACATTATATTTGGGCCGGTGTTCCTTGATCAAATTACTCTCCAGGGCCAGCGCTTCCAGATCCGTCCTGGTGGCGATGATCTCCACCCGGTCCACCTGTTCGACCATATGGGCAATCCGCGGACTCAACTGCCGGGAGGACTGGAAATAGGAACGCACCCGGTTGTACAGGTTCACAGCCTTGCCCACATACAACACTTTGTCTTCCCGGTCTTTCATGAGATAGACACCGGGACGGCGGGGCAATTGCTTGAGAAAATCCTGGTCCACCAAAGGGCCTCACCTCCTTCGCCTAGTCCGGCGCCACCGCCTGCCGAGCATGGTAGATGGCGGTCATCTCTTCACTGAACCGACCTTGTTCATCATGGATATACAGTGGCGGCAGGATCCGCAGGTGCGGCCTGCCGGCCTTGTGCCCCTCCACCAACACCCGGTGGGGAGCTTTCCCCGGTCCAGGGTGAACCATGCGCAACAGTTTCGGTTCAAAGCCAAAACTCCGGAAGGTGGTCAAAACATCCACCAGGCGCTCGGCCAGATGTACCATAACCAGCCTGCCGTTGCCCGTCGACAGGTCCCGGGCGGCCTTCACCACATCCGCCAAGGTACACGTCAATTCGAATTTGGCCCTGTCCAGTAGGATATTCCCACTCAGCAGCGAGCTGGGCGGCAGGTAGGGCGGATTGGCCACCACCCAAGCATATTTCTCTGCCCGTACTTCCGGCGGCGGGCAACGCAGATCGCCCTCAATGATCTTCACCACAGCAGAAAGCCGGTTTAAGGCCACACTCTCCCGGGCCAGTCTGGCTGCTTCCGGCTGGAGTTCCAAACCAGTCACCCGCTGAAAGCCCCGGTAACCGGCGAGCCACAGTGGAATAACGCCACCGCCGGTCCCCAGATCCAAGACCGTATCCCGGGGATTGGCCCGCAAAAAGTCCGCCACCAGGATGGGATCAACAGTAAACTTAAAGACCGCTGGATCCTGCAAAATCTGGATTTGGCCACGGCCCAAACGGTCGGCATGTACTCCTTCCTTAGCAACCATTTTCTCTCCCCTTCCCGTGCTTGTCAAAAAACCGCACCCCGCACGGAACAAAAAACAGCCCCGGCAACCGGGACTGTCGTCGACTATGCCTTATCCCCGCCGACATCACCATGGATGCCGCACAAGAGCCGCAAACTCCGTTCCAATGCATCTTCTGCGCCATGCCATGGCTCATCCGTAAACCGGTAATCGAATTTCCGGATAAACCAAGCCAGATCCCGTTGCACCTCTTGCAGGCGCTCCCATGAGGCCTGGGCCAACTGTTGTTCCAACCCCTTCTTGGCAAAGCGTCGTTGGGACCCTATAAAATGTAATATTTCCGTCAGATGCCACAGGCACAAACCCGACCGTTTAGCCCGCTCCCGAAACTCCGCCTCCCGGAGCAGTGTTGTTAAAAAGCCGTCAGCATAATGCCGGAAGGCAGCAGCCAGATCACTACAGGCCAGACAGGACGGGCCAGCCAAGACAGGATGCTTTCTTTGTTGCTGTAGCCCGGAAATGTGCCGGCCGGCCTGATCCAGCAGGCTCTGGACTAAAATGGCCGTGCCCAGCCGGTGGGACTGGTGATACATCTTCTTCAAGTGGTCGCCACATAAACCAAATTCAAGCAAACGACCGCGCCAATCCGGCTCCATCAAGCCGCCTTCAAGATACAGGCGAATCAGATCACGTTCCGTCCGCTCCAGCAGGTAACAGAAGGGACATTCTCCCTCCCGCAAGGCCTCCGTGAGCGGGATCGTATAAATGTTCTGCTTCACTCCGGCTCAACCTCGGAAGAAGTGCCTCTGCTCGTTTCCCCCTGGCCTGGTTCGCTCTCCGGTGTATCTTCCAGCAAGTATAATCCGTCTTCCTCCAACTCAACATAGCTGTTGTCTTCTTCCGGAGCAGCCGGCTGCGCCTGTTGCTTGGCCGACCGATAGCTCTCCGACTCAAATTTCAGACAGCACATCAACCGGCTGCAAATCCCAGAGATTTTTGCCGGATTGAGGGAAAGGTTTTGCTCTTTCGCCATTTTAATGGACACCGGTTCAAAGTCCCCCAAAAAGGTGGCACAACAAAGGGGCCGGCCGCAGGGGCCCAAACCGCTCAGCATCTTTGCTTCATCCCGTACACCGATCTGCCGCAATTCGATGCGGGTCCGGAAGACGGAAGCCAGGTCCTTCACCAGTTCACGAAAATCCACCCGGCCATCGGCGGTAAAGTAGAAGATGATCTTGCTCCGGTCAAAGGTGTATTCCACATCGATCAGCTTCATCTCCAAGTTATGGGCGGCGATCTTCTCCAAGCCAATCTTGAAGGCTTTCTTCTCCCGCTCCTTATTCTCCTCCAGCTGCACCTTGTCCTCGGGAGTACCAATCCGCAGGACGGTTTTGAGGGGAAGTGTCACCTCACTCTCCGACACTTCTTTGGGGCCTTGCACGACCGTGCCATACTCCTGCCCCCTGGCCGTCTCCACAATCACCGGCATCCCAACGGTTAACTCTAGACCACCCGGGTCAAAATAATAGACTTTACCTGCACTTTTAAATTGAACTCCAACCACTCGATACATTTATTCGTACTCCTTCCAAATCTGCCCGTCATTGGTCAATATCTTCATTTACCGGGATATTTAATTGCAAATGCGCAAAAAAACCCCCTCCAAAAGCAGCCGCGCATTGACATTGAAGGCCAAGCGGTTGCGAGCGGTCTGAATGGCCTCCAGAATCACCAGAGTTTTCTTGGCTGTCTCCCTTCCGCCAACGGCCAACCTCCCCCGGTAGTAGGCTGCCATCTCATCCAACCATTGCCCCACTTGTTCCCTGGGAACCTTTTCGGCCTCCGCCGCCTTCCGCAGCAGGGGCAGGAGCTCAGCCTCTTCCAACAAGGCCGCCCAATCCCGGGTGGCTGCTTCCGCCTCCTGAAAACGTCTGATGGCCAGCCCGGGCAAGCCCTGGCTCCCGCTGGCAATAGTACCGGCCTGTTCGGGAGGGCAACCCCTTTGGATCAGTCCTTGGGCAATCTCCTCCGCCGGAACATAGGTTAAACGAACCAACTGCATCCGGGAACGGATGGTCGGTAAAACCACACTCTCGTCCACCGCCGCACCGAGGAAATGAACGGCTGCCGGAGGTTCCTCCAAAGTCTTGAGAAATCCGTTGGCAGCAACCTCCGTCATCTTTTCCATATACGGAAGAAAGACCACTTTCCTGCGGGACAAAACTGGGTGAAAACCCAAAGTCCGTTGCAGCTCCCGGATCTGCTCAATCTTTAGACTTTCCCCGTCGATACCGACAGGAATTAAATCCGGGTGGTTTCCACTGTCAAACAGGGAACAGGACCGGCAGTGGCCACAGGCTTCGCCGGTAGCTTCCAGGCATAGCAAAGCCTTGGCAAAGGCCCTGGCCAAAGTGGTCTTCCCCACCCCGGTTGGGCCAAGAAACAGGTAAGCGTGGCTCACCTTCCCGGAAACAATGGCGCGCCGGAGGTCAGCCCGGCGGTCCCTGTGCCCAATTACCCCATAAGAATCCAGCGAAAACCCTCCTTAAAATTACCGGGAATTTCCCGTCCGTTTAATTATATCATAAGGTCCACCAATAAACCGCGGATTTCATCCAACTTAGCTAAAATTTGCATCTTCGGGGTCTGCTCTTCCAAGACCATGCGCGCCAGTTCCTCCAATTGTTGGTTAACCCCGACAATTATCTTGTATTCCCTGAGATTCCCCCGGCGATCCCAGCGCCGGTCATCCTTCATCTGAAAGGACTGTCGCACAGTGGCCTCAAGAAACCGCCGGACCGCCTCCCGGTAGCTCTTTAACGCGGCCGGTCCACGATTTTTCGCCAATTCTTTTCCCGCCTGGTCCACCTGGGCCAAGATCTCTTCTAAATTATCTCCGTCACCAGTTTGATCAGTGACCGTTGCCAATGTTGTACGAAAACAGGAGGAGTCCAATGTGGCCCGGGGTAAATCCGTCTCGGGCCGTTCCAACCGGTTTTGGGCGCCATGGCGCTCTTCAATCCGCAAGCCAACACCTCCCGTCTGCTCCCACCGGGGCAACCGTCTTCACATGCCCGGCGAGTCCGCTCCCATCATCCCAGCAAGTCAGGGAAGCGGCACTGAAATGCCCGTTGAATCTCACACTGGATGGCTTCCACTCCCCTGTCGCCCAAGTCGATCCGGTGGATCCGCTTGGGATGATCCGCCGCCAACCGCAGATAGCCATCGCGCACCCGCCCTTGAAAGGCAAGCCCCCGGGCTTCGATGCGGTCCTCTCCCCCCGCACGGCCATGCAGGCGCGCGGCCGCCAACTCCGGGGGCAGATCCATCAATAGCGTCCAATCGGGTACCAAGCCACCGGTGGCCACATGATTAAGTTCTTTAATAAGCGCAAGATCGTAGCCCAGCCCATAGCCTTGGTAAGCGAAGGTCGAGTCAACAAACCGCTCGCAGATCACGATCTTCCCTGCAGCCAGGGCCGGTCCAATCTGCCCGGCCACATGTTGCGCGCGGGATGCGGCATAAAGCAGGATCTCCGTTAGAGGGTACACTTCCTCCTCCACCGGTTCCAGTAACACGCGGCGGATCCGCTCCGCCAGCGGCGTCCCCCCCGGCTCCCTGGTCACCAGCACTGGCTTGCCCTGTTTTACCAGCCAGTCGGTGAAGAGACGGACCTGGGTGGACTTGCCGCAGCCGTCAATTCCTTCAAAAGTAATAAATATTCCCGCCATCCTATCGTCAACTTCCCTTGCTAAATTCCTCAAATTATCTTTTGAATATATCGCATTCCGGGCCAACCGTCAAGCGACCACCGGCACCAGCCCGCCTGGGGCAAGACCGGTAACATGGCCGCCGGCAGCCAGAAAATCCGCCAGCCACCGCACTGCCTCCGCAAGGATGCGCTCGCCCGGAACCCAGAGGGGTATCCCCGGTGGATAGGGAGCCACAGCCGACGCAGCAATACAATCGCCGGCCTGTAGTAACGGCAGATCACGACTGTTCGCAAAAGCCGCCTCACGCGGGCGTAATACCGTCTCCCGGCGCTCCAGAGGCGGCGGACCAAGTGACGGTATGGCCGAATATTTCCTGGCATTTATCTCGGCTAGTGCCCTCGCTAAAAGGGACCAGTCCTGCTCCTGTTGTGCACCGGAGAAAAAGAACCCCACCTGATCCCGGTCGAAGAACTCCGGTTGCACCCGGAACTCTTCCGCCAAAACCCGCCAGGCGGCAGGGCCTGTCCAACCGCTGTCCAAAAAAGAAACCACCAATTTCAGCGGGTCAATTTGAAAAGACTCCCCACTGCCTGCTTGCAACATGCACACCCCGGCAGCGGCCAGCTGCCGGCGGAGGGTGTTACTCTTCTCCACCGCGCGACCGAAATCCGCTTCCCCCCGGCTTGCCAAGCGCCGGCGCAAGGTATCCAAGGAAGCCAAAAGGAGGTAAGAGGGGCTGGTGGAACGGACCCAAGCTAAGGACCGGGCAACCCTGTCGTGATCCAGCCGTTTCCCCTTAAGATGCAACAGACCGGTTTGGGTCAGGGAGCCCATTATCTTGTGGGCGCCTTGCACCCACGCGTCCGCTACATCCCTGGCTTCCGGGGTCTTAATCCCGGCCAACTGCAGATATCCCCCGTGGGCCTCGTCTAAGAGCAAGGGTAGATTATAATCGTGAACCACTTGGGCCAATGCTTGAATATTACCGATTACCCCCGCATAACTGGGATGCGTCAGCCAAACGCCACAGACCCCGGGGTGCTCGGCCACAGCACGGCGCAGGGTTTGAGCGTCCGGGAGCATCGGCAGAGACCAGCCGGGAACCCATTGGGGCGGTAGGAAGACGGGATTTAAGTCGGCCAGGATCAAGCCATGAATGACACTAAGATGACAATCCCCCGCTACAATAACGGTATCTCCCGGTTTACCCAGGCTCAACAACAGAGCGAGGATCCCTTCGGTGGCGCCGTTAACCAGAAAATGACTGGTTTCAGCGCCAAAAAACTCCGCCGCCAATCCTTCGGCTTCGGCCCGCCGCTGCTCCACCGAGGCGCCATCCAGATCCGGCAGTTCGGTCAGATCCAGGGCCAACAGGTTGGCACCGGCAAAAAGCTCATCCAACCCCCGGCCTCCCCGGTGGCCGGGCGTATGAAAAGCTGTCATGGACCGTGCTAAATAATGCAAAAGCCCATCGAAGAGCGGGGCTGTACGTTGTTTATTCATGGTAAATCCTCCGTTTGGTATAATTCGACAGGCGAGGGGGGTTTCCTTTTTTACGCACCTCCACCAGCCTTGGGGCCAAAAACAAAAAAAGATTAGCCTAGTAATACCACGGCTAATCTTTCGGCCCCAAAAGGGCTTTGCCGAACTGTCCATCCACCCAGAGGCGGCGTAAGGCGTTGACCCAAAGATCATAATCGGGATCGTGAATCTCAAGCGTCACCAAACGCCTTTCACATTGGGCACAAATCCGGTGACCCAGGACCGTCAACACCGGCGGGGACCACTCCCCGCAGAGCGTACATACTCTTCGCTCCACCGCCGTCACCTCGCCTCCTACTCTATGCCCGGCGGTGGGCAACGGTGACTGTCCTCACCCCAATCGGTTCAACAGGAGTAATGTTACCATACCCGGTAACCCCAGATACCCCACGAAGATGGCGGTATAGGGGTTCAAGGGGATCATAAAATGCAGCCAACCGCCGATTAAATTAACCAAAGCCAAAACGCCGGCACCCAACGCTCCCCTGAACAGGAGGGTCAACAGCCAGCGTACCGGGGCAAAACATGGCCTGCCTCCCAAAAAAATCAATAAAACAATGGCTAAATAGACAGCAATCACTTCACCCTTCACTTTTCCATCCCCTCCTGCTCACACCCAAACTCATCCTTTTTCTGTTATGGTATGGGGAGGCCGGGCAAAAAAGGCCGCTGGTGGACGCAACCTTGGAGCAGCGCGGTGGGTAGACCCTCATCCTGCATCCAAACGGTCACATCCCAATTCACCCTTGGCCTTCTTGAGAAGGTAGGCATAACGGTGTTCAGCCGCGCCGATGGTATAAATGGCGCAGTCGATCAATTCGGCTTCGGTCACATCATTAAAATACCGCAAGGAGTTTTCCCATGCCCGTCTTGCCTCCTCCACCTCGCGGATTAGACTGTTCTCCGGTCGTTGGCTTTGGACAAGCCCCAACTTTGGCAGCAAAGCCCGGATTCTCCCGGCGATTGCCATTAACCGCTGCACTGTACATTCCCCCTCCGGAAGACGCCATTTTCCTAATTTTGCCCGGAGGGGCAAGAGATTATGTAGGCTGCTTTATTTTTCAGACAATCTGCCAAACCATATCTGCCGGGACACTACTGACTGCTCACCGGAAGCGGCCATCCGGGAAGTCCTTTATCTTTAGCCAGAAGACGAAAAGTTTGCCCTTGGCCGCCGTCCAGATCAAACCAGCCGCTATCATCCCTAAGACCAAGGCCCAAGCCAGCAGGTTCCACCAGCGAAAACCGGTAGTTAAGCCATGGCCCACCGGGGTTAAGGTGACCCGCCGTTTGCCGGTGGGGTCATAGCGCAATTGTTGCTGCTGGGTGTACTTGCCGGTGGCAGGGGCCAACAGATCCAAAACCCGGGGTTCTCCGGGTTTATCATGTCCACCACCAAAGAACCATTCACTCTCTGTGGCGCGAATATCCCGGAATAAACCGGGGCCGAAACCGTCATAACTGCCGACTAAAACATAATAACGCCAGCGCCGGTTGGGCACGCCCAACAAGGTGACGGGAACCCGGAGCCGAATGGTTCGCCGGTCGCCCAAGACCTCAGCAGAGATGGGCTGCAAGATACGGCCATTTCCTTCATCCGCCGCCAGAAACCGGCTGTTTCCCCAACCGGCAGCGATCAGACAATAGTCCCAAGCATACTCCGGACGAAAAAGTACGTCTGGACCCGAACTGGCTGGCAGGATTTGCCCTCCCGGCCCCGAATCAATATAAATATGGATAACCGGATGGATAAAACCCTCCGGTGCAGCCCAAGGATTGGTAATCTTGGCCATTTGGAGATCGAAGAGAATCTCTTCTTCTTTTTCCCGCCAAACGGAAAAACCAATGAGGTCAAAGAGGCCTTCGTAAGGCTCAAAAGCCACATTGCGCGGGTAAAGATAGGTGCCTGGCCCATTGTCATCCCCAAGAGGGTCTTTTTGTTGGAAGAACACCTCGCTGCCCCCGCCGGCGCCCAGCGCGAATAATAATAAAAAAATACCCACCACAAGCATGGCCCTGTTCATTTCCGTCCCCCCAATTGCCGGTCTAAACCAGACTTATGCCGGTTCCCGGTCTACTATGACTCCCCCGGGAGGACCTTCCAAGCGGCCAAGCGGAAGGAGACAAGCAGTAATGAGTACAAATTACCTGGTAGAAGCCTTTATTGAAATCCCGAAAGGTAGCAGCAACAAGTACGAGTACGATGAAGCCGCGAAACAATTCCGTTTGGACAGGGTACTATACTCCCCTGTCCACTATCCGGCCGATTACGGCTTTATCCCCGATACCCTGGCGGAGGACGGGGACCCCATGGATATCTTGGTTATGATCTCCGCCCCCACCTTCCCCGGCTGCGTGGTGCCGGCGCGCGTCATCGGCGGCCTGCTCATGGCCGACGATAAGGGGGAGGACCAAAAGATTCTGAGCGTTGCGGCGGTGGACCCCCGCTACGACGGCGTGGAAAACCTCAGCGACCTTTCACCCCACCTTCTGCGGGAAATTGAGTACTTTTTCAGTATTTACAAGGAGTTGGAAGGGAAAGAATCTGTGGTCTACGGATGGATTGACCGGGAAAAAGCCATGGAGCTCTTACAGGTCGCCCGGGAGAAGGCCCGGCGTTAACGCCCTGTTTTCGGAGAGGAAAAGTCTTTAGTTCTTCCATGACATTTATCCAGCCGTTAAACTCTGTTTAGAAAACAAAAAAGGCCGCAATGCGGTCTTTTTGTTTTCTGCCTTATTCCGTCATCATCTTTACCGTTAGATCTCGTCCAGTTTAACCAGGGTTTCACCAAGGGTAACATACTCGCCGGGTTCGGCGCAAAGCTCTTGGACAATCCCATCCAAGGGGGAAGGAAGAACAAAGGATTCACCATCCACCGACAGTTCGGCAATATCCTGGTCAATCTCAATGGTATCGCCGGGCTTGATCAACCACCGTTCCAAAAGGCAGCCATCGGCATCAGGACCGATAAAAGGTAAACGGATCTCTTTCATCACCATTCCCTCCCATGGTGCTCTCCGGTTCTTCCGACCGGTTCCTGCCAGATTTTCCAGTTATTCAACGTATTATACCGGTTTCCTTCCGGGCACTAATTTGTTAACCCAGGTTTAACCTTGGGGAGTATGTTTTTCGGCGCCGCAAAACGAAGGGGGCAACATTTTGCGCCCCCTATTGCACCTTATCTTCTTCAGGATCTTGAATTTTTTCACCAAGAAAAGCTTTGATCTTGGCTGCCCGGATTCCATTCTCCTGCGCAAAGTGGCGAAACGCCTCAGCAATTTGGGGATCGGCAACATGATCGGCAAAATGTTGATAGTCCCGGACCATCTCCGTCTCATTGATGACCGCCTTCTTCATGAACTCTTCCGGGGTTAAATGCATTCTTATCCCTCCATAAAATTACCATTTAATTTATTATCTCTCTTCCTTCCTGGGTTATGACAGAAACTGTTTTGGGCAGACTAAGCCCCAGGTAAAGAATTGGAGGAGAGAAGTGCATGACCCAGACAAAGGAAGCAAACAACGCTGCCAACATGTCCACCGTCTATCTCTTGACCCTGGTCCCCTTCATTATGGTCTTGGGCAATTCCATGCTAATCCCAGTCCTCCCCGCCATCCAAAAAAGCCTCCACATCAACCTGCTCCAAGCAGGTTTATTGATTACTGCCTTTTCCATCCCAGCGGGCATTACCATCCCCTTGGCGGGCCTGCTCTCCGACCATATTGGGCGAAAAACAGTGATGGCGCCGGCCCTCCTGATCTATGGCACTGGCGGTATCTTAGCCGGTTTGGCCGCCATTTTCTTAGCCAAACCCTACCCCTGCATCCTTGGCGCCCGCATCCTACAAGGCATCGGCGCCGGTGGCACCTACCAGTTGGCCATGGCCTTGGTGGGCGACCTGATCCAGGGCAAACAACGGGCCCAAGCCTTGGGCCTCTTGGAAGCCGCCAATGGCCTCGGTAAGGTCATCAGCCCCTTGGCTGGCGCAGCAGTCGCCCTCATCGCCTGGTACATTCCCTTCTTTGTCTACGGCATCCTGGCCCTTCCCATTGCCGCCGTTGTCTGGTTTCTGGTCAAAGAACCAGACAATAAAAAAAAGGCCCAATCCACCATGGAGTACCTGAAAGGCTTAAAGGAGGTCTGGACCCAAAAAGGCACCGCTTTGCTGGGGGCGTTCTTTGCAGGAACCGTGGCCCTGTTTAGCCTCTTTGGCCTGCTCAGTTTCCTCTCCGACCAGTTGGAACAGGCCCGCTTCCAAGTCTTCCAGCGGGGGCTCCTGATTGCCATACCCGTCCTCTTCATGGCAATAACCGCCTTTATCCTCGGGACGGTGTTAAAGCAGTATCTGGCAAAAATCCTGAAGACCACCGCCATCATTGGGCTGGCCGCCATCGCCGCCGCCCTTGCCAGCTATTTTTTGCTCCACTCCACCCTCCTGCGGCTCATCGCTGCCACCGTTCTGGGCATTGGCGCCGGCTTGGTCCTACCCTCCCTCAATACCTTAATCACCTCTGCGGCCGGCGCCGGAGAACGGGGCCTTGTCACCTGCCTTTACGGTACGGTCCGCTTCTTTGGTGTGGCCATCGGCCCACCGGTCTTTGGTCTCAGTGACAGATTGGGCGCCAGCACTCTTTTCCTAAGTACGGCCGGCTTGGCAGCGCTCGCTGCGTTCCTGGCCTGGACGCTAATCAAAGTCCAACAAGTTCTCCCCCCGGAGATGGCCGGGAAGACCAATACCAGACAATAACCGGAGAAATAAGGAGGAAGCTTGCGGATGCCCAATGTCAAAACCCTGGTTCAACGCGGGGAGCGCTTCACCCCCGGACACCGCGCCTGTTCCGGCTGCGGTTTTCCCATTATGGTCCGCCTGGTTCTGAAGGCCACGGAACTGCCGGTGGTGGTGGGTTCAGCCACCGGTTGCCTCTCCGTCACCTCCGCCTTGTACCCCTTCACTGCCTGGGAAGTTCCCTTCATTCACAATGCCTTCGAAAACGCCGCTGCCACCATGAGCGGGGTGGAGACCGCCTACCGCGCCCTGCGCAAAAAAGGCCGTATCGACCGGGAGATCCGGTTCATCGCCTTTGGCGGCGACGGGGGAACCTACGACATTGGCCTCCAATCCCTCTCGGGAGCCATGGAGCGGGGCCATCGCTTATTGTACATCTGTTACGACAACGGGGCCTACGCCAATACCGGGATTCAACGGTCGGGGGCCACCCCCCGGGGCGCCAACACCACCACCTCGCCGGTGGGAAGAAACCTGGCCGGGAAGCCCCAGCCCCGTAAAGACCTGACCGCCATTATGGCTGCCCATGGCCTGCCCTATGTTGCCCAGGCTGCCATCGCCCACTGGAACGACATGGTGGCCAAGGTCGAGAAGGCCTTGGCCACAGACGGCCCCACCTTCATCAATATTCTGACGCCATGCCGTCTGAGCTGGGGAATTGACCCCGACCAAACCGTCGACATCGTCCGCGAAGCCGTCAACAGCTGTTATTGGCCCTTGTACGAGGTGGCGGACGGCCGATGGCAAATAAACTACCAGCCTAAAGAAAAAAGCTCCTACATCGACTGGCTGCGCCGGCAGAACCGCTTCCGTCATCTCTTCCGCCCGGAGAACACCCATCTCCTGGCGGAGCTCCAAGCCGAGGTGGACCGCAACTGGGAGTCCATCCTGAGAAAATGCGAGATGTCACTGGCTTAAGTCAGAAAACCAGGGTACTGGAAAGCAAAAAACAGGCAAACTGCGTTGCCTGTTTTTCTTTTTTTGCTTTAGATCTAACTAATAAAAGAACCTTAGAGCCATTGATCTAAACGGGACTTCAGAATGTTTTTAGGGTAAGCCCCGGTAATCTGGTCCACCACTTGCCCATTCTTAAAGATAATCATGGTCGGGATGGACATCACGCTATACTTGGCGGCCAACTCCTGATTCTCGTCGGTGTTGACCTTACCGATCTTCGCCTTCCCAGCGTACTCCTCCGCCAACTCATCAATGGTCGGGGCCACCATCCGGCAAGGCCCACACCACGGTGCCCAAAAATCCACGAGGGCAACTCCCTGGTACTCCAGAACTTCCCGTTGAAAATTCTCCGCTGTCAAAGTCATTGCCATTCGGACTTCCCCCTTTTGTTAAGAAAATTTCTTAAACAGTTCCATAAACCGGTCGAGGGCCCCTTCCCGATCCTGCTCGCTGCCGGTCTTGCGGGCAAGACAATCCACCATCTCGTGGCTGAGGATGGTCATTGCCACCTGAACCACCGCGGACTTCACTGCCGCCAACTGGAGGATCACCTCGCGGCAAGACCGTTCCTCCTCGATCATCCGCTGGATCCCCCTGACTTGCCCTTCGATCCGCCGCAACCTGGAGATAACCTCCGACCTTAGCTCTGTTCCAAAACCTTCGGCCTGCTCCATCCCCACCACCCTCAAAGAATCAAGTCTGTCCATTCAAGCAAACTCCGTATATACCCTACGGGGTATGGTTTTATTGTAACCGGAATCCCTGTTCCTGTCAATAGCTTATTTTGCTAGAACTGACCAATACAGGATTTGCAGGAATTCCAACTGCTCAACAAGAAAAATAAACATATATCCCGTATTGTTTAATATAAATGATTGCCACACGATTCCTCAAAAGGAGGAGATCCGCAAGTGAGCGCCCATATTCTCGTCATTGAGGATGAGCCGAAGATCGCCCAGATCATTCAGGCTTACTTAGAAAAGGAAGGCTATACCGTCACCTCTGCTGCCGATGGTGAAGAAGGCCTGGCTCTCTTCCACAGACAAACACCGGATGTTATAATTTTGGACCGGATGATCCCGAAGGTCTCCGGGGATCTGGTCTGCACGAAAATCCGCCAGGAGAGCGAAGTGCCCATCTTAATTCTCTCGGCACGCAGCACCGAAGACGACCGGGTCTTTGGCCTCCAGATCGGCGCCGATGATTATCTGACCAAACCATTCAGCCCCCGAGAGCTAGTGGCGCGGGTCCAGTCCCTCTTGCGCCGGGCCAATCACCGCCCGGCCAATGTTCCCACCGCGTTAATCTTCAACGGAGGCCATTTGCGCATTGACCCCAACCGTTATGAAGTACGGAAGGGCGATCGCGTTATTGACCTTACGCCCACTGAATTCCGGCTGCTCTTGCTGCTGGCCACCCATCCGGGAC
This sequence comes from Firmicutes bacterium UBA3943, assembly GCA_002385625.1. Classification (GTDB taxonomy): domain Bacteria; phylum Bacillota; class UBA4882; order UBA10575; family UBA3943; genus UBA3943. Next base: position 67,882 of record DGDV01000053.1, read on the forward strand.
AGGTCTTCAAGCGGGAACGGCTGCTGGAAGAGGTACACGGCGCAGAAATGATGGTCTACGACCGGACCGTCGACGCCCACATCAAAAATCTCCGGCAAAAGATCGAAGAAAATCCAAAGAAACCCCAGTACATCCAAACGGTCTTCGGCGTGGGCTACCGTTTTACAGGTGAGGTGACTTCAGCTTGAAGAGTCTGCGCTGGCGGATTGTGATCCTCCTTATCAGTTTGGTCTGTGGTGTCCTGTTTCTCACTTCCTCCATCATCGATTATACCCTAAACCGTTCCTTCCAGCATTATCTCAGTGAATTCCACCGGCAACGCCGGGAAGAAATGATCAACACCCTGACCCGCATCCATCAAGTGGCCGAGAGCTGGGAAGAATTCTTTAAATTACCCTCGGCTCCCTTAATTTTGCGGTCAGCCGGTGTGGTCCGCCTCACCGATGAAGATGGCCGGACCCTCTTCCTCCGGGAAGAGTTGAACCCGGAAGCCCAAAGTTTCCTGCCCCAACAGAACCTCAGGCGGCTCAGGCGGCCCAGGCGACCCCTGGTGTCCGTACCCTTGTACATCGACGACCAGCTTGTCGGGACAGCCTGGATTTATGGCCCGCCCAACCAGGCCAATTTCCCGCCCCGGGAGAAGATGTTCCACCGGGCCATCGGCCGCGCCATTCTCTTTGCCTCGTTATTCGCTGGCATCCTCGCGGTGATTGTGGGCCTGTTTGGTGCCGAGTACCTCACCCGGCCCCTGGCGGAACTGACCGCCACGGCACAGCGCTTGGCCGGTGGCGACCTGAAAGCCCGGACCAATTTCCGGGGCGCCGGTGAACTTGGCCAACTGGCTGAAACCATGAATCACCTGGCAGCAGAATTGGAACGGGCCGACGCCTTGCGCCGGAAGTCACTGGCCGATACCGCCCACGAACTGCGGACGCCCATCACCACCATCCAAAGCCACCTGGAGGCCTTTGCCGACGGCGTCCTGGAACCCACACCCGAAAATCTTGCTACCTTGACGGACGAAACCCTCCGCCTGGTCCAACTGGTGGAAGAGCTGCAATCCATTGCCTTGGTGGAACAGTTCCGGGAGAACCTCAATCTTATCCCCCTCGACCTGAACTTGGTGGTCCGTCAGGCAGAAGAACGCATGACACCGCTGTTCATCCGCAAAGGCATTACCCTCCGGATAATCCTGCCCGAGGAGCCGGTCCGGGTCATGGCCCACGGCCAAGCCATCTCCCAAATCCTGGACAACCTGTTGGTCAACGCCGCCAAATATACGCCGGAGCATGACGGGCGAAAGGTTACCCTGACCCTGACCCGCCAAGGGGAAAAGGCCCTCCTCCAGGTGGAGGATGAAGGCGTGGGAATCCCCGGCGAACTGTTGCCCCACATCTTCGACCGTTTTTACCGGGTGGATCCCTCCCGGTCCCGGAATACCGGTGGCATCGGCCTTGGCCTGGCCATTGCCAAAGAAACTGCGGAAGCCATCGGCGGTACCATCTCCGTCGAAAGCGAACTGGGGAAGGGGACTAAGTTTACATTAGTCTTACCCTTGGCCAAATAAGAAATTCCTAACTAAAAAGGGTTGTAAATAACAGGGACAAGCAATGGCTACACTTCTAGCTCTGCTTGTCCCCTTGTTTTATCCTTTTACCGGAAAGCAGCAGGCTTGAGCGTGGCAAGTTTCTCCGCAAAGGGCCGGTCTGCCGGGGCAAAAACAAAATTCTTTATGTCCCGGGCATCAACCCAACGGACCTCTTCATGAACAAGCGGGCACATTTCCCCCGCTACCCACCGGGTCCAAAACCCCCACAGCCTGATGGCCCCATGTTCGTAACAGTATTCACTCTGACCGAATAAGGCCTGTACCTCCACTTCAATCTGAAACTCTTCCCGCATCTCCCGGCGCAGGCATTCTTCCTTGGTCTCGCCGGGTTCGACTTTTCCCCCGGGAAACTCCCAAAAATGGGCCAAGGGATCTCCCTCTTTCCTGCGGGCGATGAGGATCCGCCCCTCGTGGACCAAAATAGCAGCAACCACTTCTTTCATACTTACACCACCTTACCCAAAAGCCAAATCCGATTCGCTACCAGTGAAACCTCCTACTTAACTCCGGGCTTTTCATTCCTCCAACGAAAGTTCGACAGAGTTCCCGGTATTCCTGGCGGGCGCCACCGGTTCTGCCAAGCTTAGCCGGGGCATCCAAAAAACAACCGGCCCAAGGCCGGTTGTTTAGCTTCTGTCTTAAGATCATTAATTATTTATTTTTAAATAGTTTTTTGCCTCCAAAATAGCCTGCCGTACCGCATCCGGCGCCGGCCCGCCCGGCACCTGCCGGCGGGACAGGCAGACCTCCATCCCAACGGCCTCTTTAAGCCCGGCCAGATCCGCCGCCGTCCATTGCCTGTATTCTTCCTCCGTCAGCTCTTCCAGGGTTTTACCTTTTTCTATGGCATAACGCACAGCGCGGCCCGCCACCTCATGGGCCTCCCGGAAAGGCACTCCCCTGGTAACAAGAAAATCAGCTAGATCAGTGGCATTAAGGAAGCCTTCCCGCGTGGCGCTGCCCAGCTTATCCCGGTTGAAAGTCGCCGTGGCCAGCATGGGCGTGAACACAGCCAAACAGCCCAACACCGTATCCACCGCATCAAAGAGGGCCTCTTTATCCTCCTGCATGTCCTTGTTGTAGGTCAGGGGCAAGCCCTTCATCACGGTCAATAGGCCCATTAAATCCCCGTAGACCCGGCCCGTCTTGCCCCGGATCAACTCTGCCGCGTCGGGGTTCTTTTTCTGCGGCATCATGCTGCTCCCGGTGGCATAGGCATCGTCGATCTCCACAAACCGGAATTCCATGGAGGACCAGAGGATCAGCTCCTCGCAGAACCGGCTGAGGTGCATCATGATTACAGCCAAAGCAAAGATGAACTCCAAAGCAAAATCCCGGTCGCTGACAGCGTCCATGGAGTTGCGGGTGATCCCCGGCAAGCCAAGTTCCGCCGCGACCATTTGGCGGTCAATGGGGAAGGGGGTCCCGGCAATGGCGCCGGAGCCCAGCGGGGAAACCTTGACCCGTTTGGCCACATCGGCCAGGCGATCCCGGTCCCGGCGGAACATCTCGAAATAGGCCAACAGGTGATGGGCCAAAGTGACCGGTTGGGCCCGTTGCAAATGGGTGTAACCCGGCATTAAAGTGGTTAGATGCTCCTCGGCCAACTCCACCAGGACCCGTTGGAGCTCTGCCAGGGCCAAGTCAGTCTCTTCGATCTTCAGCGCAGTGTACAAACGGAAGTCCAGCGCCACCTGGTCATTGCGGCTGCGGGCGGTATGGAGCTTTTTGCCCACCTCACCCACCCGCTCGGTCAGGATCTTCTCTACATTCATATGGATATCCTCGGCCGCCGGGTCAAATTGGATCTTCCCCGCCTCCACATCCGCCAGGATCCCTTCCAGCCCCTGGATCAGGCTCTCCGCTTCCGCCGGGGTAATAATGCCAACTTTCCCGAGCATCCGGGCGTGGGCAATGCTGCCCCGGATATCCACCGCCGCCAGGCGCTGATCAAAGCCGATGGAGGAATGGAATTCCTCCATCCGCCGGTCCGTCTCCTTCGCAAATCGGCCACCCCAAAGTTTCATGCCAATCCCCCATTCCCTACCATCTGATGCATATCCCCCTTCCTATGCGGGGAAGGGGGATAACAGCGTCTTACCGGTTTTGCCGCTCCACCATGTTCCAAACCTGCTGCGGCAAGCCAAACAACTTGATAAAGCCGGCTGAGTCTTTTTGGTCGTAAACATTGTCCCGCCCGAAGGTGGCTAAGTCTTCCCGGTACAACGAATACGGGGACTTCCGGCCCACGGCGATGCAATGTCCTTTCCAGAGTTTCACCCGCACTGTCCCGGTCACCCGTTCCTGGGTGGAGTCAATGAAAGCATCCAAAGCCTTCTTGAGCGGGCTGAACCACTGACCGTAGTAAACCAGCTCAGCGTATTTCGCCGCCACCAACTCTTTATAGTGCATGGTATCCCGTTCCAAGGTCAAGTATTCCAGTTCCCGGTGGGCGGTATAAAGGACTGTGCCGCCCGGCGTCTCATAGCAACCCCGGGATTTCATCCCTACCAACCGGTTCTCCACAATATCCACCCGGCCCACGCCATGCTTGCCGGCCACCTGGTTCAGGTACTCCAGCATCTCTACAGGGCCATAAGCCTGCCCATTAATGGCCACGGGAATGCCCCGCTCAAAATCGATCTCCAAGTACTCTGGAGTATCCGGGGCCTTATCCGGGGAGACCGTCAGCAGGTACATGTCTTCCGGCGGCGCGTTACACGGATCCTCAAGAATGCCGCCTTCGTAAGAGATATGCCAGAGGTTGCGGTCCATGGAATAGGGCTTTTCCTTGGTGACCGGCACCGGGATCCCCCGGGCCGCCGCATAGTCAATGGCATCCTCCCGGGACTTGATCTCCCATTCCCGCCAGGGAGCAATAATCTTGATGTTCGGATTGATCGACCGGAAGGTCAGCTCAAAACGGACCTGGTCGTTGCCCTTGCCTGTGGCGCCGTGGGCCACCGCATCGGCGCCTTCCTTCGCCGCGATCTCCATATGCCGTTTGGCAATCACCGGCCGGGCGACAGAGGTGCCAAGCAGGTACTTTCCTTCATACACCGCCCCCGCCTTGAGCATCGGCCAGATAAAATCGGTGACAAATTCCTCCCGCAGATCTTCAATGTAGATCTTGCTGGCGCCGGTCTTGATGGCCTTCTCCCGCAGGGGTTCCAATTCCTCTCCCTGGCCCACATCGGCGGCGTAGGCAATCACTTCACAGCCGTAATTCTCCTTCAGCCAAGGAATGATGATGGACGTATCCAAACCGCCAGAATAAGCTAAAACAACCTTTTTAACCTCCACGTTCCGCTCCTCCTTATCTTTCCAGGCTTTATCAGCGCTAAGACTCTTTTTGTGCCTAATGTCTTTGCCATTTAAACCAAGCATTATTATAACATAAAATACTGGTAAGCCCAGGGGCAATTTGGCAGGCAGACCAAATGCCGCCTTCCTTCCCGCTTAACCGGCCTGCCCGGCAGTGCTCAAGACATCTTTCAAGATGGCCAAGCCCGCCGCCAGATCCTCTTCCGCGATGTTTAACGGCGGAAGGAGCCGGAGGGCCGTCTCGGTGACAGCGTTCACAATCAGCCCCCGCCGCAAGCATTCCAGCATCACCGGCTTGGCCGGTACCGTCAAATCCAAGGCGAGCATCAGACCCAGGCCGCGGGCTTCCTTAATCACGGGCATGTTCCGCCCCCACTCCCGGAAGGTGGCCAAAATTTTCTCCCCCAACTCCCAGGCGCGTTGTGGCAGGTTCTCCCTTTCCAGGACGTCCATGACCGCCAGCGCCGCCGCATAGGCCATGCCACCGCCGCCAATGGTCGTACTGTGGTCGCCTGGAGTAAAGGCGGCCGCCACATCCTCCTTAGCCAGCATGGCGCCAATGGGAATCCCGGCCCCCAGGGTCTTGGCAGTGGTGAGAATATCCGGTTTGATCCCCGTATGTTGCCAGGCAAAGAACTTGCCTGTCCGCCCGAAGCCGGTCTGGACCTCATCGAAGATCAAAAGCAGCCCGTGGCGGTCGCACAGTTCCCGCAGGCCCGCCAAAAACTCGGTGGTGGCCGGGTAAACGCCGCCCTCTCCCTGCACCGGCTCCACCACCAGGGCGCAGGTCTCCGGTCCAATCGCCCGTTCCCAAGCAGCCAAGTCATTCAAAGGTGCATAAGTAAATCCCTCGGGCAAAGGCCGGAAACTATCCTGGTACTTTGGTTGGCCTGTTAGGGAAAGGGCCCCCAGGGTCCGGCCATGGAAGGACTTTAAAGCAGAGACAAAGCCATACTTGCCCTTTGCCGCGCCATATTTGCGGGCCAGTTTGATGGCGGCCTCATTGGCCTCCGCCCCGCTGTTGGACCAGAAGACCCGGTCCAGCCCAACCAAGTCCGCCAAACGTTCGGCAGCAGCAATCTGTTCTTCCAGGTAAAAGTAGTTGGAGACATGAACAATCTTCTCCGCCTGCTCCTGTAGGACCCTGGTTACGGCAGGATGAGTGTGACCCAGCGACGTCACGGAAACGCCGGTCAAAAAGTCGATATACTCCTTGCCGTCCGCATCCCATAACCGGGCACCCTTGCCCTTGACAAAAACCAGGTCCAACCGGCCCACGTTCTTCATGAAGATCCGGTCAGCCCGGGCCAATAAATCCTGCATTGCCATTTCTCTGGCGCCTCCTCTACTTCACAACCATGGTGCCAATACCGCTATCGGTTAATACCTCAAGGAGCAGGGAGTGCATCAGGCGGCCATCGATGATATGAGTCCGCTCCACGCCATGCTCCAGCGCATAAATACAGGCTTCCACCTTGGGGATCATACCCCCGTCAATGCGGCTCTCCGCCATCATGGCCCGGGCCTTTGCCACTGTCAAAGCGGAGATAAGGGTGGACGGATCCTTGGGGTTCTCGTAGATCCCCTCCACATCCGTGAGCATGATTAACTTCTCCGCCTTTAAGGCAGCGGCCAATTGCCCGGCCACCGTATCGGCGTTGATGTTATAACTCTGGCCATCGGGCCCCACCCCGACAGTGGCCACCACCGGGATAAAATCCCGCTCCAACAGCAATTGCAGGATATCCGGGCAGATCTCCTCCACATCACCGACAAAGCCCAAGTCCACCGGATTCCCATCGGGACCGGCCTGGCCCTGCCGTTTCTTGGCGGTCAATAATTTCCCGTCATGACCGGAGATGCCCACGGCCTTACCGCCGTACTGGTTCAGAAGCGACACCAGATCCTTATTGATCTTGCCGCTGAGCACCATCGTGACGATATCCATTGTCTCAGCATCGGTTACCCGTTGCCCGCCGACGAAGGAGGTCTCTTTGCCCACCCGTTTGAGCATGGCCGTAATCTCCGGCCCGCCGCCATGGACGATCACGGGGTTGAGTCCCAAATATTTTAAGAGAATAATATTGAGGATCACCGATTTCTTCAGTTCTTCATTAATCATGGCATTGCCGCCATATTTAATAACGAAGGTCTTCCCGTAAAAAGTGCGGATATAGGGCACTGCTTCAATGAGAATCCGGGCGCGCTCTTGAAATTGTTCCAAAAAAACCCCTCCTATGCAATATCATTTTAAGTCCAAATTAGGATTGGTTAATGAACGTTATATTTTTGATCTATGTGATCCGGCTGCGGCATCAAGTCCGGTAACTGCCGTTAATCTTCACGTACTCATAGGAAAGGTCGCAGGTCCAAAGGGTGGCTTCGGCCGTTCCCTGTCCCAAGTCGATGTGGACGGTAATCTCCGGTTCCGCCAGGATCTTGGCTGCCCGCTCCTCATCAAAGGGCAGGCCGGAGCCATCAGTGAAGACCGGCAGGTCGCCCAAGGCGATCCGGATCTGCTCCGGCGCAAAGTCAATCCCGGAGTAACCCACAGCCGCCAGGATCCGCCCCCAGTTGGCATCCTCACCGAAAAAGGCGGTCTTCACCAGGTTGGAATTGGCCACCGCCCGGCCGGCCTGCTCCGCCTGGCCCTCATCCCTGGCGCCCGTCACTTTGATAGTCACCAGTTTCGTAGCGCCCTCCCCGTCCCGGACGATCATCTTGGCCAGTTCGGTACAAACGTGGGTGAGAGCCGCCTGGAACAACTCATAGGCTACGCCAGGCTCCTCGATCTTGACCCCGGAAGCACCGTTGGCCAGGACAAAGAGGGAATCATTGGTACTGGTATCTCCATCCACAGTAATCCGGTTAAAGGAGACACTGGTAGCAGCAGTCAAGGCCTGCCGGAGCAGGCCGGGCAGGATCGCTGCATCAGTAGTAACTACCGCCAGCATCGTGGCCATATTGGGTTGGATCATCCCCGAACCCTTGGCCATGCCCCCAATGCGCACCGGTTGGCCATTAATCGTCAATTCCACGGCAAACTCCTTGGCCACCGTGTCGGTGGTCATAATAGCCTGGGCCGCTGTCCCGCCGCCCGCCGGAGATAGCCCCGCCACCAGCTGGGGAATGGCCGCCACAATCTTCTCCACTGGAAAGGCCGCTCCAATCACCCCGGTGGAAGCTACCAGTACATCGGATTCTCTCAGCCCCAAGGCCTGACCGGCTGAGGCTGCCATCAACCGCGCAGCCTTTAGGCCTGCCTCCCCCAGACAGGCATTGGCATTACCGCTGTTTAGGATGACCGCCCGGGCCGTCCCGTCGGCCACATGCTCCCTGGAGACCACCACTGGCGCAGCCACCACTTTATTGGTGGTAAAAACCGCCGCAGCGCTGGCTGGTTGGTCGGATGCCACCAGGGCCAGGTCCAAACCGCCCTTCTTTTTTACCCCGCTGGCAATGCCATGGGCACGAAAACCCAGCGCCGCCGTAACCCCGCCTGGAATGGCAACCCATGCTTTCTTCTCCATCATCATTCCTCCCCCATGACCTCCCGCTCTAAACGGTACAGGAACTCCTGCATTGTCCGGTGCCTTTGCCGCGCCATCCGGCGGCCCGCCTCCGTATAGAGCCGGTCCTTAATCTTTTTTAACTTAACCTTCCACTCCCGCTGCAGGGAATCGTCCTCCGGCGGGCAGTAACCGAGCCCGTGGGGATCCTGCCCTTCCATGGGGTATCGCCGGTAAACCGCTCCACCCCGCTCACCCAGCCAAAGATAGGCCCGGGCAACACCAACAGCACCGAGGGAATCCAGTTTATCCGCATCATACAGGCATTTGGCCTCCAAACTCAGAGGGGAACCGGCTTGCTTCCGAAACCGGTGGGCGGCGATGCAGTGGCAGACCTGCTCCACCAAAGATTCCGGCAACCCCAGTTGTTGCTGCAAGATGACAAGGGCCTTCCGTGCCCCTGCCTCCGCATGACAGACCAACCCCTGGGAGGCTTCCTCCTCTGGCCGGCCAATATCATGAAAGAGGGCGGCCAAACCCACAATCTGCTGGTCAGCACCCTCTTCCTCCGCAATTCGTAACGCCAACCGGTAGACCCGTTCGATGTGGGAAAAGTCATGGCAGCCGCCACCCGCCGTATACGCCTCCCGGGCAACCCGCCAGACTTCTGCTGGAAACAATGCCATAGCTTCCTTCTTTCCTCTCCCCATACCTACACCAGTTTTGTGCACCAAATCCGGCTCCGCTGCCGCTTGGCCACCGACTCCTTCTGCCTTGGCGGTTCCTTATGGCCACATCCCCGGGTGCAGGAGGCCGGTAGTCTCTTCCAAACCAAACATCAGGTTCATATTCTGGATCGCTTGGCCGGCCATGCCTTTGACCAGATTGTCGATGACCGAGACCACAATCGCCTGGCCGGTCCGGCGGTCGGCCCGCACGCCAATCTGGCAACGATTGCTGCCCAGCACGCCCTTGGTCTCAGGCAAGTAAGGTTCTGGCAGTACGCAAACGAAGGGTTCCTTCATATAGGCCGCATTAAAAACATCGATCAAATCCGCGGTCGTCGCCGGTTGCCGCAGGGTTAAATGCAAAGTAGACAGAATCCCCCGCGGCATCGGTACCACATGCGGGGTAAAGGAGACCGTCACTGGGCGGCTTGCCAGCCGCGCCACCACAGCCTCGATCTCCGGGGTGTGCCGGTGGGTGGCCACACCGTAGGCCCGCATATTATCGGCAGTCTCCCCGCAGACCAGTTCCGGTTTGGCCGTTCGCCCGGAACCGGAGAACCCGGACTTGGCATCAATAATGATCCGGTCTGGATCAATCAGCCCAGCTTTGACCAACGGCGCCAACCCAAGTAAGGTGGCCGTGGGATAACAGCCGGGGTTACCCACCACCCGGGCCCCGGGCAATTCGTCCCGGAAGAGTTCCGGCAGGCCGTAGACAGCCTCCGCTAGTAATTCGGGGGCTTGATGTTCCACCTTGTACCATTCCGAGTAGACCTTGGGATCCTTAAAACGAAAATCCGCCCCCAGGTCAATTAGCCGCGCCCCTTGAGCCAGGAGGGCGGGGCCCAGCTTGGCCGAAACGCCGTGGGGCACTGCCATAAAGACCAGATCGCACCCTGCGGTGCAACTTGGATCCTCACTATCGACAAAGGTTACTTTACCCCAGGGATGTCCCCAGAAAGTCGGGAAGACCTCCTCCAGCCGCTTTCCCTCCTGGGAACGCGAGGCAATCATCCCCAGTTCCACCTGGGGGTGTTGGGAAAGCAACCTTAACAACTCACCGCCGCCATAACCATTGGCGCCAATAATGCCAAATTTGATCAAGTTTAACCCCTCCGTCGTTTGGTTGAAAATGTTATTTATAATTATACAAGACCTTGAAAATTAATGCAACTTATTTTACCCTTATTTCGGCCGGTCTTAACAAGAATTTTTCTGGTTTTCATCGGGGTCGTCGCCGGTGGATGTCAAAAGCTATGTCGTATATTTATACTACATTAAACCACATAACAAATAAAGGGCCGATCGTTCCAGGCGTTCTTCATTCGCGCCGGGGCTGAAGATTCCTTTAAAATTGGATATAAACCTTGACTGCCGAGCAACGGGGAAAATTAATAAATATTTATTGACCCACAATATACAGACCGATCGCATAAAAACGATCAGGGTATATTGTGGGCCAATGTTTAACATCGCTTCCCTTTGTCCGTCTGCGTTGCTTGCCAAAACAGGATCTTCTAATTATTCCCCATCAATTATTCTTCCGCTATTCTTCCGCATCCATTTCGGTGGTGTCCTGGTTCAACACCTGGCGTGCGGCTTCTGCCCAGTCCGCGGGGACCAAAACCCGGATCTCCCCAATGACACCGGGAAAGATGAGGGCGGCATTCTCACCCTGTAAAACCACGGGGATCGCTGCGGCCTCCAGCAAGCCCTTGGTGAACTCCGCTTCTGCCAAATCCTTGGTTACCAGCAGTTCCACCCAATCCATCTGCCTCACTCCTGTCACTCCAGCACGGCGCCGGTATTGGCCGACCGGACCAACCGCGCGTACCGGGCCAAATAGCCCTTGGTAACCTTGGGTTTTGGCGGTTGCCAGGTCTGGCGCCGAGCAGCCAATTCCTCGTCACTGACTAAGAGCTCCAACTTCCGGCCCGGAATATCCATCAGGATCCGGTCACCCTCTTGAATCAAGGCAATCGGGCCGCCATCAGCCGCTTCCGGGGAGATATGCCCAACGGAAGCCCCCCAACTGGCGCCGGAGAACCGGCCGTCGGTGATGAGGGCCACTTTGTCCTTGAGCCCCATGCCAGCAATGGCGGAGGTGGGAGAGAGCATTTCGCGCATACCCGGCCCGCCCTTGGGTCCCTCATAACGGATGACCACTACATCGCCGGGGTGGATCTCCCCGCCAATGATGGCCGCATACGCCTGGTCCTCCCCGTCAAAGACCCGGGCTTTGCCCTCATAAACCATCATGCAAGGGTCCACACCCGACTGTTTGACCACGGCGCCGTCGGGGGCCAGGTTGCCAAAGAGTATCGCCAAGCCGCCCTCGGCATGATAGGGATCCTCCACCGGCCGGATGACATCCTCCCGCAATACCCGGGCGTTTTTAATGTTCTCCCCGATGGTCTTGCCCGTCACCGTCAAGCAGTCCACATTAATCGCCTTAATCTTCTCCAGTTGCTTCATGACCGCCGGGATCCCGCCGGCCTCATCCAAGTCTTGGATATGGTGCTGTCCCGCCGGCCGCAGGTGGGCAATATGGGGGATCCGGGCGCTCATCTCATTAATCCAATTAAAATCAATAGTCACACCCACCTCATGGGCGATGGCCGGCAGGTGTAGCACGGTATTGGTAGAGCCGCCAATGGCCATATCCACTGCCAGGGCATTGGCAAAGGCCTCGCGGGTCAAAATCTGGCTTGGCCGGATATCCTTCTCCACCAGTTCCACGACCTTCATGCCCGCTTGTTTGGCCAGGCGGATCCGCCGAGCGTCCACCGCAGGAATGGTTCCGTTCCCCGGCAAGCCAAGACCAAGCACCTCTGTCATACAGTTCATAGTGTTGGCAGTAAACATGCCGGAGCAAGAACCACAACCGGGGCAGGCCCGTTCCTCCAGCTCCTGCAGATCCTCCTCGGAGATCTTCCCGGCGGCATGGGCGCCTACGCCCTCAAAGACCGAATTCAGGTCGGCCCGGCTGCCCCGGTAATTACCAGCCAGCATCGGTCCGCCGCTTACTACCACCGCCGGGATATCCACCCGGGCAGCGGCCATCAGCATACCGGGAATAATCTTGTCGCAGTTGGGAATCAAGACCATCCCGTCGAAGGCATGGGCCATCACCATGGCCTCCACGGAGTCGGCGATCAACTCCCGGCTGGCCAGGGAGTATTTCATCCCGATATGGCCCATGGCAATCCCGTCGCAGACACCGATGACGCCAAACTCCACGGGCGTACCGCCCGCCATGCGGATGCCTGCTTTCACCGCATCGGCAATAAGCCGCAGGTGGGAGTGGCCGGGAACCACTTCATTGAAGGAGTTGGCCACAGCAATCAGCGGGCGCTGCAGCTCCTCATCGGTATAGCCCATAGCTTTAAACAGGGACCGGTGGGGCGCTTTGCCCGGACCAATTTTCACTATATCGCTTCTCATCAGGAATCACCTCAACAAAAGATATTCCTAATGAAATTCGCGACATGCCTTTTAGTTCCTGCTTTTGTCGGACAAAAATCATAAAAACAACCGGTGTTGCCACCGGTTATTCCGCTTTGGGTTTATATGTTCGACAACAGGTCTCCTCCGACCGGGCCGCTTCATTGGCCCCGGCGCCTAGCTCGCCCACTTCCATGTCCAGGTTGGCCATGGCTTGGGTGTTATCCACCTCAATCCCGTCCGCCCCGCACAGATTGCCCTTGTCCCAGTACTCGCAGCTATCTACATTACACCGCACGGTTATACAACGTTCTTTCACGCCGTCACCTCCTAAGGATAGTTTGCACAAATTTGCCCGATTCATACAAAACTCGTCGCTTGCCACTCGGAGTATGTTTCTCGCTAGTCGTTACCGGTCGCTCGTCCCTTGTCGCCCGGTATTTACAGCCTGTCACTTGCCGTAATCGCCAAAACCATCCGGCTCACTGCCGGGCGCCGGCCGTTCACCAAAGCCGCCAAAACCACCGGTGTCAGCCACCATCTTCTGATTAACGAATCCTGACTTCCGGCCCCTAAATAATGACTCCTGCTTCCAAAATTACTCCAACATCCAACCTACGGTATCTCCGCCTCCACCCTACGGATAACCTCTCGCAGCTCTTTGTTCTTGGGATTTAGCTTGGCGGCGCGTTTCAATTGGTCCAGAGCTTCGCGGCGCCGTTCCATGTTATAGTAAGCCAAGCCAAGACTGGACCGCAGTTCCCAATTCTCAACAAAGGCCAAACCACGCCGGTAGTCAGCGGCGGCTTTGGCAAACTCATCGTGTTCGAAGTAGAAGTCGCCCCGGGTCTGATAGGCGGGGACCAAGTAAACCGGTCCAATGACCGGGTTTTTCTTATCCCGCTGGTAACTCAAGGAGAACTGGCCAATGGCGTAATCCAGCCGCGCCGGGATCCGGTAATAAACGGTCCGGCCCCGGTGAAAGGGGATATGCCACTCGGAGGTCGGCGGGTATAAGGCCAGAATGGCTAAGGCCAGGGTCCCGGCCAGCAGCCCCATCCCCCACCGGCGACGGTAGGGTGGGACGTCCAAGGGCCCAATCCCCAGCAGACCGCCGGTGAAAAAACCAGCCGCAAAACCGCCCGCCGGAACGGCCAGGCCCACCTCAGGCGCTTTGGTACCCAGATAAACCAGAATGCCCAGACTGACCCAGATCACATGGGTAAATTTAATCCGCACTAGATAGGGCCGGCGCCACCGGTAATATAAATAAGCGCCAACCAGGCCAAAGACGCCACCGGAGGCACAAGCCGTTATGTGATAGGGCGCAGTAATCACGCTCGTTAACGCGCCCCAAACAGCCCCCACAAAATATAAGGTCAGGAAGCGCCACCCGCCAAAGAGCCGCTCCATGTCGGGGCCAATTAAATACAGGACAATCAGGTTAAAGAAGAGGTGGGCAAAGTTAAAATGGTAAAAGGCCGCCGTCAACAGACGCCAGTATTCCCCCAGCCACAGCCCGGGGGCGTCCTTGGCCCCCAGTGTCCACATGACGCCGGGCTTATCCGGCCCGCCCAAGAAAATTCCAGCCAAAAAAACCAAGCAGTTTATGATGATCAACAGATAACTCCAACAATAGGGCCATTTGCTGAAGATAAAAGCATCACCCTCCGTGGACTGGGCTGAAAAGGACTTGGCCAGTGTCCGCCGGATCAGGCTATCCTCCACCTCCCAGCGGTTGTCACGACACAGCCGGCGCAGGCAACCCGATTGGACCTGCCAGATAGCGCCCACAGAAGAGATTTCGGCCAGCAGTTCAAACTCCTTGTCCTGCCCGGCATAGAACAGGCCAATCCGCAGGGGGGTCTCACCTGCACCCCAACGTTTGACGGCTTCTTTTACAGCGAAGTGCAGTTCGAAAAATTCGTGGTCTCCAGCGAGGATCAAGACTTTGCAGAGGGCCGGTTCACGCCGCAACAACCAGCGGAGATCGCTCTCCGGTTCCGGCGGCTCAATCACTTCATAGCCCATCCCTATGAAACGCTGGACCATTTCGTTACAGCACTGTTCAAAAGTCACCGGCACCACCTCCGTGTCCTCTATTAACTTTTCGTACTGATTGCTGGTCTTCCTCCTCGATTTAACTGTTTTTTAATTTATTGGGAGCAAGAAGGGTTTTCGGAGAAGAGGCCGAAATCATAATGCCGAAACTAAACCCGGATGGGGAAAGGCTGTCTGCAGCCACTAATCTTTCCGGACCACCAATGAGAGGAGTGTTTTCTTGCTTCGTTACCTATTGATGGATCTGGACGGCACCTTGCTGCCTGTAGACATTAACTTCTTCCTCGAACGCTATCTTTATGGGCTGGCCCCCCATTTCCGGCACCTGGCGGATGAGGCCACCTTTATCCAACAATTGATGGCTTCGACAATGGAGACGATCAATAACAACGATCCACGCCTTACCAATGAAATGGTCTTTTGGGAAAATTTCTCCCAGCGGATGGGCGTACCGCGGCAGGAGTTGGAGCCTATCTTCAACGAGTACTATGCAAAAGAGTTCCCCGGTTTAAAACGGTATCTTCCCGAGACCGACCGGGCCGTGAAACTGCTTCACCAGGCAAAGGAGCTGGAAATGGAACTGATTGTGGCCACCAATCCCATTTTCCCTCAGTCGGTGATCATGGAGCGTTTGCGTTGGATTGGCTGCGACCAATACCCCTACCTCTGGGTCACGGCCATGGAAAATATGCACTACTGCAAGCCCAACCCCAATTACTTCCGGGAGATTGTTGAACGGTTGTCCCTACCGCCGGAAGAATGCCTGATGGTGGGAAATGATATGGAGGAGGACCTGCCCGCCAAGGCAGTGGGGATCAAGACCTGCATTGTGACGGACTTTTTAATCGACCGGAAGACAAGTAAGTATACCCCGGATTACCTCGGCACCATGGACCAGTTCATTAAAGACCTCCCGGCCATTGTGGGCAAAGGGTAAGTTAATTAACCCTTTGACAACCTTAAAACCAACCCAAAGGACAACAAAGAAGGTTCCGAAACCGGAACCTTTTTGCGTTTTCCCACTTAACCCCAAGCTTTCCGCAGCCGAATATTAGAAGTAACAATTTGCTTCGACCTGGGCCACCCTGCCAATGAATGTATGCGTTAAAGCCGACAATTATAGGAATTTTGCGGATACCTTACCATCAACTCAATTCATTATCTCAGTAAGGGAGGAATTGCTATGAAACGAGATCTTACAGTCAATCTAGGTAATCTTTTATTATCCCTTTCGGAAATCACCGACATTGCCAATCCCTCCATTGCCCAACACCAATACCGCACCGCCTTTATCGCTCTGGAGATCGCGAAGAACGCCAATGCCTCCCCGCAAATGCTGAAGAATATTTTTACCGCTGCATTACTCCATGACATTGGGGCCATCTCCATTGAGGAGAAGGCAGCTCTTCACAGTTTTGTGGAGATGGACTATGATCTCCACTGCATCCGCGGGGAGATGCTCTTTGCCAGGACCCCCTGGTTAAAGCCATTGGCGAAGATCATCCGTTACCACCACAGGAATTGGTGTAATTGGGATGCACCCATCAGTGACCCCACCGTCTTCAGCGCCCAGGTTATCCTGCTTGCCGACTTCATTGAACGCTCCATCGATAAGGGAAAATATATTCTCCACCAAAACGAGGAGATTACCGAACGGGTAATAGAGCTGAAAGATACAGTATTACACCCGGAACTGCTGGATTGCTTTAAGGATCTGGCCAAAAAAGAGGAGTTCTGGTTGGATCTGCTCTCACCCAGACTATATTCAATCCTGCTGCACGAGGGACCTTTCCAGAAGATCTGGATCGGCGGGGGGGGTATCGCCACCATCGCCATGTTATTCAGTAACATTATCGACTTTAAATCGCCCTATACCGCCACCCATACCTCGGGCGTTGCCGCCTGTGCGGAGAAATTGTCCGCTTTATTTGGTCTGACGGATCTGGAAGTTACCTTAATGAAGATCGCCGGGTACTTCCACGACCTTGGCAAACTGGTCATCCCCAACAGCATCCTGGAGAAACCTGATAAACTAACCCCCGCCGAGTTTGCCATTATTAAGTCCCATACCTATTACACCTATTTTGTTTTAAGTTCCATCGGCGGCCTTGAACCCATCGCTAGGTGGGCGGCCTACCACCACGAAAAACTTGACGGCAGCGGTTATCCCTTCCATTGCAAAGCAAATGAAATCGATAGCGGAGCCCGGATTATGGCAGTAGCGGACATCTTCACCGCCATCGCCGAAGACCGGCCTTATCGGGCAGGCATGAGTAAAGAGGCTATTTACAAAGTGATTAGGGGCCAAAGCGACCATAATCTTCTGGACGCCAAGTTTGTTGATCTGCTTTTTGACAATTATGATGAAGTCTATGCTTATGTCAGAGAGAAGCAACAAACTGCCCGGTCATTCTATGAAGACCAGTTCAGTAACGCGGCAAATACCGGGGATTCCTGAGACTGCTTTTTTCTTGGGCGATAAAGACTTAGGCGGCTATAAACAGTTACGGGAGGAGCCCCCGTTTTAAGGAGCTCCCCCCGACATGGATAATTCAATTTTTAAATTACCATACCGTTCCTGCAAAATGCAGGAAGGCTTCCTCAAATTGGAGGATCCCTTTCTCACGCCGCAGGACCTCATCCTCCATCTGCAGAAACGCTTTCTGAAGCTGAAGGGAGTTTTCCTGAAGATGAAGACTGTTTCTTTCTTCATTTAACAGCCAGAGAACTGTTTTACTCTTTAAAAAACAAATCTTTGATCAAAGCTTTATTAGGTTTCTCCTGATTGACTACCATCTCAACTTGATTACCCTTATAAAGTACTCTTTCATTAGGAAACACTACAATCTTCCGGCGTCGGTATTTTTGATTACCATATCGATAACTAGCTGTTACAATAACCGAACCTTTATCGAAGCGGGAAACATCAATGATCTTACCCATAACCAAGACGCTTTTGGCCAAAAGTGATTTGAACTTGGCATAGCGCCAGCCGATCACGATTAACAACAAGGGAACCACTACCGGTATTACCATGCCATAATACTTGGCATGTTCTTTCCCAATGACTGCGCCATTACGCCGGACAATGTTATATCCGGAATACTCAAGAAATAAGTA
>DGDV01000054.1:0-64541 GCA_002385625.1 Firmicutes bacterium UBA3943
CTTGACAACGGGGTGCACTACACAAGAAACCGGCAAAAAGCCTTGGATCAGATAAATTAAAGCTGGTTCATATCTCCTCCTGCGCACCCAAAAAAGGGGTGTTCTTGCTGGTGCAGGCGCTTAAAGGCTTGCCGCAGGCGGTTAAAGATAGCGTGGAGCTTGAGATTCATGGCGCCCGGAGCATTATGCAGGAAAAACTCACGGCATTGGCCGCCGGTGATGAAAGAATTCGCGTGTTTCCGCCGTATCCCCGGGAGGCGGTGGGGGAGATCCTGGGGGCAGCTGATCTGGCGGTGTTGCCCTCCCTGTGGTGGGAACCCTTTGGCCTAACTGTCCTGGAGAGTTTTACCATGGGCCTGCCGGTTATCGGCAGCCGGCAAAGTGGCATGAGTGAGACTATCACCCATGGTTATAATGGTTATTTAATTGATACAATTGATGTCAGCGAGTTGCAAGGGCTTATAGTTAAGCTTGTGCAGGATCGGGGGTTGCTGGAGGAGCTGAAACAGAATGTACGGAAAACTCCGGTGAAAACCATGGATGGTTTAGCGAAAGAGCTTCAAGCCATCTATGAGGCAATAACATTCTGACAAAGGGGATGCATTATGAGCGATGAGTTTTTAAGACCTTGTTTGTTTTGCCAAAGTAAAAACCTGACGGATGTCTCTGAGGCAGGTAAAGGACTGCGTGTCCGGGAACTGGGCAGGAAAATTGATATTAAACTTACCGTTTGTAATGATTGTGGGCTTTTATTCCAAAATCCTCTGGTGGAGAAGGAACTTTTACAGCGGTATTTAGAGAAGCATTACACTGGTTTTAAAAACATTGATCTTGCTGTAGAACGCCCAATAAACCAAGTGACCTGCTCACAAAGGGACTTTCTTTTGAAGCATATCCATTATAAACCGGAAGATCCTGTTCGCCTTTTGGAAATTGGCTGTTATGAAGGGGACTTCTTACGGCTTTTTGCGGATTATCGGTGGGAACTCCGGGGGATCGAGCCATCGGAGAGCGGCGCCGCCTATGCCGAGAAGAAATACGGGTTAAAAATTGACAGAAGTCTTATGGAAGAGGTGGAGTTTAAACCGGGCGAGTATGACGTTATTGTATTACGCCATGTTCTGGAACACATCCTGGACCCAGGCGAGCAAATAGCCCGCTTGTATGAAAGCATCTCACCAAATGGCTATATTTATATCGTGGTCCCTAATGCCAAGACACCTTGGATTAGTATCACCAATGGCTTTTTCACCCTTGAACATATTACCCATTTTACCATCGCCACTTTAGGGAATTTATTGCGAAAAGCCGGCTTTGAAGTAATTGCCGTTGACGATCAGCCAAATTTTGTTGAAATACACATGATCGGCAAAAAAGTTGCTGAAAAACCTGTTTTCCGGATGAGCAACGACAGAGACGACATTTTGCAGGCAATCCATAGTTACCAAACTGAACGGCAACGTCTCCGGGAAGAAGTGCACCAACGGCTTGTAGGATTGGTAGCAGAGTCAGGGAAGACCAGAGTTGTCATTTACGGCGCCGGTGGTCATACCGAGGACCTTCTGGAGTTGTTCGATTTCTCCCAGTTCCATGTGCTGGGTATTGCGGATAAAAACCGCTCCCGGCAGGGGGAATCTTTTTATGGTTATGAGATTATTCCTCCGGAGCAAATTTTGGCTTTAGCCCCGGATTATGTGATTATATCCAGCTACGATTTTCAGGAAGAGATCTATAACGCCATCAGTTATCTGCAGGATCATGGCATCAAGGTTGTTAAGCTTTACGATCGCGTGAAAGCATTTTACTACTATTAAGCCTCAAGGAATAAGGTATTTTTGTTCTATGCAGACCTATGAATTAACAAAAGTTATGGGCAAAAAGAGGGAGACAAATAATGGAACGCAACGGGCAGATGAGAAAAAGAAAGGTACTGGCTGTGACCGGTATCCGGTCGGAATTTGATATCCTCAGGCCGGTTCTGACCGCGTTACAAGAGGCCGGGTTCGAGGTGGGTCTGGTGGTCTCCGGGGCCCACCTGTCCGATTGGCATGGAAATACCCTTGCTTTGGTGGAACAAGAGGGGTTTAAGATTGTGGACAAGATCGATTCCCTCTTTATGACCAACCGGGAGACCCAGCGGATCAAGGGCATTGGTGCGCTGGTGACCGGTTTGGCCCAGACCGTGGAACGGGAGAGTCCCGATTTTTTGGTGGTGGTGGGGGACCGGGAGGAGAGCATCGCCACTGCGCTGGTGGGTAACTACATGGGAGTTTTGGTTGCCCACATTTCCGGCGGCGATCCGGTATATGGGCATACAGATGATCCGGTCCGCCATGCCGTCTCTAAGCTGGCCCATATCCATTTCACCATCACCGAGCAGCACCAGCGGATCTTGGAGAAGATGGGTGAGGACAGTTTTCGCATTTTTAATGTAGGCAACCCGGCCTTGGACCGGATCCGGCAGGAGCCCTCTTTGAGCCTGGCGGAGATCAGCGCAAAACTGGACTTTGATTTGACCGATGGATGTTATGCGGTGTTGATTAAACATCCTTTGGCTGCCGAGAAAGAGAGCGCTTACCGGCAGATGCGGGTTACCTTGGAAGCCCTGGAGGAGCTGGGCGTGGAAAAGGGCCTTAAGACCGTGGGTATTTTCCCCAATACCGATCCCGGCAGTTATGACATCCTGCGGGCCATTGAAGAATTTAGCGCTTCCAAATGGATTAAATTCTATAAAACACTGGAAAGAAGGATTTTTATCAACCTTGTGCGCCACGCCTTGGTTTTGGTGGGCAATTCCAGTATGGGTATTGTTGAGGCGCCCTTTTATAAGTTGCCAGTGGTCAATGTGGGCAACCGGCAAAGGGGAAGGTTAAACAGCGGCAATGTTCGCTTTGTCGCCCATGACAAGGAAGCGATCAAGGCTGAAGTGGTAAAGGCCTGCTTCGATCAGGAATACCGGGATTATGTCCAGGGATTGAAGAACATTTATGGCGATGGCTTTGCCGGCCAGCGGATCGCCGGGGTTTTAGCGGGTATCGACCCCAAGGACAAGCGCTGGTTGGTGAAAAAACTCTCTTATGTGGAGGGGGATGCGCAATATGAAGCATAAACTGTTGGTTCTTTCCCCTCATCCCGACGATGAAACCTTGGGCGCCGGCGGAACGCTGCTTAAGTATAAGGCGGCGGGGCACGGGATCTTCTGTTTGAACTTTACCGACATGAAACCGGAGTACGGTTTTTCCGCCCAGGAGGTTGCCCGCCGGCAGGGTGAAATCGCTGAGGCCGGCAGGCTCCTGGGCTGGGATGGCTTTTATAACTTGCAGTACCGCCCGGCCGGCCTGGATGAAGTCCCGCGGCGGCGGCTGATTGAAGAGATCGCCCGGGTGGTCGGGGAAGTACAACCGGATATAATGATTCTCCCATTCCAACATGATGTCCACTCGGACCACCGGGTCGTATTTGAGGCAGGTTTGGCCTGTACCAAGATCTTCCGTTACCCCTTCCTGCGCCGGATCTTGGTGATGGAGATCATTTCCGAGACGGAGTTTTCCGGAAGCAACTCTGGCTTTCATCCCAATTACTTTGTGGACATCTCCGACTGGTTTGACCGGAAAGTTCAGGTAATGAAGGCTTACGGGAGTGAGTTGGGGGATTTCCCCTTTCCCCGCAGCGAAGAGCATCTCCGGGCTTTAGCGATGCACAGGGGCGTTATGGCCGGAACATGCTACGCCGAAGGCTTCATGCTGCTGAAATGGGTGGATTAGTGAGATCTATTGAACCATGGTTGCAAAAGACTTGGAATGGGGAGGAAAGCAAAGATGATTCATCTGGGTGACAGGCCCATTGGCGAGGGAGCGCCGGTCTTTTTTATTGCTGAAGCCGGTGTTAATCATAACGGCAGCCTCAAAATGGCCAAAGAGTTGATTGATGTTGCTGTGGAAGCCGGAGCTGATGCAGTCAAATTCCAAACTTATGTGGCGGAGAATGTTATGACCAAAGATGCGGAAAAGGCTTCCTACCAAAAGGAAGTGACCGGCAGCGGCGAGACGCAGTACGAGATGGTCAAAAAAATGGAATTGAATGAGGAACAACACCAGGAGCTTGTTGAACACTGTCGTCGCCGTGGTATTATGTTTTTGTCCACTCCCTTTGATTTTGCCAGTATCGAGCTTTTAGCCAAACTGGAAGTACCGGCCTATAAAATCAGTTCCGGGGATTTAACCAACCTGCCCTTTTTACGGGCCCTTGCGGAAAAGAAAAAACCCATCATCCTCTCGACGGGCCTGGCTACCCTTGGGGAAGTTGAGGAAGCTGTGCAATGCATAGAAGGGGCCGGTTGTCATGATTTGATCTTGCTTCATTGTACCACCAGTTATCCTACACAATATCGTGATGTGAACCTCCGGGCCATGCTCACCTTAAAACATGCTTTTCAGTTACCCGTCGGATATTCCGACCATACTCCCGGGAGCGAGGTAGCCCTGGCTGCGGTGGCCTTGGGTGCAAGGATAATTGAAAAACATTTTACGTTAGATAAAAATTTGCCCGGGCCGGATCACCGCGCTTCCCTTGAACCGGCCGAGTTAAAAAGCTGCATTGCTGCTATTCGCAATATTGAGGCGGCCCTGGGCGATGGGATTAAACGATGCATGGCTGGGGAGTTGGTGAACAGGGATGTGGCCAGGAAGAGCATTGTGGCGTTACAGGAGATAACAAAAGGGACCGTGCTCACCAAAGAGCTGATTGGGATTAAGCGGCCGGGGCACGGTATCCCACCGAAATATTATGAACAGCTCATCGGTAAAGTGGCAAAAAGGACCATCAAGGCGGATCAGGTGATGGAATTCTCCGATGTGGAGTGGTGACAGTGGTTGGTGGCATTCTCTTGTTAAATGTGGGACGCCGGGTGGAAATGGTGCGTCTTTTCCGGGAAACCTTGGCGGAATTAAAGATTCAGGCAATTGTATTCGGGACTGATATTGTTCCAACTGCTCCTGCCCTCTATTTTTGTGACCAGGCGCTGCTTACGCCCAAACGGACCGACCCGGCCTTTTTCCCATATTTAACGGATGTAATCAAAAAGAATCATATTGGTCTGGTTGTTCCCTTTATTGATCCTGACTTGGATTACCTGGCGGCCCATGCAGAAGAGCTGCGAGCGGCCTGTCCGGGGACAACATTTCTTGTTTCGGAGGCGGAGGTCATTCAACTCTGCCGGGACAAGCTTTGCTGCTCACAAGTGCTGGCAGACAAGGGGATGTTGGTTCCCAGGTTGTTTTTGGCCCCAAGCGAGTTTGGCCCGCAGGACCTACCGTTAATTTTGAAGCCGCGGTCGGGTAGTTCCAGCCAGGGAATACGTGTGATCAGGGAACTAGAGGAATTGGCGGGGCTGAAGTGGGAGCCCGGCCAGAGCTTTATCCAACAGTTTATTGACGGCGAAGAATATACTGTGGATTGCTATGTGAGCTTAAACAGCCGTCAGATTATCAGCATCGTGCCCAGGCGGCGGCTCCAGATCCGGTCGGGGGAGATCTCTAAGGGTGTGACGGTAAAAGACCAATTGTTAGAGGATATTACCCGGAAAGTATTGGAAGTAACAAGGGTAGTGGGGCCTGCAGCCATTCAATTTATAAAAAGCGGGGACAAGTATTATTTTACCGAAATCAATCCCCGGTTCGGCGGCGGTTTTCCCCTAAGCATTCAAGCAGGCGCCCATGCGGTGCGCTGGGTCTTGCAGGAAGTCTTTTTTTCCGCAACCATCCAACCATGTGTCGGCCAATATGAAACGGATTTGTACATGCTGAGATACGACCAATCCTTATTTTTGAAGGGAAGGGACTTGAAGGAGCATGTTTAAAGGGGTGGAGGCCCTGGTCTTCGATCTCGACGATACGCTTTATCCCGAGACCGATTTTGTTTTGAGCGGCTTTGCCGCTGTGGGCGAGTACATCCGGGAACAACTGGGCTTAGAGATTTTCCCCGAATTGAAGGAACGGTTCCTCCGGGGTGAACGGGGGGACTTGTTTACGCCTACCCTTGCCAAGTATATGGCTGTTGACGAAGACTTCATCCGGACGCTGGTAGATGTTTACCGTCGGCATACTCCCATGATTCATCTGTATGAAGATGCCGCAGCGGTTCTGGCGGCGTACAGCCAAGTGAAGAAACTCGGGTTGATCACCGATGGTTGGCTGGAGGTACAAAAGCGGAAAGTTAAAGCCCTGGGTATTGAAGGCTATTTTGATGCTATTATCTACAGCGATCAATTCGGGCGAGAGTTTTGGAAGCCCCATCCGAAACCCTTTGAAGAATGCCGCGCTCTTCTTAGTACCGATTTTTCCGCCATGATCTATATCGCTGATAATCCAACCAAAGACTTCATTGCCCCAAAGCTGCTTGGGATGGGAACGATTCGGATTTTGCGCAAGGACGGCATTTATGTCAACGAAAGTATGGAGAGTTCTTCCGGTCAGGCCGATATGACAATTAAAGACCTTCGTCAGTTATATGCTTTGGTGACATAAGCGCTAGGGGTGGATCGGATGAACGAAATGCTGTTGGAAAAGGCAATAATAGACGGTCAAAGTTCGATTATCAGCGCAGTCAAGAAGCTGAACGAAAATGGACTGCAGTTTTTGATGGTAGCGGATGAAAATGGCGTTTTAATCGGAACCGTGACCGATGGTGATGTCCGACGGGGACTTTTGCGAAATATCTCCTTGAACGAGCCGGTCTCTTCTGTGATGAACACCAATCCTAAATGGGTTTATATCGGAGAGGTGCAAAAAGTCCACGAGCTGATGTTGCTGCACCGGATTCGCGTTATGCCGGTGTTGAATAGGGAACACAAAATTGTGGATTTTATCCGGTTGGATGCCTTTGCCGAAAAGCGCTTTTTATACGCTCCGAAAAACAACCAGGTGCTAATTATGGCAGGAGGAAAGGGGACCCGGCTTGATCCCTTCACCAAGATCCTGCCCAAACCCCTCATTCCTGTGGGAGATACGCCAATTATCGAAGTGATTATGAAAAAATTCCAGCACTACGGATTCAATGATTTCATCATTTCCTTGAATTATAAGGCGGAGTTGATAAAGCTCTACTTTGCCGAGAACCCCGACGGTTATAACATCTCCTATACCATGGAAAAGGAGGCGCTGGGAACCGCCGGCGCCATCCGTTTGGCCAAAGACCGCTTGGACAAAACTTTCATCGTTTCCAATTGTGATGTCATTGTCGATGTCGATTTTGAGGAGATGCTCCATTACCATCAGGGCCAAAGAAATCACGCCACCATTGTTGGGGTGGTGAAAAATATCCAGGTTCCTTACGGTGTCATCCGGGCCAAGGATGGCGATCTGGTGGAAATGGTGGAGAAACCCGAATATAACGTGGTGATCAACTCCGGGGTTTATGTATTGGAACCGGACTTGATTGATCTGATCCCGGCGAATAAAATGATCAATATGCCCGATCTGTTGCTCCAGGCCAAAGAGGAAGGGTTCAAAGTAGGGGTTTTCCCCGTCAGTACCGAGTGGTTTGATGTCGGGCAATGGGAAGAATACAAGCGGACCTTGGACTATTTTAAAAATGTGGAAGGGATGTAGATGATTGGTAGTAAAAAGATTTTAGGGTTCATCCCCGCCCGTGGCGGCTCCAAGGGATTGCCCCGGAAGAACATTAAGCTTCTTTCCGGCAAGCCGCTGATCGCCTGGACGATCGAAGAAGCGAGAAAAAGCGCAATATTTGACCGGATCCTCGTCAGTACCGATGACGAAGAAATTGCTGAGGTGGCCCGGGCTTACGGCGCCGATGTGCCTTTTATTCGTCCGAAAGAATTGGCCACTGATGAGGCTAAAGGCATCGATGTCTTCTTCCATGCCGTTCAATGGTTGCGTGATCATGGGGAAACCTACGATTTGTTTATGCTGCTGCAACCCACCTCTCCGCTGCGGATCGCCGATGATATCATGGGCGCCGTGGCGCTCTTACAGGAAAAACAGGCCAAAGCGGTGGTTTCCGTTTGTGAGTGTGATCACCCGCCCTTTTGGATGAATACCCTTGGACCGGATTTATGCATGAAGGATTTTTTGCGGCAGGATGTCCTTGGTAAGTCACGGCAGGAATTACCAGTATATTACCAACTTAACGGGGCCGTCTATGTGGGGGAAATGGATTACCTCCAAACTAACCTGGGCTTTTTTGGCGACAAGACCTATGCTTATATCATGCCCAGGGAGCGTTCGGTGGATATTGATACAGAGATTGATTTTCTGTTGGCCCAGGTTTTAATGGACCGGAGGCTCATCGGTAAAGGTTAAAGAAGGAGAAAATTCGTACCCGGGGAAGGATATAATCTTTGGTGGAGGTGGCTTCTCTGGGACGGCGGTTATTAATGTTTGCTCTTTTGGTTATTACCGGGTTTTTCATTGGCCTTGCCGGCCCGCGCCTATTGGCACGGGCTTTTCGTCATGGCTTGGAATGGACCCTCCGGCAGCAGTTGGCCAGCGCCGAAGAAGTCCGAGTCAACCTGGGACCGCTTTCTCCCGGCGACTTGATCCGGGGGATGATCAAGGATCTTACCGTGGAGGGCGTTAATTTCACCACTCATGACGGTGTACATTACCAAAGATTATTCCTGCAAAGCCGTAAGTTGCAGTTTGACCCGGTACAACTTTTTTTTGCCAAAGAGCTGATCTGGCGGAAAGTCGGCCCGACCAGGCTTATTGTCCGGACCAACCAAGCGGCGTTAACCGCATGGTTGCGCCGGAAGTACTCTGACTGGCAGCCGGAGGTAAGCCTGACGCCGGGTTTTGTCAAAATCAGTGGTGAGTATGATTTTGAGCTGATAAAAATTCCTTTTTCAGCTACTGGGCGCTTGCAAAGGAAAACCGGGCAGAGTTTGTTTTTTTTACCGGAGACGATTGAGGTGGGAGGATTTACGGTTCCCCCAAAATGGACCAAAGGCCAGCTGCAAGAGTTGCTTGGCAGCTTGGAGTTCCCGTTGGAAGTGCCCTTTCCGCTGGAGTTATCTTCCTTTAAAATTTACCAAGGGTATTTGGAAGCCGAGTGGCGGGAGCCACCGGTGGAGGAGGTTGGACGATGAACTATTTTATCTCTGCAGGTGAACATTCCGGTGACATGCATGGCGCAGCGCTGGTCCAAGCCATCCGGGCGGAGGACCCGGCGGCCCGGTTTTGGGGGATGGGCGGGCCGCTGATGGCAGCAGCGGGTGTGGAGATCCTGCACGACCCCACACAGGCAAGCACCATCGGCTTTGTGGAAGTCCTCAAAAACCTGCGACGCTTTAAGAAGCTATTGGATACCTTTGAGCAGTCCTGGACAGAAAATCGGCCTGACCTGGTGCTCTGGGTAGATTTTGGCGGTTTTAACTTAGCCCTGGCGGAACGGGCGCACAAACACGGTATTCCGGTGTTATGCATATTCTCCCCGTCGGCTTGGGCTTACGGACAGGGAAGAGCGGTCCGGATGGGGCGTTGCGTCACCAAGTTGGCAGCAGTGCTCCCCTTTGAGCCGGAGTTTTACGCCCAATTTGGTGTCGATACGGTCCATGTGGGCCATCCTTTGCTGGACCGGGTTCGGCCTAGCAAGTCCAGGGATGAATTTCGGCAGGAACTGGGGGTAGCAGAGGATGAGCGGCTGGTGGCGCTGCTTCCCGGCAGCAGACGCCAGGAGATCCAGCGCTTGCTCCCGGCGATGCTGGAAGCCAGCCGGGAGATCGACAAGGAGTTTCCGCAGACCGTCTTTGCCCTGCCGGTGGCCCCGTCGATTCCCCAGGAACTGGTCCAGGAGATACTGGACAGTGTGGACCATGCGCCAGTAAAACTGCTGGATGGCAGGGCCTACGATCTGATGAACGCGGCGGACCTTGGTGTCATTTCCTCCGGCACCGCCACCCTGGAGGCGGCCCTTTTGGAACTGCCCATGGTCTTGGTCTACAAGGTCAGCGCCTTGTCTTACCGCATTTACATGATGCTGGGTAATAAAGAATACAAAAAGAACCTGCGGATTGCCTTGCCCAACCTGATCTCCGGCGAAATGACCATACCAGAATTGATTCAGGAAAACTGCACCGGCCAACGGATCGCCGAGACCGTCAATGCATTGCTCCGGGACAAGCAGGCTCTATCCCAAATGAAGGAGAAGTTAAGCGTAATTCGCCGGCAGGTAGGTGAGCCGGGTGTGATGCCCAGGGTTGCCAAAATCGCGGTGGAATTGGCCGGAGCTAGCGGAAAGTGAAGATAACGAAAAAAATTAACCCCGGAGATATAAACTGTCTTCGGGGTTTGCTTTTTTACTGCTTGTTTTTCAATTCCGCTTTGAGTTCGTCGAGTTGTTCCCTGGAAAGATTAGTGATTTCCATAATTAAATCTTCAGGTAATTGTTTGGCCAGCATCTTTCGGGCATCTTCAAGTTTGCCTTCAAGTATGCCCTCATATTTGCCTTTAGTTTCACCGGCTAACCAAGCCTCTTCAAACTTTCTCCTGATTGCTTCCGTAAAGTTGGAATACATCATATTAGCCTCCTTTGGGCTTGCTTGTTTTAGTAGCTCGGCAAAATTGTATAATATGCACAATATATATAATAGTAATAATATATGCGAGGAAAAGAAATAGAAAGCCGCTACATTTTAAGACTCGTTCTACATGGTCTTTCGCTGACATAGATGTGTACAGGAAAGGCTGGGGGTGGAACCATGACGATCTGGGTGTTAAGTGGCAGACGGTGGCTTGTGGGGAGTGTGGTTGGCTTAGCGCTGTGCTTGGCGCTACTCTCCCCAACGATCCGGAATGGCTCCTGGCAGATGGTCTCCTCGTGGCTTGCGGGGCGGATTATTCCCATTTACTCCGTAGAGACGCCCCGGAAACAAGTGGCATTCTCCTTTGATGCGGTCTGGGGTGCGGACCAGACCGGCGAGTTGCTGGCTATCCTGGAGAAGCATCAGGTGAAGACCACCTTCTTCTTAGGCGGTTTTTGGCTGGAGAAGTATCCGGAGATGGTCAAGGCCATCGCCAAAGCAGGTCATGAGATTGGTAACCACACCTATACCCATCCCCACTTAAATACCCTGCCCCCGGAGAAGATTGCTGAAGAACTCACCAGGACCCACCGGTTAATTGTGGAACTGACTGGGCAAAAGCCTTGGTTGTTCCGGCCGCCCTTTGGCGAGTACAGTAATAAAGTCATTGAAACCGCCGAGAAATGCGGTTATACCACAATCATCTGGGATGTGGACTCTCTGGACTGGCGCGACTTAAGCAGTGAAGCCATGGTTAACCGGGTTTATCCCAAGATCCAGCCCGGTTCCATTGTCCTGTTTCATAATGCGGGTAAGCATACGCCCAGGGCTATTGATATTCTCTTTACTAAGCTAAAAAAGGATGGCTATCAGATTGTTCCCATCTCAAAGCTCCTGTTGAAGGGTGATACCTATGTGGATCATACTGGCCGGCAAAGGCCGCGCCGGGCAGCGCCCATTGGTGACAAGGACTTGGAGCAGGCGCACAAAAGAGGAGGTGTCCAGGGGCCATGCGGGTTTATGTTGTAACAGAGAAGGAAGTACGCTGCGGGATCATGATGGTATTGATGATCGTTGCAATCACGATTGGTCTTCCCCGCTTGCCGGCAGTCCGCCGTTGGCGCCACGGGGCGCCCAAAGGAGTGACTTTGGCGGGACAGCCGGTGGGTGGCTTATTGCCCCAGGAGGTCCGGGCACTGGTAACCAAGCTTGCCGAACAATACCGCCGTGAACCCCATAATGCGGGCTATTTTGAGGAAACTGGCGAATTAATCCCCGAACAAAATGGGCTGGCCGTTGATATTGAAGGGACCATAAAAAAGATATTTTCAGCCAAAGAGGGTGAACAGGTGCAGCCTGTTACCTACGTGGTGACCGCTGCCCGTGACCGTTCTTATTATCTGCCAGTTTACGAAGGCAATGCTGACCGGCAGGAGGTCAGCATAACCTTTAACGTTGCCTGGGGTGAGGAAGAGATTCCCCAGATCTTGGCCATTTTGAAAGAAACCGGTGTCAAAGCCACCTTTTATTTCGTCGGGACCTGGGTGAAGCAATTCCCGGAGCTGGTGCGGGAGATTGCCGCCGCCGGGCATGAGATCGCCAACCATGGCTTATACCATGGACATCCGGCGCAGATGAACCGGGCAGAATTGGTTCGGTTACTCGAAGCCAACCAGAAGCTCTTGACTGAGACCATCGGCAGGCAACCAGCAAAATTATTTGCCCCGCCATCCGGGGAATATAATCAACAGGTCCTAAGTGTGGCCGGGGATCTGGGGTATCGGACCGTTCTTTGGACCGTGGACACAGTGGACTGGAAACGCCCGGCGCCGGAGATCATTAGGGAGCGTGTCCGGAGCAAGGTCCGGCCCGGCGCTATCATCCTCATGCATCCCACTGCACCGACGGTGGCCGCGTTACGGGCAATCATCGGCGACCTCAAGGCGAAAAAGCTGCAGCCAGTGCCCGTCTCCCAGCTTCTTAGTACAAGTACCGCCACGAATGAACAAAAAGCCGGCGTTACGAATTAACGTCGGCTTAAATCGGTTTAAAAAGTTAGCCCTTTGTTCAGAGGACCTGCCAGATCCCTGAGTCCTCATAACCAAGTCGCCACACAGCGACTCCCCGCAGTCCGTACTGGGAAACCAGCCGCATCTTTGCGGCGGTGCTGTACCTGTTCTCGTACCAGACTTCATGGCGGGTACCCGCTTTGGTATAGGTGAAGTAAGGGACCTGATACTCAGAATGCCATTTTGGAGTGATCTTATACTTGTCAATTATATTCTGGATGGCCGTGAGGTTTAAGGCCGTACCGGAACGATTGGTCCAATCATAGCCATAGGCTGCGATGCCCAGTAGGATTTTTTGGGGCGGGAAGCTCTTTAATGCATATCGGATCACGTTTTCCACCCAACCTTGGGAGGCCACCGGACCCGCCGGACCGTCCTTGAAATGTTCATCATAGGTCATAATCATTACCCGGTCCAAATAGGGGGCAATGGCTTGGTAATCATAGGCTCCGGCCCAGGAAGAACTCCGGTCTTCTTTGGTTTTTGCCGGGACGGAGGCGGTGACCAAAAGGTTCTTTGCCCGCAAAGCAGAGGATAGCTCCCGAAAGAAGGCAGTCAGTTCCGCCCTATCCCCGGCGGGGACACCTTCGAAGTCGATATTCACGCCGGAATAGCCCTTTTCTTGCACCAAGCGGAGAATACCATTCACAGCCCGGCTGCGGGCGGTTTTGTCGGTTAACATGCTATGAATGTTTTTACTGTTAAAGTTTGAGCCTTGAATATTGGTTACAACAGCCAGGGTTTCAATGCCTCTGGTCTTTGCCAGTTGAAAAAGGTTGGCATCATGGTTGCCGCTAATGTTGCCGTGGGCATCCATATGAAAAGAGAAAGACGCCACGGAAGTGATGGTGTCCAGGTTGGCCGCGAAGGATTTATAGCCCCGGGTGTCACCGGAGGAACTCCTGGCGTAGTATCCTAAAACTTCTTTACCGGATTTGGCGGCAGTGGACGCGGCCACCGCCGGTTTGGTCATCCACAGGGCAACCCAGCCGGTTTGCCCGTCGGGTGTCTGCACCTTGGCCCAACTGTCGTCTTCACTGATGACGGTGACAGTTGCCCCTTTGGGAATGGTTGCAATAATCTCCGCGCTGCCTTTGGCCTCCTGTCGTAAGCTAGCAGCCTCCCGTGAAATAACGGCATATTTTTTTTGACCGGTCTGTTGACTCACCTGAGTCGGTTGTTGTGCAGAAGGCTGCGCAGGCGCCTCTTTTCCGCCGATGGCAGAGGAGACGTAGACCGCGATGGCCAGAACGGTAGCAAAAATACTTTGCGTCATGTGCCCACCTCATGTTTACATAAATACTCATGGGCGAATATTTCGTTGTTTAGCAGCGAATTCCTTTATGTACATTCCGGGAAAAACGCTATTTGCCGTTAGAAGAGGGAGAAGGCAGGTGCAGAGGCAACTATTGCCTTTCCTGGTGGAGTGGGGATAAGATAAATACTTGGTCCCATTTTATGTGGGAGAGCTACAAAGATTTTTTATTCTTTCTGCCGTAAAAGACAGGAATTTTTGTTCATGTCACGAAAAGTAATATCTTGGGAAAAACTTTAGACGAACGGTATTCTTTTTTCAATGATTGATGAAAGGAAAACCCCTCAAAGGCAAAGATAATAAAGGATTCCTCCCCGCCCCGCAGTTGAAAAACGCCGCAAGATTCCGCGATTTACTCGCCAAAAGGAGACGACCGGATGTACCATCGGACAACCCTCTCCAATGGGTTACCCATTGTTTGCGAAACCATACCCCATGTTCACTCTGTTGCCATGGGATTTTGGGTGGCGTGCGGCTCACGTAACGAAACCCCAAGGGAACATGGGATTTCCCATTTTATTGAGCATATGGTCTTTAAAGGGACTGCCCGGCGCACCGCCAAAGAGATTGCCGAGGCCATTGATGCGGTGGGCGGGCAGTTAAATGCGTTTACCACCAAGGAATACACCTGTTATTACGCTAAGGTCCTGGATCAGCACATCGAATTGGGTCTGGAGCTCCTGGCGGATATGATCATCTCACCACTCTTGGCGGAGGAGGATATTGCCAAGGAGAAAAACGTGATTATCGAAGAGATCAAGTCCTATGAGGACTCCCCCGACGAAGTGGTGCACGACTTATTTGCTGCTACCTTACTGGCAAAACACCCGTTGGGACACCCGATTCTCGGTACGCCGGAGACCATTGGCAGCTTGCACCGGGAGGATCTCATCGACTACCGGCGGCGGTTTTACACGCCGGATAATGCCTGCCTGGCCTTGGCAGGCAACGTTGACTTTGCGCAAGTGGTAAAGATTGCCGAACGGCATTGGTCGGGGCTCACGGGGAAAAAACAACCACTGGATGTTCCAACCGCTTTCTTTAGCGAAAAATTGGCAGTCCGGCGGAAGGACACGGAACAAGTGCAGTTGTGCCTGGGGACGGAGGGCGTTTCCAGGAATCATAAAAACAAGTACAGCATGCTTGTCCTGGACAGCATCCTTGGGGGCAGCGTGAGTTCCCGCCTCTTCCAAGAACTCCGGGAAGAGCGGGGCCTGGTTTATAGTACAGGTTCCCACCATGCTTCATACACGGATACCGGTATCTTTACGGTTTATGCTGGTACGAGCCTGAATAACACCACGGAAGTGATCAATATCGTCCGGCAGCAGCTGGATCTGCTGATGCAGGAGGAGGTTAGGCCGGGGGAGCTACGCCGGGCCAAGGAGCAGTTAAAGGGCAACCTGTGGCTGGGCGTGGAGAACACCAGTAACCGTATGAGCAGGTTGGCTAAATCTGAGTTGTTTTCCGGCCGGTTTTTGACCCCTGATGAAGTGGTGGCTAAGATTGAGGATGTAACTGCCGAGGCCGTTATGGAGGTGGCCCGGCAGACGTTTGCCGAAGAAAAAAGGATTTTGGCGGCTGTCGGGCCTTTTGCCGAATACCTGCCGGAGGCGGTGGCGGAATGGGGAAAATAAACAATGAAGTAGTTGTACCCATCAAAAAAATGAGCACTTATCGGGAACTGCCCCTGCCTGAATATATGACGGCAGCGGCAGCGGGCATGGACTTATTGGCTTGTATTGATGAGCCTGTTGTCATTGAGCCGGGCAGGTATGCCCGGATCCCCACGGGGATTGCCATTGCTCTGCCGGAAGGGTATGAAGCGCAGATCCGCCCGCGCAGCGGTTTGGCTGCCCGTTTTGGTATTTCGTTGGTGAACGCACCCGGCACCATCGATGCCGATTACCGGGGGGAGATTGCTGTTTTGTTGATTAACCATGGTACCGAACCATTTCAGGTCAAGCGCGGGGATCGGATTGCCCAAATGGTTGTGGCGCCGGTTGCGCGGGTCCAATGGGAATTAAACGAAGGTCTTGACGAAACAGAAAGGGGTGAAGGTGGCTTTGGGCACACAGGTGTTTGCACAAAGATGGGAGAGGGAACTCCGCCGGTTCAGGGATGAACTTGGAAAACTCCGGGAAGACCTGAAAACACAGCCGGCCATCGAAAACTCCGGAAAAGACGATTCCTACCGCATGGCCACCCAGATTGATTTGGCGGTCAGTCGTTTTCTTCGGATCAAAGAACAGACGGAGGAGTTGCTGGGGGTATAAAAGAACACTTAACATATATTATCTATCATCCTGAAATGCCAAATGATAAACGCCGGGGTTGACCCGGCTTTTTCATGCTGTAAGCAAAGAAGAGTCCTGGGGAAAGGACTCTTCCGTTCAATTTTTTAACTTCTAGCGAACTTTTGTGGGAATGAACAGGTCAATCAGGCCGATGACCAAGGAGGCCAAGAGGGCGCCGATGACGGAGACGGATAACCCCGGTACCAGAAATTGAGTGATATAAATTACCAGGGCTGATACGAGAAAACCGACAACGCCATGGGCGTAGGGAGAGGCGTTCTGCCCAAGAAACAACTCGATAAGATAACTAATCCCCGCAATGACCAGGGCAGTAATCAATGCGGTGCTAAAGGAAAGCGCGCTGAATCCCGGAACCACATAACCAATGAACATTAAAACCAAGGCCGCAATAACAAACCGAACAATGGTGCGTACCCAATCCACGACTATACCTCCCATCGCTGTTCTTTCCGGGTTTAGGATGCGCCGATTGGGTTATGGTTATACCATTGATTGAATTGCTGAATTAACAATATTGATAAGAAAATTGACATGGGTCAAACCGGTGGACGATATCCCGGAAGATTGACCGGAAAAAGGCCCACAGGGGATGCTTGCCCGAATCGGATAAATGCTGTATTCTATGGAAGAGATATTTTTCGGTAAGCAGGATAAACAAAATGGTAAAGCGAAATATAAGAAGGTTTTATAGGGGGAGACTATGGGCAAGTGCATGGCGCCTAAGGGTGCGGTGATCCGCCGGGTCGCCCGCGACAGTATTGGGGCGGAACTCGGGCTTTGTCCCGGCGATCGGATTATTAAGATAAACGGCCGGGCCATTTGTGATTTAATCGACTACACAATGCTCCAAGCCGGGGAAGACTTACAGCTTGTGGTTGAGCGGACCGACGGTGAGTGTTGGGAGATTTCCGTGGAAAAGGACGAGGATGAGGGGTTGGGGCTGGAGTTCGAAGAAGCCGTCTTTGACGGGATTCGACCCTGCGCCAACCGGTGCGTTTTTTGTTTTGTGGACCAGATGCCCAAAGGCCAACGCCCAACCCTCTACATTAAAGATGACGATTACCGTCTCTCCTTTTTGCAGGGTAGCTATATCACCTTGACAAACCTGCGGCCAGCTGATTGGCAACGTATTGAAAGATTGCGTTTAAGTCCTCTGTATGTCTCGGTGCATGCGACCGATCCGGCGGTCCGCCAACGCTTATTGGGGCAGCCCCGGGCCAGCCGGATTATGGATGATTTAAGGCGATTGCAGAAAATGGGGATTCTCCTCCATACCCAGGCGGTGCTTTGCCCTGGTATCAACGATGGGCCCGTCTTGGAACAGACCCTGCAGGATTTGTCCGCTTTGTGGCCGACGGTGCAAAGCTTGGCGGTGGTTCCGGTGGGGTTGACTGCGCACCGGGAGGGTCTTGCATCGCTCAGGCGGTTTACCAAGGATGAAGCCAGGTGTGTGGTGGAGATGGTGCACAGGTGGCAAGACCGCTGCCGGCAAAGCTTTGGCACCCATTGGGTTTGGCCAACGGATGAGTTTTACCTCCAGGCTGGTCTTGAGCTGCCTGAAGCCACAGTGTATGAGGACTACCTTCAGCTTGAAAACGGGGTCGGGCTGTGGCGCTTGTTCCATGACGAGGTTTTTGCGGCTATGGCCAAAAACAAGGGGGCTTTGGCAAAGGCCTGCGGCTTTGTTGGGGTGGTGACGGGAGAGAGCGCCGTCGGATTATGGGAAGAGTTCAGAGCGGCTTTGCAAACTTTGGCGCCGGGACTTAAATTAACAGTTTACCCGGTGAAAAATGGTTTTTTTGGCCCGGATGTCACTGTTACCGGTTTGGTGGTCGGGTCGGACATTTTAGCCACCTTGCAACAGGCAAGGCCGCTACAGGTCCAAAAATTACTTTTGCCCAGCGTAATGCTGCGATATGGGGAAAGTGTCTTTTTAGACGGGACTTCCGTTGCCGACCTGTCCACGGCGTTGTCGCTTCCTATTGAAGTCGTGCCCTTTGACGGGGAGGCCTTG
Organism: Firmicutes bacterium UBA3943; assembly: GCA_002385625.1. Lineage (GTDB taxonomy): Bacteria > Bacillota > UBA4882 > UBA10575 > UBA3943 > UBA3943. The sequence goes on from DGDV01000054.1 coordinate 18,257, forward strand.
ATCGAGGCCTTATGTGTCGCCAAGGAGGAGCGTAGGGAATGAAACCTTTACCTATTGTCGCCATTGTGGGCCGGCCGAATGTCGGTAAATCCACATTGTTTAACCGGATTGCCCGGGAACGGTTGGCCATCGTAGAGGACTGGCCGGGTGTGACCAGGGATCGGTTGTCGACGCGGTGTCAATGGTTAAACCGGGAGTTTTATCTGGTTGATACAGGTGGGATAACTGTAGGGAAGGATCTTTTTCAGGACCAGATCCGCCGGCAAGTAAGCATTGCCATCGATGAAGCTGATGTGATCATCTTTGTCGTTGATGGCCGGGAAGGGATCCATCCTGATGATGAAGAAGTTGCCAAGTTGTTGCGCCGGGCCAACCGCTCCGTGCTTTTGGCCGTCAATAAAGTGGATCAGTTTGGCCGGGAGTATGCGGCGGAGTTTTACCGTCTGGGTTTTGGCGATCCGGTTGTCATTTCAGCGGAGCATGCCCTGAACATAGGGGATCTCTTGGATCGGGTGATTGCTAAGTTTCCCGAAGGGCAAGATCTGGAAGAGGGCGACGCCATCCGGGTAGCGGTCATGGGCCGTCCGAATGTCGGGAAGTCCTCTTTGGTCAATGCCTTGCTTGGTGAAGAACGAATGATTGTCAGTGATATACCGGGTACCACCCGGGATGCCATTGATACTTTGCTTAAATATGAGGGAGAAGAATACTTACTGGTGGATACGGCAGGGATCCGCCGTAAAGCCAAGATCGATGAATCAGTGGAGTACTATAGTGTGCTCAGAGCCCTCCGGGCGCTGGAACGGGCGGATGTGGCCCTGATTGTACTGGATGCCACCGATTTTTTGACAGAACAGGATAAAAGGGTGGCGGGAATGGTCCAGGAAGCCGGAAAAGCTTGTGTTATCTTAGTTAATAAATGGGATATTTTCCCCAAAACGGCAAACTCCACCAAACAGTTGGAAGAGCAGATCCGGGCCGAATTAAGCTCTTTGGATTATGCAGAAATCCTGTTTATCTCAGCGAAAACGAGGCAACGAGTCAACCGCATCCTGCCGCTGGTCAAAGCGGCGGCCAATGAGTTTGCCCACCGGGTGCCAACTTCCATGCTGAATGAGGTTTTGCGCGAGGCCATGGCTCTCCACCACCCGCCCGCCCACCGCGGACGTGAACTGAAAATCCACTATCTGACCCAAGTTGCGGTAAAACCACCTACCTTTGCCCTATGGGTGAATGATCCGGAGTTAGTGCATTTTTCCTACCAACGCTATCTGGAGAACCGGATCCGGGAAGCCTTTGGCTTTAGGGGTGCTCCGCTGCGCTGGGTGTTGAAGCAGAAGAAAAAAACAGGGGGAACAGGTAACAAGGAGTGAATTTATTGTGGTATTTTTTGCAGCCATCGTTGTTTGCTACTTAATTGGTAGCATTTTAGTGGGGCCGCTTCTAGCGGGATTATTCCGTTATGACCTGAAGAAAAAGGGCAGCGGGAATCCGGGCGCCACTAATGCCTTCAGAGTAATTGGCCCCCTTGCCGGTGTTTTGGTCTTGGCGGGTGATGCTTTTAAGGCCTGGGGGGCCTTAGCCATCGCGGCCAGAATCGCAGGGGAAGATTACCTGCCCTTGTTTGGTTTGGCTGTGATTGCAGGACATAATTGGTCTGTGTTTCACGGGTTTGCAGGTGGTAAGGGCATCGCCACCAGCTTTGGCTTGATCATGGTTTTGTCGCCAAAGACCCTTTGGTTGTTGGTCCCGGGTTGGCTTGGGGGTACTGTCCTGACGGGATTTGTCTCCGTTGGTTCTTTGGTTGCTGCAATGCTTTTGCCCGTTGCTACAAGCATCTTTTATCCAGGCCGGCCTTATTTATTAATCTTTGGTATCGGGGCGGCTTTGTTGGCGATTTACCGCCATATCCCCAACATTAAACGGTTAGTCCGGGGTGAGGAAAACCGATTGTTTGGCAAGGGGAAGGAGGAATAGCAATGAGTCGTGTTGGGGTGATTGGCGCCGGCGGTTGGGGAACGGTGCTGGCCAAGTTGTTAACAGCCAATGGCCACCAGGTTGTCTTATGGTCTTATGAAGCGGAGACGGCGGAGGAGATTAACCGGGATCACACCAACAACCGCTTTTTGCCGGGGATCTCCCTTCCCCAAGCATTGCTGGCAACGCATGATCTGGAACAGGCAGTACAAGGGCAAGAGGTAATTGTTATGGCTGTTCCGTCCCAATGGACCGGTTCTGTGGCTAGATCCGTGGCGCCGTGGATCGATCCCGGCTGTTTGGTGATCAATGCGGCCAAGGGATTGGAGATCACTACCTTGCGGCGGTTATCGCAAGTATTAATCGAGACGCTCCCGGTGCATCCTGACCGGATTGTTGTATTGTCCGGCCCCAACCATGCCGAGGAGGTGGCGCGGGAGGTTCCCACCGCCACGGTGGTAGCTTCCCCGGATCTTACCAGCGCACAAAAAGCCCAGGATCTCTTCATGAACTCCTACTTCCGGGTGTACACCAATCCGGATCGGATTGGCGTGGAACTTGGCGGCGCCTTGAAGAACATAATTGCCTTGGCGGCAGGGATCTCAGAAGGCTTGGGCTTTGGGGATAACACCAAAGCGGCCCTTTTAACCAGGGGAATTGTCGAAATGGCTCGTTTGGGCGAGGCTTTGGGCGCTTCACCCCACACCTTTGCCGGCCTGTCCGGGGTGGGCGATCTCTTTGTGACCGGTTCTAGCCGTCATTCCCGCAATTATTGGGCGGGACGGGAGATTGGCCAGGGTAGATCCCCCGAAGAAGTATTAAAATCCACGCCGATGGTGGTCGAAGGGGTGCCTACATCGAAAGCGGCTTACCTTTTATCTAAGAAGCTGGGGGTGGAGATGCCCATCACAGAGAAAGTATACCAGGTCTTGTTTGAAGGGGTTGATCCCAGGCAGGGGGTGCAAGAACTGATGACCAGGGGGAAGACCCACGAAAGTGAGGAATTGGCCAAAGTCTGGGACAGAACCCAATGAGCAGGAAAAACCAAAACCCAAGGCGGAAGCCTTGGGTTTTTTATGTGCGTCTGTGATAAAATTGGTGTCTATTTGGGCCAGAATTAACCCTTTCCCCGGCTTGAACCATTTTCTCCCCAGTAAACGGTAGGATTGGAATCTAAGTAATAATGGTAAGGGCCCATCCATATATATAGTATTGTTATGACGGTCGGTCCCCGGGATACTGGTTGGATCGGCCCTGATATGGGAAGAAGGGGGGAAAAGGGATGGAAGGGTATGATATCTTTAGAGATATCGCCGAACGTACGGGCGGGGATATATACATAGGAGTTGTTGGCCCCGTACGTACAGGGAAGTCAACATTTATTAAAAAATTTATGGAATTGATGGTTATCCCCCATATTCAGGAGAGCTATCATCGGGAAAGGGCCATTGACGAGCTGCCGCAGAGTGGTTCGGGGAAGACCATCATGACTACGGAACCCAAGTTTGTTCCGGATGAGGCCGTAGCCATTTCAGTGAGTGAGGGCATCCAACTCCGGGTGCGGCTGGTGGACTGCGTTGGTTACTCTGTGGACCAGGCTGTGGGATATCAGGACGATTCCGGCCCGCGGATGGTGATGACTCCATGGTCGGATCAGCTCATGACCTTTCAAGCAGCTGCGGAGATGGGCACCCAAAAGGTCATTACTGATCATTCCACCATTGGCTTGGTGATTACCACCGACGGCAGCATCACCGAGATCCCGCGGGAGAGTTATGTGGAAGCGGAAAAAAGGGTCATTGCCGAACTAACGGCAATTGGCAAACCCTACGTGGTGATCTTGAATTCTACCAGGCCATACAGCCCGGAGACCCAAAGCTTGGCCGCCCGTTTGTCCCTGGAGTATAACTTACCTGTGGTAGCTATGGACTGTCTGAATGCCACCATGGAGCAATTAACTGGGGTACTGGCGGAAGTCCTTTCGATGTTCCCGGTCCAGGAGGTCCGGGTAGATTTGGCCAAGTGGGTTGAGGAGTTGGAGTCCGAACATTGGTTGCGCAAACACTATGAGGATGCGGTTTTCCAAGCGGTGGAGGGTATTTACCGTGTCCGTGACATTAAACCGGCCGTGGAAAATTTACAGGCTGTTGAGTATGTGGCCGGTGTTACAACACCCTGGGTTGACCTGGGGAAAGGCTCGGTTCTGCTCCAGGTGGCTGCACCGCAGGAACTCTTCTATTCCGTGCTCAAAGAGATTAGCGGTTTTGAGATCGAGGGCGATCATCATTTGATGCGGATAATGAAAGAGTTGTCGCAGACCAAGAAGGAGTACGACCGGGTTGCCGAGGCCTTGGAACAGGTCCGCCAGAAGGGGTATGGCGTAGTCAACCCGGCTTTGGATGAGATTGAATTTGCCGAGCCCGAATTGTTCCGTCAGGGCAACCGTTGCGGTGTCCGGATTAAGGCTGGCGCTTCTTCCATCCATCTGATCCGCGCCAGGATCATGACGGAGGTTACCCCGATTGTTGGTACGGAGAAGCAAGGGGAAGAATTTGTACGATATTTAACGGAGGAATTTGAAAATAATCCGGCAAAGCTGTGGGAGACGGAATTCTTTGGTAAAACCCTTTATGACTTGGTAAAAGAGGGTATTCAAAACAAACTCACCCGTATGCCGGAGAATGCCCAGGAAAAACTCCAGGAGACCTTGACAAAGATTATCAATGAAGGAAGCGCTGGTTTAATCTGTATTATTATCTAACCACAGCCTGCTGTGGGTTTTGTTCATCCCGTCTGATTAATTAGGCGGGATTTTTAATTTGGGAAAATTCTGTGATATTAGTAGCCAAAAGGCTTGTAGCTGGTCGTATGTTTTAAAACCTTTGCTATGAGTGGATTAAAGATGTTTTTTTTAAGTTTGAAAAGGAGGAGATGGGGATATCATCTAGAATAGATATGTTGGAAATTTCATACCAGGACTTTTTTGAATTCTTGATATTTAACTTTTGGAAGGAGGTGACGTATTCAATGACAAAAACCGAACTTATTGATCAAGTCTCTGGAAAAAGCGGTTTGACCAAGAAAGATTCCGGTAAAGCTGTTGACGCGATGATCGCAGCAATGACCCAAGCTCTGGCGAAGAACGAAAAAGTTCAGTTGGTAGGTTTTGGCAGCTTCGAGGTTCGTGAGCGTGGGGCCCGTACCGGTCGCAATCCTCAGACCGGCGCCTCCATCAAAATTGCTGCCCGGAGGGTTCCGGTTTTCAAGGCTGGCAAAGCCCTGAAGGACGCTGTGGCCAAAAAATGATGTAAAAATCTTGGTTTTAAAGGGTGGGCGCTTGGCGCCCACCCTTTTTATGTGCGCTTGGCCTGGGCACGATCTTTGCTGGTGGAGGTCAGCCATCTCCTCCCGTTCGATGGCGCTGGTAATCGTCATGGTTTTAGCGCTCTTTTTTTAAGTTCCTTTTTGTTCACCCAAATCGGGGATTATGATATAATTGGAATGTTTATAAAGGAGAAAATAACCGTTGGCGCCAATTCGCCAACTTTAAAAAAGATCCGGCATATATCCAAATAGGACAATGTTTCCGACGTGAAAGGGGTAGGTTCATGGGGACAAAGACGAGCAAACCATCGGGGAAAGCAAAGAAGGCAGTGGGAGGCAAGAAAAGGGAGAAACCAAGCCTGCTTAGGGAGGTAATGGAGGTTTTAATTCCCGCATTTTTGCTTTTTTTGTTTATCCGCACCTTCATTGCAGAAGCACGTTTTGTTCCGTCTCCGTCAATGTTGCCCACCATTCAACTGGGGGACCGCTTTATTGTGGAAAAGGTCAGCTATTGGTTTCGCGCCCCGCAACGGGGGGACATCATCGTTTTTCACCCGCCGGTGAAAGCGAAGGAAAAATCGAATGTTCCCCTGAAGGACGATTTCATCAAGCGGGTGATCGCTTTGCCCGGCGAAGAGGTAATGGTGCGCGACGGGAAGGTCTACATCAATGGGAAACCGCTGGCAGAACCGTATATTGAACAAGGACGCCAACCGGTGTACGAGGTTGGCCCGTTGGTTGTTCCCCCCGATAGTTATTGGGTCCTGGGCGACAATAGAAACCAAAGTTGGGACAGTCATGAGTGGGGGGAAGTACCCCGGAGAAACATCGTTGGACGGGCTATTTGGCGGTTTTGGCCGTTAAATAGGATCAGCATCATGCACTGAGGATGATCCCGATTATGAACAGAGGAGACCGTTTAGATGCCGGTTGTTAGTGTGGAACAGTTGGTTAAGTATTATGGGGGCAAATGTATTTTAAACGGTGTCTCTTTTAGCCTGGAGGCCGGTGAAAAGGTTGGTCTGGTTGGACGCAACGGGTGCGGGAAGACTACCTTACTTGAGCTCTTGGCCGGTCGTCTGGAAAAGGACGGGGGGCAAATCTTTTTTTCCCGGAAGGCACAGGTTGGGTATTTGACCCAGGAATTGACGTTTGCTCCCGGTAAGACCGTTTATGAAGAACTTCGTGGGTTGTTTGCCCATTTGGATCGGCTCCAGGAGGAACTCACCGGGTTGGAACAGGCGATCTCCCAGTGCCGGCAAGAACATTCCGACTCATTGGGGCCGTTGCTGGAGCGTTATGCTAAGTTACGGGAGGATTTTGAAGCCCAAGGTGGTTACCGGATCGACAGCGAGATCCAGGGGGTACTGCAGGGCCTCGGCCTGCCCAAGGAACTTTGGCACCAATCGCCTGCCAAGTTCTCCGGGGGTGAAAAAACCCGGGTCGCCCTGGCCCGGTTATTGCTGACCCGCCCTAACCTGCTCTTGCTGGATGAACCCACCAACTATCTGGATATTTCCGCCATCCAGTGGCTGGAGAACTACCTGCGGGATTATCCCGGGGCTATTTTGGTGGTCTCCCATGACCGGTATTTTTTGGACCGTGTTGTCCGGAAAATTCTGGCGCTGGGTGATGGCCGGATTGAGCTCTACCGGGGAAACTACAGTTATTACCGGGAGGTATGGGCGGAGTGTCGGCGGGCGCAGATGGATGCCTATTGGCAACAACAAAAGGAATTGGCCAGGAAGGAACGGTTTATCCGCGAAGCCCGCGCCACAGAAAAAGCGAAGCGGCAAGCGAAAAGCCTTGAAAAAAGGTTGAATCGAGTGGAGCGGGTGGAGCGCCCGCCTGAAGAGGTTGGCTTGCGCCATCTGGAGTTTACCGCCGCCGGACGCACTGGTAAGGTGGTGTTCCGGGTTGAGGACCTCCAAAAGAGTTATGGCAATAAAGTCTTGTTTGCCGGGGTAAATTTCAAGGTGCACAGCGGAGAGCACATTGTGGTGATGGGCCCGAACGGTACCGGAAAAACCACTTTGTTTCGGGTCTTGTCCGGCGAGGAAGAGCCCGATGCAGGCCAAGTCATCTGGGGCCATGGTGTGCAATTGGGTTTTTTCGCCCAACTTCTAGAAGCGGAGGAGTTGACCGGAACCGTATTGGATCAGGTGTTGGCCGCCTCGGACCTTACTACCGCTGAAGCCCGGGCCCTGCTGGGCGCCTTCCTGTTCCAAGGTGATGATGTTTTCTTACCTGTGCAGGAACTTTCCGGCGGGGAACAACGCCGGTTGGCCTTGGCCAAACTTGTTTTATCCAACGCGAATGTGCTTTTTTTGGATGAACCCACCAACCATCTGGATCTGCCGTCCCTTGATGCTTTGGAAGAGGCTCTGAACAGTTATGAGGGGACGTTGCTGGTGATTACCCATGACCGGTTTTTTGCCCAGCGTGTTGGTGAACGGATCTTTGTCCTAGAGGACGGGAAACTGTTGGAGTTTGCCGATTATACCCAGTATGAAACCTGGCGGGAAGCACGGCAACAACAGATTGCTGAAGAATACCGCAGTGAGCGTAAGACGGAATACCAGCAGCAAAAAAGGGAACGCCGGGGGAGGCCTTCGCCGGAAACCCGCCGGTTGCAGCGGGAATTGGCGGAGTGCGAGGCGGAACTAACTGTTCTGGAAGAGGAGAAAAACCGGTTGCTGCAGGAGCTGAGCCGCCCGGAAGTATTTAATGACTTTGCCACAGCGCAAGAATACGGAAGGCAACTCCAGGAAGTGGAGCAGCATTTGGAAGAAGCTTATAATAAATGGGCCGCATTGGCGGAGAAGGTCGAAGCCATACTTGCGGCGAATGTTTCGGAGAATGCTTAAGCCTATCCCTGTCTTTAGGGATGGTGGGGAACTTTCGTCAAAATAATTACGTTTTTGGAGGAGAGCGATGATCATTCGTTCCTTGGTGACCGGTTCCATGGGAGTTAACACCTACGTTGTCACTTCGGATCAGGCTGGTGAGGCTTTGATCATTGATCCAGGCGGGTCGGAAGAACAGATCCTCAAACTCGTCGACGAACTGCACCTTAAGGTCAAGGCAATCTTGTTGACCCATGGGCATGCCGACCACATTGCCGGTGTGGAAAGACTGGTTCGACAGGCGAAATGGCAAGTTTGGATCCATGCCGGTGATGCGGAGATGTTGACTAACCCGTCCTTAAACCTGTCGGTCTGGATTGGTGCTCCCATCCAACTGCCGCCCGCCGACCGTCTGCTGGCAGATGGCGATACGATTTGGTTGGACAATATTCTTTTGACCGTTCGTCACACTCCCGGGCATACGCGGGGTGGGATCTGTCTGGTCGGGCCCAATCTGGTCTTCACCGGCGATACCCTCTTTTGCGGGAGCGTGGGCCGGACGGATTTTCCCGGTGGCAACATGAATGAGCTGATCAATGGTATCCGGCGTCATCTTTTGGTTTTGGACGATAATTACCGGGTCTTTCCGGGCCATGGCCCCCAAAGCACGATTGGCCGGGAACGCCTGAGCAATCCCTTTCTGCAAGGTGCCGCAGATGATCCGTGTTGAGTATCAAGCTGCTGTCCCGGACTGGGTGCGGCGCACAATCGATGCTTTTATCATCAGTATTGTTCCACGGGCCGAAGGGTTGCTGGTGCTTGGCAAAATAGACCTGAGCCGGGAGCCGGACGGTTCAGGATTGTCACTGCGGGCGGATGGAACCTTCAATGGTGAACACCGGGAGCTATGTCTGGAGGATCGGGAAATTGCCGATCCCCGCTACCAGGAGGCCGATTGGGATAAACGCCGGCGAGAATTGGTACGCGGGGCTGTCCTTGATTTACTGGGCCTGAAGCTGCCCTGGGGGATCCTCACCGGTGTCCGCCCCAGTAAACTCTACCGCCATCTGCAGCAAGCCGGGTTTTCTCCGGAGGAGATCGCCACCAAGTTGCAAGAGGTGTACAGGCTTTCTCCGGAAAAAGCAGCTTTATTACAAGAGATTGACAGCGTACAAGCGCCCTTTATGCGGGCAGAACCGGATGGAATCGGCGTTTATGTAGGTATTCCCTTCTGTCCCACACGTTGCCGCTATTGTTCCTTTCCCGCTTACCCCTTGGGAACCCATGGCCATTTGGTGGCCGGTTTTTTGCGGGGCTTGGCGGAGGAGATCCGCTTTTTCGCTGAATTTTGCCGGAATAACGGCCTGCGGGTGCAGACTGTATATGTGGGGGGAGGAACTCCCACTTCTTTAGTGCCCGGTGATTTTGGCCGTTTATTAATGGCTTTACGCGCCTTCTCCACAGAAGATGATATGGAGTTTACCGTGGAGGCCGGGCGGCCGGAGACGGTGACACCAGAACATCTCCAAGCGTGTCTTGACTGGGGTGTGAACCGAATCAGCGTCAATCCCCAGACCTTGCATGACCGGACTTTGCAGCGGATTGGCCGCTGCCATACCAGTGCCGATATCTTTGCTGCCGTGGCCCGGGTTCGGGAAGCGAGAATTGCCGTATTAAACATGGATTTGATTGCCGGGTCGCCAGGGGAAACAACGCGGGATTTGGATGAAACTTTGGATCAGATCCTGACCCTCGCCCCGGAGAATCTGACCATTCATACCTTGGCGCCAAAACGCGCTGCCCAGTGGGATGAAGAGCAGTTTCAAGAGGGGATGGCCGATCCGGAATTAGCCGACTGGCTGGAACAGGCCGGCCAACGAATTCGCCAGGCTGGTTGGCGCCCATATTACCTCTACAGGCAACGCCGGATCATGGCCAACCAAGAAAACATCGGGTATGCCGTTCCCGGCAGGGAGTCTCTTTATAATATTTGGATGATGGAGGAGACCAAGACAGTTCTGGGATTGGGAGGTGGGGCCATAACCAAATGGGTGGACCAGCGAACAGGGTCCGTGGAACGGTGGTCCAACCCCAAGTGCCCGGCTACTTATGGCCAGAGAATTTCTGCAAGCCTCCCGGAAAAAGCTAAGTGGCTCAGGGCACATCTGAATTGACAACGGAGAGGCCTTTCGGTACAATATTAAAAGAATGCGATCTTGTCCGTATTTTGAGGGGCGCTTGTTTGCTCGTTTTTTTATTGTATCTTAACGTGATAAAAATTGTATTTTATAACGTGATAAAAAGGGAGGAATTATTGTGTCAGGTATGATGAGAGTTCGCCACCTCTCCAAAAAAATGCTTTTTCCGGTTGTAATCGTACTGGTTGCTGCTATGGGCATTGGTTTATTCTTTATGTATCCTAATTTCAGTAATAATGAGAACAGCGGAGTCCTTTACAAAGGCCCTGCGGCCAAAGTGAACGGGAAGAAGATCAAGGATGAAGATTTTAACCGCATCTATACCGCGCTGTTGTCCGGTGGGTTCTATCAAGTGAGTACTTCCGAGGAGATTAAAGACAAAGTCCTGGAGTATGCCACCGAGGAAATGATCATCAAGGAGTATATCAAGAAGAATAAAATTTCAATTGATAACAAAGAACTTGAACGTTTCATGAATAAGATGGTGTACGACCGGTTCAAGACGCCGGAAGAACTCCAGGGAGCATACAATTACTATAATGTCAAAAACAAAAGGGAACTTGCCAATAAATTCCGTGAGACGCTTAACTATCGAAACATGTGGGCATATTTGGCAAAAAAATGGGGTCTTAAGGTCACCGAAGAGGAACTGAAGGAAGCTTATGAAGAAGTGGAACTGGCGCATATCCTGGTTGCCACCAACTCTCAGGTGAAACAGGATCCCCTGTCGGATGAGGAAGCGAAGAAACGTGCCGAAGAGGCTTACCAAAAAGTAAAGTCCGGTACAGATTTTGCCACTGTGGCGCGGGAGTATTCCGATGATAGCCATAGCAAAGATAACGGTGGGAGCCTCGGTACTGATACATTGGCCAATTTGAAGAGGAGTTTGGTCAAGGACTTTATGGCGGCTGTCGTTAAAATGAAAGCCGGCGAGATTTCTGCTCCGGTGAAGACAGAGTATGGTTACCATATTATCAAAGTAGTCAGCCGCACCGAAGCCAAGGGCAAAGAGTTTGAGACCGTCAAAAAGGATCTGGAACGCGATATCCTGACGAACAAGCTTTTAACGGAGAAAAGGGAAGAATATGAAAAATGGTTAAAAGATGAGGTCAAAAAGGCGAAGATTGAAATCATCGATCCGGCTCTGCGCGCTTTCCGCTTGAAGAAAGAAGAAAAATGGGAAGCGGCTGCTCTTGCCTATGAGAAGGCATTGAAGGATAAGCGTTATCGGGACGATTTGGAGGTTTATCTTTCTGCTGCGGAGTCCTTCAGAGAAGCTAACCAACACCAAAAAGCCCTGGCAGTGTTGGATAAGTATGAACTTAATCCCAACGATGTGCGGATCCAAATGGCCAAAGCCAATGTTTATGATGCCATGAATGACAAGAAAAAGGCCAAAGACCTCCTGGTTCAAGCCGCCAAGAATGCCGGTGAGGATCTGTATAAGAAACGGGCGATCTTGGTTTTAATGGAAGAACTCAAGTATGAAGAGGAAGCCAAGGCGTTGGAGGAAGAGATTAAAACTATTCAGGCACGGATTGAGGAACGGCAAAAACAAGAAGCCAAAGAGTACGAAGAAATGATGAAAAACGCCAACGAGGCCATGGCTAATGAGGAGACTGCTGAGAACAAGTAGAATGCTTTAAGGTCCAATATGATGGTTGAAGATGCGGGCGCGGTGGGTAAATCACTCTTACCCTCCGCGTTCGCCATAATTTCTGCCGGTACGGGTGGGGGATTTGACGATGAAGATCAATGCACCAAAAGGAACACAGGACATTCTTCCTGAACAAGCCTTGATTTGGCAGTGGGTTGAAAAGCAGGTCCGTGAGGTCTTCCGCGTGTATAATTACGGTGAAGTGCGGACGCCCATCTTTGAACATACGGAACTGTTTGCCCGGGGAATTGGCGAGACCACCGATATTGTGGAGAAAGAGATGTATACCTTTTTGGATCAGGGCGGACGCAGTATAACCCTGCGCCCGGAGGGAACCGCCTCAGTGGTGAGGGCTTTTTTGGAACATAATTTGGCCGCAAAGACCGGCGTCACCAAACTATTTTACTTTGGCCCCATGTTCCGGCAGGAAAAGCCGCAGGCCGGACGGTTCCGGCAGTTTCATCAATTCGGGGTGGAGGTTTTAGGGGAAAATTCACCCTTGATTGATGCCGAGGTTATTGCCATGGCTACGGAGATCTACCGTCGGTTGGGGCTGGATGCTTTGGAGGTACGGTTGAACTCCGTCGGATGTCCGGTTTGTCGGGCCAATTATCGGCAGGCATTGCTTGATCATTTAACCCCCCGCTCCGGTGAGCTTTGTGCCAGTTGCCAGCGGCGGTTGGTCCAAAACCCCCTGCGGGTTTTGGATTGCAAGAGCCCTGTCTGCCAAGGGATTACGGCCGAGGCGCCGCAACTGGACCAATATCTTTGCGAAGATTGTGCCAGCCATTTTGCAGCGGTTCGCCGGTATCTGGACGCCATGGGTGTGGTTTATATGATCGATTCACGACTGGTACGGGGACTGGACTATTACACCAAAACCGTCTTTGAGGTGGTGTACCAAGGCCTTGGCGCGCAGAACGCCGTCTGTGGCGGCGGTCGCTATGACGGTTTGGTGCAACAGTGCGGTGGCCCGCCCACACCGGGGATTGGCTTTGCTGCCGGGGTTGAGCGGTTGATTATCACCCTGGAGAAACAAGGAAAGCTTCCTGAACTTTCCGGAGCGCCGCAGGTTTATCTCAGCGTGCTGGGAGACGCCCCCAAGCTGAAGGCCTTTGAAATTGCACAGAATCTGCGCGCTCAAGGGATCAGGACCGAGTTGGAGTACGCTGGCCGGAGTTTAAAAGCCCAGATGAAGACGGCGGATAAGCTCAATGCTGCTCTTGTATTGATCCTGGGCGAGGATGAACTGGCGCGGGAGACAATTGTCCTCCGGAATATGAAAAAAGGTGAGCAGCGGGAGGTCCCGTGGCGCGAATTGGTTACGGTCATCCAAGAGGAGTTAGGTTAAGGGGTTAGACGGTGAGGAGGAGAACGGATGGAGAATTGGCAACGGACGGTGGGCTGCGGTGAGCTCCGCAGTTCCCATCAGGGACAGAAGGTTGTGCTGAACGGTTGGGTTCATCGCCACAGAAACCATGGCGGTTTGCTCTTTATCAGCCTGCGGGATCGTTCAGGCATTGTTCAGGTGGTCTTTGACGCGGAGGTAAGCCAGGAGGCTTTTCAATTAGCCGAAACCCTGCGGGGTGAGTATGTGGTTGCGGTGGAAGGTACGGTGCGACTCCGCCCGGAAGGAATGATTAATCCTGCCATGGCCACAGGTGAGGTGGAAGTGGTGGGCGAAGGCTTACTGATCCTGAATCCCGCCAAAACCCCACCGATTTACATTGATGAACGGGCCGATGACGTCGATGAGACCCTCCGCCTGAAATACAGGTATTTAGACCTGCGCCGAGCGGAAATGCAAAAGAATTTAATGCTCCGGCACCGGGTGGCCAAAGCGGCCCGGGATTTTTTGGACGCCCAAGGTTTCCTGGAGATTGAGACGCCGATTTTGACCAAGAGCACACCCGAGGGCGCCCGGGATTTTCTTGTGCCCAGCCGGGTTAATCCCGGGGAGTTCTATGCCTTGCCCCAATCGCCCCAGTTGTTCAAGCAACTATTAATGGTGGCGGGCATGGAGCGGTACTTCCAGATCGCCAAGTGTTTCCGGGATGAAGACCTCCGGGCTGATCGCCAACCGGAGTTTACCCAGATTGACTTGGAGATGTCTTTCATTGACCGGGAGACAATTTTGTCCCTGATGGAGGAGATGATTGCCCATATCTTCCGGGAAGTGCAGGGAATTGAGCTTTCCCGCCCCTTCCGGCGGATGGATTACGACGAAGCCATGGCTAGGTACGGCTCGGACAAGCCGGATCTGCGTTTTGGCATGGAGCTTCAGGATATCACTGATCTGGTGAAAGACGCTGGTTTTCAGGTCTTCCGGAATGTGGCGGCCACCGGCGGTGTGGTCAAGGCTATTGTGGCGACGGGCTGCGGCAACTATACCCGGAAACAACTGGATGAGTTGACGCCTTTGGCCGCAGGTTACGGTGCCAAAGGCGTGGCTTACTTTGCCCTTTCAGCGGAAGGTATCAAATCGTCCATTGCCAAGTTTTTCAGTGCCGAAGAGTTGGAGCGGATCCTCAATGCAGTAGGGGCCAAGACCGGGGATCTAGTGATAATGGTAGCCGATAAACCAGAAGTGGTTAATGCCGCGTTGGGCGGACTTCGCCTGGAATTTGGCCGCCGCTTGGGGTTAACCGACAATGACAAGCTGGAATTCCTTTGGGTGATTAACTTTCCTCTGCTGGAGTTTGATCCCACGGAAAATCGCTTTGTCGCGGTTCACCATCCCTTTACCTCACCGCGGCCGGAGGATCTGTCCTTATTGGACAGCGATCCGGCTAAAGCCCGGGCTAATAGCTACGATCTTGTCCTAAACGGTGTTGAACTGGGCGGCGGTAGTATCAGGATCCACCGGCGGGATGTCCAGGAAAAGCTTTTTTCCGTAATTGGCTTGTCCCAGGAGGAAGCCTACGAGAAGTTCGGTTATCTCTTGGAGGCCTTTGAATACGGGACGCCGCCCCACGGTGGAATTGCTTTTGGGCTGGACCGCTTGGTGATGCTGATGGCTAAAGTATCGAGCATCCGGGATGTGATTGCCTTCCCGAAGACCACCAGCGCTACATGTTTGATGACCAATGCGCCATCACCGGTCAAACCGGAACAATTGAAGGAACTTTATATTGAAACAAGCCTACCGCGCAGAGCCGCAGAGTGATGGAAACCTCTGCTACTTGCTGAAATGACGTTTTTTTGGTATGATCTAAGTAAGCAAAAACACCTGCACCGGTGAACAGACCCGCCTTGGTCTTCAGGGTTTGTCCCGGATGACAGGAAATAAAAATGTACCCTGCTGTGCGCGAGTAAGCTGAAGTTATGAACCAACACCTTTTACCTAGGGGTCCGGACTCTGACTGTGGCGTGTAGGCCGCCAACAAGTTGTCGGAACACAAAAGCAGTCAGGAGGACACCCACCCTGCTTGAGCAGGTTCAGGTAACATTCAGCTAAG
The DNA here is from genome assembly GCA_002385625.1 of Firmicutes bacterium UBA3943. Lineage (GTDB taxonomy): Bacteria > Bacillota > UBA4882 > UBA10575 > UBA3943 > UBA3943. The sequence goes on from DGDV01000054.1 coordinate 33,717, forward strand.
ACGGTATGGCGGGGGCATTTTTTGTTCTTAAAATAAGTTTATTGCCCTCCGGACGAGGGGAGGGAAGTTTTTTGGAACTACGCCGGGAAAAAAAGTTATTAAGAGCCCAGATGCTGCGCTTACGCAAGGAGCTGGACCAGGAAACTGTCCGGCGCAGTGATGAGGCAGGCCGAAGACTAGCTGAGCACATCATTGATACATACCGGGGCGGTACTGTTACCGCCTATTGGTCGGTGGCGAATGAGTTTTCCACCCGCGGCCTCTTGACATTGCTGCACCAAGAGGGCATTCCTCTGGCGCTGCCGGTGATCCTAGCCGACGACACCATGGAGTTTTATCGTTTTCTGCCCAGGACAATGCTGCAAGCGGGGCGATTTGGCATTCCCACACCGCCCTTGTTGCCGGAGAACCTTGTTCGTACTGAAGAGATTAGTTGCATGGTGGTGCCGGGCGTGGCCTTTGATCTGAACGGTAACCGTTTGGGGATGGGCAAGGGTTACTATGACAGGTACCTCCGCCGCCTGTCGTTCCAGGTTCCGACCATCGGTGCAGCCTATGAATTTCAGGTTGTTCCCATGGTTCCGGTGGGAGCGGAAGATCGACCGGTGCGGTTTTTGTGGACGGAATGCCGGGATAACATCGAGTTATGCAGAGATAAAGCGTGAAACGATCACAGCTAATATTATATATACGGACAAACAGTGGTAACGTGTCTGGAATGGAGTGTGATATGATGAATGTTCAAAGGAATTTCTTGCTTAAAGGAGCGGAGATTTTCACCGGCGAACGGGGTCGTTCCTGGGAAAAGCAGGAGTTGTATATTGAGAACGGGAAAATAGGTAAGGCCGGGTCAGTCCACGACGGAGTACAAGTTTTGGATGTAACCGGTTGCTATATCATGCCGGGAATGGTGGATGCCCACTGCCATATTGGCTTGTTTGATGAAGCCATGGGCTTTGAGGGTGAGGACGGCAATGAGATGACCGATCCCATAACCCCGCATATGCGCGCTATTGACGGGATGTATCCGGCTGACCGGACCTTCCAGGAAGCTTTGGAAGCCGGTGTTACCACCGCCGTGACCGGTCCCGGCAGCGCCAATGTCATTGGCGGGCAATTTGCTGCCATAAAAACCTGGGGGCGGACGGTGGAGGAGATGTTGCTGCAGGCCCCCGTGGCAATGAAAGTGGCCTTTGGCGAAAACCCCAAACGAATCTATAATGAGCAGAAAAAGGCGCCGATGACCCGTATGGCCACGGCGGCGCTGCTTAGGGAGACCCTCTATAAAGCCTTGGAATACCGGGATCATCTCCGGGCTGCCCAGGATGATCCTGCCAAACGCCCGGAGTTTGATCTAGCTTTGGAATCCTTGCTACCGGTGATCAACGGGCAAATTCCTTTAAAGGCCCATGCCCACCGGGTGGATGACATCATGACGGCCATTCGTATCGCGGAAGAGTTCGGCTTGGGCTTGACTTTGGACCATTGCACCGAAGGGCATCTAATCGCCGACATCTTGGCAAAGAAGGGCTATCCGGCCATTGTGGGGCCGTCCTTTGGCGATCGCTCCAAGGTGGAACTGAAGAATCAAACCTTTGATACCCCGCGCATCCTGGCTGAAGCAGGCGTTAAAGTAGCTTTGATGACCGATGCCCCGGTTATTCCCCTTAAACATTTGATCATGTGTGCCCAGTTTGCCGTCAAGTACGGGATGGATCCCGACGAGGCCCTACGAGCTATCACCATCAATCCCGCAGAGATCATTGGTCTGCAGGAACGGGTTGGTTCCTTAACTCCCGGTAAGGATGCGGACCTGGTAATCTTTGACCGCAATCCCTTGGATTTTCACGCCCAAGTTTTGGCGGTTCTGGTCAATGGCGAGATTGTCTTTTGCCAAGCATCCTTCCAGCCATAGCTTATCTTAGCAGTGACGAGAAGAAATTTCCAGTTAAACCAGGTAAATCATGGTTCATCCAGGAACTCTCGGCAGGATATTTAGTGTGGTTACAGAATATTATGTTAAGAAATCTTGTTTTACCAAAATAGATAGCCACTTAAGTTCGGCAAGCTATCACCGGACGCAAGGAGGCGCGGGTGAAGGCAGGCAGAACGGAAACGGCGTCGGGTCTGTAATTTTGGGAGGTGGAAGCAATGATTACTGAAGATAAAGACAAACAGTCGTACCCAACCCGGCGTGAATTACCACTGTTGCCTTTGCGTGGAATGATAGTCTTCCCTTATATGGTTGTACCGTTGGATGTAGGCAGGGAAAAATCCGTCAGTGCGCTGGAAGAAGCGATGGTTAACGATCGACTGATTGCTTTGGCCTCTCAGTACCAGGCCAAGATTAATGAGCCAACGCCCGATGATATTTATCGTGTGGGGACACTGGCGGAGATCAAGCAACTGATCAAATTACCGGACGGGACCATCCGTGTTTTAGTGGAAGGCCTTTCCCGGCTGAATATTCTCAAGTTTATACAGGTAGACCCCCATCTTCGCGTGGTTGTTGAGGATGTGGTTGAACCTCAGGAGAAGAACAGTGAGATTGAAGCCTTAATGCGGACAACCTTGTTCCAGTTTGAGCAGTATATCAAACTGAGCAAAAGGGTGCCGCCGGAGGTGCTCTCCTCAGTTACCAGCATTCAAGAGGCCGGCCGGTTGGCTGATGTCATTGCCTCTCACCTTAACTTAAAGGTCGAAGAAAAACAAGGCATCCTCGAGGCCATTCCCTCCCAGGAGCGGTTGGAGAAACTTTGCGCACTGCTGATACGGGAGATGGAGATCTTGGACATGGAACGGAAGATCCATGTCCGGGTCCGGAAACAGATGGAAAAGACCCAGAAGGAATACTATCTGAAGGAACAGATCAAGGCCATCCAAAAAGAGTTGGGTGAGAAGGACGAGCGGGTGGCCGAATGCGAGGAATTAAGGGAAAAACTTAGTAAACTGGAACTCGCCGACGAAGTATTGGACAAAGCTAACCGGGAGATCGACCGGTTAGAGAAAATGCCGCCACTGGCTGCCGAGGCGGTGGTGGTTCGTAACTACTTGGATTGGCTGCTGGCAATGCCCTGGAATATCTCGACGGAAGACCGGATTGATATCAAGCGGGCGCAGGAGATTTTGGATGAGGACCACTACGGTCTGGAACAAGTAAAAGAACGCATTTTGGAATACCTGGCTGTATGTCAGTTGACCAACCAGATAAAAGGCCCCATCATTTGTCTGGTGGGACCACCCGGTGTTGGTAAGACCTCCTTGGCCCGCTCGGTGGCACGGGCTTTGAACAGGAAGTTTGTCCGCTTTTCCCTGGGTGGTGTCCGGGATGAAGCGGAAATCCGGGGTCACCGGCGCACTTACATCGGGGCGATGCCCGGAAAGATCGTCCAGGCTATTCGCCAAGCCGGCTCCAAAAACCCGGTACTCCTGTTGGATGAGATTGACAAGATGAGCATGGATTTCCGGGGCGACCCGTCCTCTGCCTTGCTGGAGGTATTGGATCCGGAGCAAAACAACGCCTTTTCCGACCATTATTTAGAGGTTCCCTTTGATCTTTCCAAGGTGCTCTTCATCACTACGGCAAATACCTTCCATGGTATTCCCCGGCCTTTGCTGGACCGGATGGAGGTCATTACCATCTCCGGTTATACCGAGGAGGAAAAGGTGGAGATTGCCCGCAGGCACCTGTATCCCAAACAATTAAAGGAACATGGCATTCAACGCGAACAACTGGTTCTGCCGGAAAAAGTTCTCCGGGATATTATTCGGTTATATACCAAAGAGTCCGGGGTGCGCAATCTGGAACGCCAGTTGGCGGCCATTTGCCGTAAATCCGCCCGGGAATTGGTGGGCGGGAAGAGCAAAACTGTCCGTGTGACCGGTCAAAATCTCCGGAAATTCCTGGGCGTACCGAAGTACCGGTATGGGATGGCTGAGGAAGAGGACCGGATCGGCGTCGCCACCGGACTGGCCTGGACGGAAGTGGGGGGAGATCTCCTTTCCATTGAAGTGACTGTGGTAAAAGGGAAAGGCAATCTGATCCTCACCGGTAAGCTGGGGGAAGTTATGCGGGAGTCGGCCCAGGCCGGTGTCAGCTATATCCGGTCCCGCGCCAAAGACTTGGGGATTGAGGAGGAATTTTACGAAAAATTTGATCTGCATATCCATGTGCCAGAAGGCGCCATTCCCAAAGACGGGCCTTCTGCCGGCATTACCATGGCGACGGCAGTGATCTCTGCTTTGACGAACCGTCCGGTGCACAAGGATGTGGCGATGACCGGGGAGATTACCCTGCGCGGGCGGGTCTTGCCCATTGGCGGCTTAAAAGAGAAGGTTCTGGCTGCCCACAGGGCAGGGATCCAAAGGATTATAATCCCCCGGGAAAATGAAAAGGATTTGGAAGAGATCCCGCCGCAGGTGGCGCGGAAGCTCCGGTTTATTCTTGTGGATACCATGGACGAGGTATTAAACGAAGCCCTGGCGCAAGCAGTTCCGGCGGTCTCTGTTGGCTGAATGAGCGATATTTGCTGAATACCCATGAAGTGGAGAGGATGAAAAATGCCAATCCACTTTTTACATAGAAGATATTATTCGGGAGTTCCTTTGGCTTATTTGTGCGGGGAAACAATAAAATGATCCATTATTGTTTTCGACAGCAATCCGTTAATTGCGAAAATCCGATTTTGCTGGCAGGATCGGATTTTCTTTTCGCGAAAAGTAAGCATTTGCCCGTGGATAAACGGGGGTATTGTCGGGAAAAGGATACTAAGCTTGTGCAAGAGCAGTAAAGCGATTAAGACATGCACAATGAGCGGGAGAAGGGAGCGGAAAAGGTGCAGGAACGTACGTTACGCATCCTTGAATTCGATAAGATCCTTGCCAGGTTGGCGGAGTATGCCACCTCTGCCCTGGGTCGGCAGGAAGTGCTGGCTTTACGTCCCATGCTGGAACGCTCCCGGATCGCCCAGGCTTTACAGGAAACCAGTGAGGCCAAGAGTTTGCTGTCTGCCCAAGGCAGATTGCCCATGGGCGGGATTCACGATATTCGTGAAACTGTTTCCACGGCTGCCATGGGCCGGACCTTGGCCCCGGAGGAATTGATGAGGGTCGGACAGACTTTGGAGGCCATCGATAACCTGCGGGATTTCTTCCGGGACAGGGAGGAGGAAGCCCCGGCCCTTTACGCCTTGGTCAATGAGTTGCAACCTTTCCCCCGGATCCTTAAAGCCATTACGCAAGCCATTGGACCCGGCGGAGAGGTTCTGGATGAGGCCAGTCCAAAGTTGCATAGTCTGCGGACCCAGATGCGGACCTTGCACAACCGGATTAAAGACCGCCTGGACGATATAATCAAGGGCGAGAACCAGAAATACCTGCAAGAGTCCCTGGTAACATTGCGCAACGGGCGGTATGTCATTCCGGTAAAGCAGGAGTATAAAGCGCAATTTCCCGGGATTGTTCATGACCAGTCAGCCAGTGGCGCCACCCTGTTCATCGAGCCCATGGTAGTGGTGGAGATCAATAACCAGTTGCGCCAGGTGGAGGCCGAGGAAGAACAGGAGGTCTACAGAATCTTAACCCAGCTCAGCGCCATGGTGGGCGCCGAAGCGGTGGCATTTCGGGCCAACTTGGACCTGTTGGCCCGCTTGGACCTGACAGTGGCCAAAGCCCGGATGAGCATTGCCTACGACGGAACGGAACCCCTCCTGAACGAACAGGGCATTATCCGGTTACGGGGCGCACGACACCCCTTATTAACAGGGAATGTGGTCCCAGTGGATTTGGAATTGGGGGATTCCTTTCATACATTGGTGATTACCGGGCCGAATACCGGCGGGAAAACCGTGAATTTAAAGACCACCGGTCTTTTGGTCTTGATGGCCCAGGCCGGTTTACACATTCCGGCTCGCTACGATTCGGAGATCGCCATCTTTTCCGGTATCTATAGTGACATTGGGGATGAGCAGAGCATCGAACAGAGCCTAAGTACATTTTCTGCTCATATGACCCAGATTGTTGCAGTTTTACAGGCGGCAGAGGGGCCGAAGGATCTGGTTCTCTTGGACGAACTGGGGGCAGGAACGGATCCAGCGGAGGGTGCGGCACTGGCCATGGCAATCTTAAAAACCTTGCATGAACGGGGGGTGCGCACCATCGCCACCACCCACTACAGTGAGTTAAAGGCCTTTGCCTATAACACGGCGGGCATGCAAAACGCTTCGGTGGAGTTTGATTTGACGACACTCCGTCCCACCTACCGGTTGCTTTTGGGCATACCTGGCGAAAGTAATGCCTTTGCCATCGCTGCTCGCTTGGGCTTAGAGTCTTCCATCATCAATCAGGCGCGGGCCATCCTCTCCCCGGAACAGCTTTATGTGGAGGAATTAATCGGGCGGATTACGGCGGAGCGCAAAACGTTGGAGCAGGACCGGCACGAAGCTTCCGTGCTCCGTTCCCGCTTGGAAAAACAAGAAAAGGAACACCGGGACGAACTGGAACGGTTGCGGGCGGAACGCCAAAAATATCTGCGCCAAGCAAAGGAAGAGGCCCAGGAGTTGGTGAAGGAAACCCGGCGGCAGATGGAAGAGCTGCTCAGGGAGTTGAGGGAGGCCGCGCCGGAGCAGCGCAACCGCCTGGCCCAAGCCCGCCGTCGGGAGTTGGCAGCCCGCCTGGAACAATTGGCTGAGACGGACAGGGTGGAAGAGGAGACCGGATCAGTGGCAACAGATGAGATCCAAATCGGTGGGAAAGTTGAGGTTACCCATCTTGGCCAAACCGGCGATGTTCTTGCCATTGACGGTGACCAGATACAAGTAGGTGTGGGTTCTTTGAAGATCTGGGTAGACCGGAGAAGACTCCGTCCCCTTGGCGATGGAAGGGAACAAAAAGCTGCGGTATCCATTGGTGAACTGGGCCGGGAGAAAGCCCAAACTATCCATACCGAGTTGGATCTTAGGGGTTTACCGGTGGATGAAGCCCTGATGGAAGTAGACAAATACTTGGATGCGGCTTTTTTGGCGGGAGTGCCGTCGGTACGGTTGATTCATGGAAAAGGCACGGGTGCCTTGCGGAAGGCCATTGGCGAATATTTAAAAGATCATCCCCATGTAAAGAAATATCGCTGGGGTGAAGAGGGTGAAGGCGGGATGGGGGTTACCATAGCTGAGTTAAGGGCCTGAGCTGAAAAAATGCCGGAGGATAATTATGGCCCGGCAAGCTTGCTTAGATATTTTTTTTTGATAAAAGAGGAAAACGCCGATAATAAACGAATATTACTGTTAATCCGTGGATCTATTAGGAGGAACAGCGTATGCTGCATAAAATATTGGCAGGGAAACCCGAAGGGCGAACCTGCTTGGTTTGGGCTGTCGGGTTAATTGCTTTTTGGATAAGCCGATCGCAGGTAGCTTGGCCTGCTTATTTTTTGGCTTTACCCATATATTTCCTTATAATCCACCTTTTGTCTGTGATGGTTGGCCCACCGCAGATGTCTTGGCTTGAAGTATTGGAGGGCTGTATTGGCGTTTCCTCAGTTATAATCACAAGTTCCACCCCTTTTGGCTGGTTTTTCCTCCTGCTATGGAGCATTTTTGCCATCGTTGAATTTACACAGCTTAGAAGGGGTCTGCTCTTAGCCGCGGCGGTTGTGGCAGCTTTTTTCCTTGTGCAACTTACCTTGTCAGGCTCTGCTAAACTTTTGGAACTACTGCTGGGAGCAGTGGCGCTGGTTGTGTTTGTTTATCGCTTATCCTGCCGGAGATTGCAATATGAAGAGCAACAGCAGCAATTATTGCAAGAAATTGAAGACATCAAAAAGGACTCTTCTTCCCAGCAAAAGCTGCAGGATGAGAAGATGAAGGAGTTGCTGGCGGCAAAGGTCAGCATGGAAGAGAAGTATGCGGAGCTTTATACCTTGCAGATCATCAACGATGTAGCAAACTCTGAGTTGTCCATCGATATCCTGGGGGAAAAGGTGGTTGATATTCTAACCGGTTTGACCGGTTCCATAGCCTGCAGTGTAATCATGCTCAATGAAGAAGGTCCTCCGTCAATTTTGGCTACGAGTATCAACAAACCCGAATTGAAAAGCGATCTCATCGGCCCAGAGGCGGAAAGTTTATTCCGGCAGATTCTTGCCGGTGACAATGAGGGTACCGCCAAATTACAGGAGATAATCTTTTCCAAACGAGGCGCCCGCAGCGTGATGGTGGTTCCGCTCCGCTTAAAGACCGGCGGCTCTGGCATTATCTTGGCGGAGCATGCGGTTGAACATGCCTTTAATACCGAAACATATAAAATTTTGATGAACGCAGCGGACCGTTTGGCAATGGCCATTGATAATGCCCGCCTCTATGACCGGATGGAACGAATGGCGGTAACCGATGCCTTGACCGGTGTCTATAACCGGCTTTATCTCCACCAGCATTTGACCAAGCTTTTTAGCGGTGAAACCTTGCCAAAGCTGGCCCTCTCCATGTTTGATGTGGACCATTTTAAGAAAGTAAATGATACCTATGGCCACTTGGCGGGTGACGCCACCTTAAAGCAATTGACTGCTTTGGTCCGGCAGATGCTGCCGCCATCCGGCATGATTGCCCGTTACGGTGGCGAGGAGTTTGTGATGATTGTTCCCAATTATGATTTGCAACAGATGATCGAACTCTCGGAACAAGTTCGTTTGAAGGTTCAGGAAACAACCATTATCGCGGAGGGTTGCGAACCTTTTAAGGTTACCATCAGTCTGGGGGTAAGTTCTGTGCCGGACTTTGCCACCACGGCAGAAGGTGTTTTGGGTAGCGCTGATGAGGCCCTCTACAAGGCAAAACAGACCGGACGGAACCGGGTTTGTACCGCAGAATAATTTCATTATACGCACGGGTATGCGCCAGAAAAGAGCAACGCCGGCTTTAGCCGGCGTTTTCTTTACACGATTTCGCAGCGCCAGTTCCAACCACTGTTGTTATCCCAATTGTTGGCACTGTCTTTGAAACAGAAGTTCAGTTCCCGATCAGCCGTGGCGCTAATCTCCGCGGAGAATCCGCCGTCCGCGGTCCGTTGCATCGGAACCGTCCTGGGATCACGCCACCCATCATACCCGTAATGCAGGTAAATGGCATCGGCCCCGGAATTGGAGAGCAGCCCATGGTAGTGAATGCTTACCTTTCCTCCGGAACGTACGGGGGCAGGTTCCACAGCCACCCGATGGTCGTCAAACCGTTCGTGCATCAAGAAATAACCGCCTCCTTGTAATTTAGTAGGGGACAGTGTTTAGTATGGCCTTGAACCAACGGTCATATAGTGGAAAATGGAAGAAGCTTTACGAGGTAATGGATTTTGGGTAAGAAAAAGCCCCTTCTGGTCTGGAAGGGGTTTTATTTTCTGTCTTTACCATGGTTTTTAGCCGGTAGTCACACCTAAGCGGGACAGGATGGATGGGTCCGGGGTAATAATTATGGTCTTGAATGGGTCATAAAGGACGAAACCCGGCCTGGATCCTGGGGGTTTGCGCACATACCGCCGGGGGGTGTAGTCTACAGGAACCTTGGTGGAAGTCCGGGCTTTGCTGTACCAGACAGCCAAGTTGGCTGCTTCCAGCAGGGTTTGGTCCGACACCGGCTGGCCGTTATTGCGGATTAACACATGACTGCCAGGAATGTTTTGGGCATGGAGCCAGGTATCCTTAGGCGACGCTATTTTGAAGGTAAGCTTGTCATTTTGCAGGTTATTTCGTCCCACCTCGATGGTGGTGCCATCGCTGGAGACAAAGCGCCGGGGGCTGCTGACATCCTGCCTTTTGCTGCTGCCGACCTGCCTGGAGGCGATGTAGCCCTGGGTCGAGAGTTCGCTGTGGATTTCCCCCAGTTCCTCATGGGACAGGGGATCCGCCAGGGTGACCAAGATTCCTTCCAGGTAGGCCAATTCCTCCGTGTTGAGCCGGATTTGTTCGGCAATGGCGTGTTTAGCCTTCTTGGCCTTTTGATACTTATTGTAGTAGTATTGGGAGTTTTCCGCCGGGGATAGATCCGGCCGGAGGGGGATAAGCAGCGGACGGTTCTCCGGGTCGTAATAGTTGGGTAGTTCCACCTGGCTCAGGCCTTTGGTGATGCTTTTCATATTCACTGTCAACAATTCACCTTGGATCCGATAGATCTCAGCATCCTCGGCGGCAGCAAGCTCCTCGGCCTGTTTTTGCAGTTTCTTATTGATTTTATTGGCCCGTTCCCGGACCAGGCGGGCCAGGCTGGCTTGGACGGCCGCCCGCCGGGCTTCCTCGTCCCAATGATGCAGTGTCCGTTCAACGGCGGTATTCAGATCGGCAACGGGCTGCCAGTTAAGTTCCGGGTCTTCCTCCGGGGAGAAAAGATAAAAGTCCACGGGTGAACCGGACCGGAGAATGAGACCTGGCTCAGGCTGTGTTGCCTTTTTTTCTATTGTCTTAAAAGCGTGGACAAGACGCTCGCCTGCATCAGGTGGAAGGTCTCCTACGAGTTGTTCCGGATTAAATTGCGCTTGATATGCCCAGGCTTTGCTAAGAAAAGGAGAGATCCCCAATAGCTCTGTTTTTAGTACTTCATCCAATTTGCGTTGGGAATTGACCCGGTCTAGCAGGGCTTGTAAGGCTTCTTCAGATAAATCAGGCCGCAAAGGGGTGGGAACCGGGGGATATACATAGAGAACACCCGGAAAGATCTCCCGTTCACTGCTTTTTTGGGAACGTCTTAACGCATCCAAGATGGTGTTATCGGTATCCAAGACTAGGAGGTTGCTACGGCGGCCCATGGCTTCCAGCACTAAGCGGCGGCGACACAACCCTTTGTCGGGGGCGTAGACTTCAACTTCCATCGTTATAATTCTTTCCCATGCTTTGGTCGTCAGTTCAAGGACACGGCCGCCTTGCAGGTACTTTCGGAGCAACATGCAAAAAGCCGATGGTTGCGCCGGGTTCTCTATTTTGCTTTTAGTAAGGTGGATCCGGGCGTATTGGGGATGGACCGAGAGGAGTAGCTGGTAATTTGTCCCGGGATAGGGGTGGCGGATTTCCAGGACGACCCGATCCTTGAGGGGATGGTAGATGCGTTCAATCCGCCCGTTGCGCAGTTTCTCCGTTAATTCGCCAGCCAAGGCGTGCAGGTAAAGGGCATCTAAAGGCATGATGATCTCTCCCGGTCAGCAATGCTTAGTAAATCACACAGTCTAGTATACATTGCCGCCGCGGCGGAAACAAGAGTTACAATCCAGCTTTGGAATTGGACTGGAACGGAAAGTTGGGACATAAACATACAGACGGGGGTGGGAGTTTGGAACGACAATGGTGGAGTATGGATGGCCAACTGGTTGTCGCGGAACTAAAGACCAGCGCCGAGCGGGGACTGGCCACACCGGAGGCAATACAGCGGCGGGAAGAATACGGGGCTAATCAGCTGCAACAAACTGCAGCCATCTCCCCTTTACAAATTTTTCTCAATCAATTTAAGGATTTTATGGTGCTGGTACTTATTGGTGCGGCACTGATCTCTTTCTGCTTGGGCGAGTTGGCGGATGCCGTTACCATCCTGGCCATCATCATCCTCAACGCCATTCTGGGTCTGGTCCAAGAGTACCGGGCGGAGCGCTCCCTAGCGGCGCTCAAACAACTCTCAGCCCCGCAAGCCCGGGTCCTGCGTGATGGCAAACCGACACTCGTGGACAACAGTCAGGTGGTGCCCGGTGATATTCTGCTTTTGGAGGCTGGCGACCGGATTGGGGCCGATGCCCGGCTCCTGGCTGCCGAGGCGCTGGAAGTAAACGAAGCGGCGCTGACCGGAGAATCCATGCCGGTGGCAAAAACGCCAGCGGCCATCCACAAGAAGGAGTTGTCCCTGGGGGACCGGCATTGTATGGTTTATGCCGGAACTAACGTCACCCAAGGTAGGGGCAGGGCAGTGGTTGTAGCCACAGGAATGGTGACGGAACTGGGGAAGATCGCCCACCTGTTGCAGTCGACGGAAGAGGATGTTACCCCTTTGCAACAACGCTTGGACCAATTGGGCCGGGTGTTGGTGTTGATCTGCTTGTTTATTTGTTCAGCCGTGGCGACCATGGGCATCCTACGTGGCGAGCCCTTCCGGGTGATGTTTCTCTCCGGGGTCAGCCTGGCGGTGGCAGCAATTCCCGAGGGACTTCCGGCCATTGTCACCATTTCCCTGGCCATTGGGGTGCAACGGATGATCCGGCGCAATGTGCTCATTCGGCGCTTGCCGGCTGTGGAGACACTGGGCTGCGCTACGGTGATCTGTTCCGATAAGACCGGCACTATCACCCAGAATCAAATGGTGGTGACCAGCTTTATTTTAGCCGGGAAGGAACTGCGGGTAGAAGGTAAGGGCTACCGGCCGGAGGGAGAAATTTACTATGGCGCCCAATTGTGGCGAAGGCAGAATAATGAGTATCCGGACCATTTCTTTCAAGCACTGGTCTATTGCAACAATGCCCGGCTGGAGCAGGTGGGCAACGGTGAATGGACCAGCCAAGGGGACCCTACGGAGGGTGCGCTGTTGGCTTTGGCCGCCAAAGCTGGATACCCATTGAAGAATCCTGCAATAAAACGCTTGCATGAAATACCTTTCTCCTCCGAACGGCGGCGCATGAGTGTCACTGTTGCATGGGGCGCCAGAACCTTCCTCTATACCAAAGGCAGTGTGGACAGCCTGCTTGGTCTATCTACCCATGTGTTGGAAGCGGAGGGGATTCAGCCTCTTACTGCAGTGCGGCGGCGGCGGTTGGAGGAGGAAGCGGACCGCTTGGCCGGCAAGGCCCTGCGGGTTTTGGGTATTGCCTATAAACCTTTGGCAGCAGGTACAACCAAGTTACAGGAGTCCGATGAGCAGAACCTGATTTTCCTGGGAATGGTGGGGATGATGGATCCGCCCCGTCCGGAGGTGAAGGAGGCCATTCGCCGATGCTACCGGGCGGGAATCAGGACGGTCATGATCACCGGGGATCATCCGGCGACGGCGCGGGCGGTGGCCGACGCCATTGGTTTAAACAGGGGAGGTTCCATTTTAACTGGAGCCGAACTGGAGAAATTGGATACTAAAAGTCTATTGCAACAGGTGGGAAGGGTCAACGTTTATGCCCGGGTATCGCCTAAGCATAAACTGCTCCTGGTCCGTACCCTGAAAAAGCAGGGTGAAGTGGTGGCCATGACTGGAGACGGGGTCAATGACGCCCCGGCGGTGAAGGAGGCCAATATCGGTGTGGCCATGGGACGGACCGGGACGGATGTGACCAAGGAGGCCTCGGCTATGGTGATCACCGACGATAATTTCGCCTCCATGGTAGCAGCCGTTGAGGAAGGTCGCGGGATCTACGAGAACGTGCGCAAATCCATCCGCTATTTGTTGGGCTGCAATATTGGCGAGGTGCTGACCATGTTTGGAGCTTCACTGCTGGGCCTGCCTCTGCCATTGACGCCCTTGCAGATTCTCTGGACCAACCTGGTGACGGATGGCTTGCCGGCGGTGGCCTTAAGCATGGATCCGCCGGACAGTGAGCTGATGAACAGGCCGCCCCGACCGGCCAAGGAAGGGATCTTCGGGCGCGGTTTGGGGAAACGTATCCTGTTGCAGGGAGTGGCCATCGGTGGCTTCACCTTGGGCGTCTTCGCGTTAACCCTTCGCCTGGCCAACAGTTTGGTGGTGGCACGCACCATGGCTTATGGCTGTTTGGTGTTCTCACAGCTAAGTTACGTCTTTGCCTGCCGGTCGGAGGCCAAGCCGGTCTGGCAGGTACCATTGGGGCGAAACCCTTACTTGCTGGGGGCGGTGGGCCTTTCGGCGCTGATGCAATGGGTGACGATGAACCTGCCCTTCTTGCAAAGGGTTTTCGCCACCGTTGCCTTAACCCGGGGTCAATGGGCCTGGGTGATCTTTACTGCAGTTGCTTCTGTGGCGGTGGCAGAATGGTTCAGCGGCTTGTACCGGTGGGTTTACCAGCGGGGCCGCCGGTTTGAAACCTTAAACTGCCGCAGTTTCTCCCGCTTTGCTTGAATAACCTGTGGTCACCGGTAATTTAGTCTACTGCCTTTAAGATGTTTTGACGCATACCCGGGCGGACCTGAGGAAGACTATGCCTAAGTAAAAGCGGGGGTAATTGCCAGAGTGTCAGTCATAGGGGTTTTAGTGCTTATTGTGCCGCTTATCCTCTCTCCGGTGCGTTTTCATTTCACCTATGTCAAAAGGGGTGTAGATGACTATTTACGTTTGGATATGCTTCTCTTCCCTTTTCTTCGTTGGTACAAGGAGGTGCCCTTGATTCGCCCTCGGCCGGAAGGACCTGCTGTGGTCGCCCAGTTTGAAGGGAGGGATGCCAAATCCCGGGGGGAAGTGGAGGAAAGCAAAGCCCGGTGGGACATCAGTGCAATCTTTAGCAGTTTCAACAGTTTGCGGCAACGGTTGGGTAATTATGGCCTTGGTGTAACATTGGCCAGTTTTTTTATTCCCGACAAGTATTTGAAGTATATCCGGGTCATTAACGAACTGGAGAACTGCGGTATATTCACCAGTTTTCAATGGCGAACGCTTGCTGGCAGGCAAAACCCGGCCCATGCCGCCTGGTTAGTGGGGGGGCTGTGGGCGCTAAAGGGAGAAGTCCTGGGATTGTTACAAAGCCGGTACAGGTTTCGCTGTCGGCCGGCTATTGCGGTCCAACCCGCCTTTGGCCGTAATGTGTTGGATACCGAGGTAGACTGCATATTCCAGGTTAAACTGGGGCAGATTATGCTTACCGGATTGAAGGAGTATCTAAGACGCCTGTTCACGTCTGGAAGGAGAGAAAAAAGATGATAGAACATCCTATTGAGGGTTTAATGAAGACAACAATGGAGAGCTTGAAAGAGATGGTGAACGTTAACACCATTCTGGGGGATCCGGTGGAAACACCGGACGGTAGTGTGATTGTTCCGGTTTCCCGTGTGACTTTTGGTTTTGCCGCCGGGGGCAGTGAATTTGCCGGTAATGGAATGACCGCCAAGGAGAAAAAAGTTGAGGAGGATACTGCAGGCACCATGCCCTTTGGCGGCGGCAGCGGGGCGGGGATCACCGTTAACCCAGTGGCCTTCTTGGTTGTGGGCAAGGAGCAGACCAAACTCTTGCCTGTGGACAGTAATATCCTGGTGGACCGGATCATTGATGCTGCTCCTCAACTTTTAGATAAGATCCGGGGGACAGGAAAACCGAAGAATACTGAGGTTGTCACCACGCAGACGACGATTCAATGAAGACCCGGGCGGTCTTCATTTTACCTTTAGGGCAAAAGGAGGAGAAGCCAGTGAAAGCAGCCGTTGATCCCGGACTTTGTATCTCTTGTGGCCTTTGTGTTAGCAGTGTACCCACGGTTTTTTCCTGGGGAGATGACGATAAAGCCCAGGCTATTACGGGGGATGTCCCCCAGGCGGATGAGCATGAGACCAAAGTAGCTGCGGATAATTGTCCGACAGAGGCTATCTCTGTTGAATAAAACTCTGTTCGGGTGAGCGTTCTGTCCCTCTTGCCCTGCCCATAAAATAAACAAGAGTTGTATTTGGGGTAAAGGGGGGAAGAAGATGGAACAGGGTTATCTGCCGGGACAAGAACAGTTTCCGGAAGAACCGGTGGAAGAAAAACCGCTTATTACCGGTGCCGTATTGGCCCGTCAGATGTTAATCTGTCTCCTGATTATGGCAGGACTGGGTGTCGCTGGGTCTTTTTCCCGACCAACTCGTTTAGCCGGATTGACCCGGCGTTTCTATTACGCAATCCGGGCGGATCAGGCTTCTACTTTCGGTTATTTAGGAAGACAACCTGTGATCGGAGCCCTGCTTGATTGGTTTAAAGATGTTTTCCGTGCAACACTGACCCCCCAGGCCCAAGTGGGGAATTCTGCGGGGACGGAATGGTTTGTCCCTCCGGTGCCGGGGAAAATTCAACGGGGGTTTGGCTGGTACACGGAGCGAAATAGCCCGTCTTTTTATCCCGGGGTTGACCTGGCGTCATCCATGGGTAGGCCGGTCAGAGCCTCCAGGGAGGGTGTGGTGCAGGCGGTCACGCAGGAAGCTGGTGGTACCTGGCGGGTGGTCCTTGCCCATCAGGGGGGATGGCGAACTGTCTATGGTAATTGCGCCAGGGTTAATGTTTCCGTGGGGGAACGGGTCAAGACCGGGCAGGAGTTGGCCGTTGCGGGGAGAAGTGCGGCAGGGGTGCGCTGGGAAATCTGGAAGGATGGCCAACCGGTGGACCCGGCTAAATATGTGGGGCAGTAAGGTAGTTTGATGAAGATTCGCATTCATCCCTTGTTCCTGCTGTTGCTGGTCTTGGCCGGTCTGACCGGAGCAGGCCGGTTGTTCTTGTTGAACTTTATCAGCGTGGTTTTGCACGAAATGGCGCATGCCGTGGTGGCGTGGGCTTTTTCCTATCATACCTACCGGATTGAACTTTATCCCTTTGGCGGGGTGGCCCTGATGGATTCGGCGCTGATGGGGGACGGTTTGGCCGAGGCGGTCACCGCATTAGCCGGCCCTGTCCATAGCCTGCTCTTTGCGGTCTTGTCTTACTATGGCGGGAACTGGTTGGGTGGGCATACGGTCGGCTTTGAGCTTGCCCGGATCAATCTTTGGCTTGGCTTGTTCAACCTGCTCCCGTTTTATCCTTTGGACGGCGGGCGGATTCTCAGGGCCCTATTGATTCCCGTCTTGGGACTGCGGGTTGCTTCCCGCTGGACAAGTGTAGCAACAAGGTGGACGGCGGGTATTGGCTTGTTCCCCGCCGTCTTCTTACTGTGTAGCGGACGCTTGCCTTGGTCCGTCCCTTTGGTACTGGCCTTTTTGTTCTGGGCGGCACGGGACGGCGGGGATTATCTTTACCTCCGCTGGCGGCAGGGGGAGAAACGGCGCAAAAGCCTGTTGGAGGGGCGCCGGGTGCCGGTGACGGTGCAGGCGGTGGATGAAGGGACGCCTTTGGAAAGGATGGGGGATGCCCTGGATGGCAGGGCGTTCAAGGTGTTTTTGACCACCGACGGTGCGGGCAGGGTAAACGGATGGATTGACGAGACCCGCATCTGGGAAGCCTTCATGACCAGCGATTACCGGCATGGCCTCACGCTGGCAAAGATCAAGTCAAGGCTGGCAAAAGAGGAGTTCCTTTTACCGTCGTCGAAGAAGGAAAAGATCCAAGGGGAAGAGGTGACCCTTTTCCCAATCGGGAAATAACTTCTGGAATAGCGGTCGACGAAAGGAACGAGGTTATAAAGTGATACAGATCGAAGAGATACTGGCGAGAGTGGAAAAGCCCTCCCGGTATACCGGGGGCGAATGGGGCATGGTCAAAAAAGACTGGACAAAGGCACAGGTCCGGGTGGCTCTGGCCTTTCCCGATCTTTACGAAGTCGGCCAGTCTCATTTGGGACTCAGGCTGTTATATGATCAGATAAATCAACACCCGGACTACCTGGCAGAACGGGTTTATGCTCCCTGGATTGATCTGGAAGATGAATTACGCAAGGCCGCAAAGCCCTTGTTTTCCCTGGAGTCCCGGCGTAGCCTGGCCGAGTTTGACCTGGTGGGTTTTACTTTACAGTATGAGTTGAGCTATACCAATATCCTGAATATGATGGATCTGGGGGGCATACCTTTAGCTGCCCGGGAGCGGGGATCGGAACATCCCCTGCTGATCGCCGGTGGCCCCGGCGCTTACAACCCGGAACCCATTGCTGAGTTCTTTGACCTCTTCTTTTTAGGCGAAGGTGAAGAGGCTATCCTGGAGATCCTGGCGGTGCTGGCCCGGGCGAAAAGGGCAGGATTGTCCAAGGCACAAGTAAAGAAGGAACTAAGTAAAATACCGGGAGTATATGTCCCCGAGTTTTACGAGGTAAGTTACCATCAAGACGGCACTCTTGCCGGGATTCGGGCCGCGGAGGGGGTTCCTGTCCGGGTCACCAAAAGGATTGTGGCTGATCTTGAGCAATGCCCCATTCCGGAACAGCAAATAGTTCCGTTCACCGATATTGTCCATGATCGGATCATGCTGGAACTTTTCCGGGGTTGTACCCGCGGGTGTCGCTTTTGCCAGGCGGGCATGATCTACCGGCCGGTCCGGGAACGGAGCGTGCCGACCCTGGAGAAGGCCTTGGATAAACTTTTAAAGCAGACCGGTTATGGGGAGGTTTCCCTGACTTCCCTGAGCAGTTCGGACTATTCAGAGATCCGTCAATTAGTGGCACGGTTGATGGATTGTTACAGCGCTGAACATGTGAATATTTCCCTGCCTTCATTACGGATTGATGCTTTTCCCGCCGACCTTGCCGAACGGTTCCAGGGCGGGCGGAAGAGCAGCCTGACCTTTGCGCCGGAGGCGGGGACTGAACGGATGCGCCGTGTCATCAATAAGGGCGTAACCCGTGAAGATATGCTTTCCGCCGCCGAGGCGGCCTTCCGCGGCGGTTGGCAGAGGTTGAAGCTATACTTTATGATGGGATTGCCCACGGAGACGGATGAAGACATCATTGGCATCGCTGAACTTGCCCGGGAAGTGCTGAATTTAGGCAAAGGCATCTGGAAGCAGCGACCCCATGCGGTGCAGGTCTCTGTTAGCGTATCCGTTTTTGTCCCCAAACCCCATACGCCCTTTCAATGGCGGCCCCAGCTTAGCCTGGAAGAGGTGGAAAGACGCCAGCGACTGTTGGCGGATCACCTGAAAGGCCGGGGTTTGGAGCTGCACTGGCATGATGCGCGCACCAGTTGGTTGGAGGGGGTTTTTGCCCGGGGTGACCGGCGGTTGGCTGCTGTTGTCAAAACCGCTTGGGAGTTGGGATGCCGCTTCGACGGCTGGGCGGAGCATTTCCGCTTTGATCTTTGGTTGGAAGCCTTCCGTCGGTCCGGTCTGGAGCCTGATTTTTATGCTAACCGCCAGCGGTCCTATACGGAGATCCTGCCCTGGGATCATTTGGATGCCGGGGTGTGTAAAGAATTTTTGCAAGATGAAGACCGTCGGGCGGAAGCAGGGCTTTTGACTCCCGACTGCCGGCAGGCGGCTTGTTCTGCCTGCGGCGTTTGCCCGGGGCTGCAAGTCCGGCCTAGCTTGGCAGGGGGTGAGGGCCGTGGTTGATTACCGCTTACGCTACAGTAAACAAGGGGAACTGCGTTTTATCTCCCATTTGGACCTGGTCCGGGGCTTTGAACGGATCCTGCGCCGGGCAGGCTTGCCCGTGGCCTATTCAGAAGGTTATAACCCCCATCCCAAGCTTGGTTTTGGCCCGGCCTTGCCGCTGGGTGTGGAAAGTGTCGCTGAGTATTTAGACATGGAGTTCACCCGGTCTGTTGACCCTGAGGAGATCATTGCTAGGCTGAACCATGTCATGCCGCCGGGCCTTAGAGCCCTGGAGCTTGTGGAGGCCGCCCGCAAGTTGAAGCCATTGACTGCGGTAATTAACTGTGCTGTTTACCGTTATGAGGGTTTGGCGGCGGGCCAGGATGATCCGGAGAGGATCCGGCGGGAGGTGGAACGCCTCTGGAAGCAGGATACCTTGTTGGTAACCCGCAAAGCTAAGGGCGGCGGAACAAAAAACCTCAATGTTCGGGGTTTTTTGAAGAATTGGCAATGGTTGGAGCAGCCGGGCTCAGGACCAGTCTTGTGTCTGGAAACTGTCATCGGGAATCAAGGCACAATCCGCCCCGATGAGTTCCTGCGCTTGTTTGCCGTTCCCATCGACACCCCCCGGATTATCCGGACCGATCTTTGGGTGGATGACGGCATAAATCGGGTTTCCCCCCTGGCATTGTGCAGGTAAGCAAAGGTGACCATGGGTTCAGGCCTGACCCAACAGCAAACTTCTTAGGTTGGGCGCGGTTCAGTTAATTAGTGGTTAAGAAACTGCAGGGTGATTACGTTGTAATGGGTTAAATTAGCCCATTTTAAGGATGTGTATGGGGTGACCAAAGAGATTATTTTTAACCTCTGCCCCGGCGAAGGCCGGGTTGCCGTCTTGGAAGACGGACGGCTGGTGGAATTGATCATTGACCGTGGCGGTGAGTACCGCCAGGTGGGTAATATTTATCGGGGAAAAGTGGAAAACGTGCTTCCCGGGATGCAAGCTGCTTTTATTGATATCGGCATGGAGAAAAATGCCTTTCTTTATATTGACGATCTACAACTGAAGCCCCACGGTGAGGGCGGTGAGGGCAAGGCGGACGCCTCGATAAAAGACTTGCTCAAAGAGGGGCAGGATATCATTGTGCAGGTGATCAAGGAGTCCATCGGGAACAAAGGGGCGCGGGTGGTGACCCATCTTACCCTGGCCGGCCGTTATCTGGTGTTGATGCCAACCGTCGACTATGTGGGAATATCCCGGCGGATTGAGGATGAAAAGGAACGAGAACGGTTAAAGGCCTTGGCCATGGAGGTTCGGCCGGCAGGCATGGGTTTGATTGTGCGGACCGCCGCTGAAGGCATTACGGCGGAAGAATTCCGCACTGATGTGGAGATGCTCTTGAACCTGTGGCGCAAAATCCAGAAGAAGGCCAAGAAAGGGCCGGTACCTTCCCTGCTCTACCGGGATCACGATATTCTCTACCGGGTGTTGCGGGACCAGTTCACGGCAGAGATTGACCGGGTAGTGGTGGATGAAGCGGCGGCCTTTGAGCGTGCGCGTGAACTTATTAAGAGTTTCGCCCCTGCCTGTAAAGACAGGATTCATTTGCACACCGGCTCCACACCCGTTTTTGATGTGTACGGTATCGAAAGCCAGATAAATGAGGCCTTGCGCCGCCGGGTCTGGTTAGAGAACGGTTCATATATTGTTTTTGATCAAACAGAGGCCTTAACGGTTATTGATGTGAACACCGGCAAGTTTACCGGAACAACAAATCTCAATGAAACCGTGGTGTTGACCAATAAGATTGCCGCGCGGGAAATCGCCCGGCAAATTCGCCTGCGTAACCTGGCCGGAATCATTATCATCGACTTTATTGACATGGAAAATGAGGGCGACCGCCAGGAGGTATTGAAGGTTTTCGAAACCGAGCTGGCTAAGGATAAGGTGAAAGCCAACGTCCTGGGCTTTACCTCCCTCGGGTTGTTGGAGGTGACCAGGAAGAAGGTCCGTCCCAGCCTCCAGGAGCAACTGCAACAGGTCTGCCCTGAGTGTGAGGGGATGGGCCTTGTGGTTTCCCCGGAGACAATGGCGCTGCGGCTGGAAAGGCGGATCGTGGCTATGGCGGCCAATTCTTCCGCCACTGCCCTCCTGTTGGGGATCAATCCCCAAATGGCCTCGATTTTGATCGGACCCGGCGGTAGCCACCTGCAGACATTGGAGGAAGCCACCGGTAAAACCCTGTATTTAAAGGGTCAGGAGGGCTTGGGTCTGGAAGATGTACGGTTGATGGCTCAGGGTACTCCCGGAGATTTGGAACGGCTGGCCCTGCCGGTGGTGGAGGGCGACATCTGCGAGGTGATGGTGACAGATGTCCACATGAACAACCCCGCCGACGGCATCGGACGTATCGAAGGCTATGTAGTGGATATTGAAGGGGCCGGTCGGCAGGTGGGCCAACAGGTTAGAGTCCAAATTACCAAAGCCTTTCGTACCTATGCCCGGGGTAAATTGCTGGAGTCGACAGACGGGGTGTCCGTTCCGGGCTGAAGCAGGCTTTATCTTGTAAGTCACAGCCATTACCGATTTCAGCAACCCTTGACTTGTCAAATCCCATCTGGTATGGTAAAATATCTCTGTACTTAAGAAAAGAGTGGGGCTGCCCCACTCTTTCATCTTGTATGCCTTATCTCTTGGAGGGTCGCTTCGCTTCGGAGGTGGCAAGTGTTTTCGGATCGCATAAACTGCCGGCCGGAGACAGAAGCTAAACCTGGCAGATTATGTCTTTTTGCTTTGGGTTTGCCTGCGCTGAAAATGAAGGCGGGGGTAAGGAGGAAGGTTAATGGGGCGGGTCAGTGATGTTGTCTATGGTTTGGCCGAGGAGGTTGGCCGCCAACTTGGACTGGAGGTAGTTGAGGTTACTTTTGCCAAGGAAGGCCGGGATGCGGTGCTGCGGATTACCATTGACAAGCCGGAGGGTATTACCTCGGATGACTGCGAGCGCTTCAGTAAGGCCATTGACGGCCTGTTGGATGAAGCCGACCCCATTGCCGGTCCTTATCTGTTGGAGGTATCCTCGCCTGGTTTGGAACGGCCGTTGAAAAAGGCTGCCGATTTCATGAGATTTGCCGGTCAAAAAGCGGAGTTGCGCTTGAATGCAGCGTTTAAGGTAAGAAAAAGATGGCAGGGAATCCTGCGCGGTTGGGACCCGGCAGGGGAAGGCGGCGTAATCTTGGAAGTGGATGGGGCCCTGCTGACCATACCATGGAGTTTGGTGGCAAGGGCCAAACTAATGCCTGATTGGTCATAGTTACTCTAATGTTCTTATTTATTGAGTTTTACTCTAAATACCAGGATTGATTGGCGAATATGAGGGGGAAATGGAATGAATCGCGAACTCATTGAGGCTTTGGAGATGGTTGAAAAGGAGAAGGGGATCTCGAAAGAGATCTTGATTGATGCTATTGAATCGGCATTGTCTTCCGCTTATAAGAAAGACCAGAAGCAGCATCAGAACATTAAAGTGAAATTAGACCCGAAAACAGGAGATTTTCGCGTTTTCTCCTATAAACAGGTGGTTGAGGAGGTTGCCGACGAGCGCCTGGAGATGAGCTTGGCGGATGCCCGGCGCATTGATCCCGGTTATGAACTAAACGACCAGGTGGAGATCGAGATCTTCCCCTCCGAGTTTGGCCGGATCGCCGCACAAACCGCCAAGCAGGTGGTGGTCCAACGGATTCGCGAAGCGGAACGCTCCATTGTCTATGATGAGTTTGCCAGTCGGGTGGGCGACATTGTCAACGGTGTGGTGCAACGTCATGAACAACGCAATGTCTTTGTGGAACTTGGCCGGGTTGAAGCGATTCTTCCCCAAAATGAGCAGATCCCCGGTGAACGATATGAACCGGGAATGCGGATCAAGACCTATTTGGTGGAGGTTAAAAAATCATCGAAGGGTCCTCAGGTTATCCTGTCCCGGACCCGCAACGGCTTGTTAAAACGCCTTTTTGAGCTGGAAGTTCCGGAGATACAGGAAGGATTGGTGGAGATCAAATCCGTGGCCCGGGAACCGGGCGCAAGGTCAAAGATTGCGGTGGCCAGCCGCAATGAGAATGTGGACCCCGTTGGCGCTTGCGTCGGAGCTAAAGGTGCCCGGGTGCAAATGATCGTCCGCGAGCTGAAAGGGGAGAAAATTGATGTCATCCCCTGGAGCCCGGACCCGGAAACCTTTATTATTAAAGCCCTTAGTCCTTCCAAGGTCTCCGATGTGAAGCTCTTTCCCAGCCGGAAGACGGCCCTGGTGATTGTGCCGGATTATCAGTTATCCCTGGCCATTGGCAAAGAAGGCCAAAACGCCAGGCTGGCGGCGAAGTTGACCGGCTGGAAGATTGATATTAAGAGTGAGAGCCAGGCGGAAGAGGCTTGGGAGAGCATTCAGGCCATGCTGGAGGAAGAGGAAGCCCTGCAACAGCAGCAGGAAGTGGTAGAAGAGGTTGAGGCCGTCGAGGAAGAATGGGCCGAGGAAGAAAAACCGGAATTTGAATATACACCGGAAGATGAGTATTATCCGGGGGAAGAGGCGGAGCAAGCCGGGGTCGACGGCGATTACACGGATTACTCCGATCTGGATGCCGAAGATCATATAATTGATGATGATGATACTGAAGAAGAAGAAATAAAGAAGAAGGTTAAAAAGCCCAAAACCAAAACACGCAAACGGGAACAGGAATTCGTCGATGAAATGGAGGAAGGCTTCGATCTCTTTAACGATCTCCAAGAAGAAGATCTGCCCAAGGTTGATAAGCCCGGTGATGAGAGTGAAGTGGTCTTTACCAGTGAGAGCAGCGGCTTTACCCTTGGCCAGCTTTTAGCCGCTGAATTGCAGAAAAAAGCCAAAGAGAAAGCAGCGGATCAGACAACAAAGAAAACACAGGCAAAGTCCGGCCGGTCGGGGAAGAAGAAAGGGGTTGAAACGCAAAGCGATGAAGGTTAAAAAGGTTCCCCAGCGCACCTGCATTGGCTGCCGGTCTGTGCGCGGGAAGAAGGAATTGCTGCGAATTGTTCGTACCCCTGAAGGTCAGGTCCTGTTTGATCCCACCGGGAAGAAATCTGGCCGCGGGACATATATCTGTCCGAGCGTCGATTGCTTGGAGAAGGCATTAAAAGGAGACTGTTTGGCAAAGAATCTTGAGGTTACCATTACCCAAGAAATGAAAGAACAATTACGTGCAGAGGTGAATCGGATCGTTGACCGAAGCCTCTAAGTTGGATAGCCTTATCGGTCTCGCCCGTCGGGCTGGGTGTTTGGCGGTGGGAACAACAGCGACTGAGGTTGCGGTAAAAAAAGGCCGCGCCTATTTGGTTATATTAGCGGCGGACCTGGCCGGGGGAAGCCGGGAAGCCCTTGAACGGCTTTGCCGGCGCTATGGCGTTCCGTGGATTAACTACAAAGACCGGAGGCATCTCGGACGTGTCATCGGCCGGGAGGAACGGGCTGTTTTGGCTGTAACCTCAAAGACATTTGCCGGGGAGATGCAGAAGGTGGCACGTTCTCAGGAATAACGGAGGTGGTCTTATGAAGAAAATGCGAGTGCACGAGTTAAGCAAGGAACTGGGAATCCAAAGCAAGGATCTGATGATGATCCTTAACGATATGGGAGCCGGGGTTAAAAACCACATGAGTACGGTGGGCGAAGAGTATCTGGAGAAGGTCTATAAATCCTTTGGTACGACCCCGAAAGCAAAGACGCAGGAAAAACCACAACCGACCAAGGAGACAGCACTAAAAACCTCCGCTCAGACTCCGAAAATTCCTACTCCGACCAAAGCCCCGGAAAAACCAAAAACTGCCCAAGGTGATGCGCCAAAGAGTACTACGGTAAAAGCCGGGGCTCCGGTACCGCCCGCCAAGTCCACCAGTTCCACTAAGGCTGAGAAATCAGGACAACAAGCCAGCCAGCAACAACAGGGTAAACAAACGCCACCCCGTCAAGGAACAACTGCTGCAAATCAAGGCAAACCCGTTGCACAAGGAAGTACGCGACCGGTGGCTGCTGCCGGTCCTAAACCGGTTAATCAAGCCGGAACACATTCCGGGCAACGTCCCGGAAAACCTGTTGGCAACCGGGCAGGCGTTCCCGGAGCAAACCGATCTGGCCAAGAACTGTCCGGAGGACAACGTCCCGCCGGACAAAAGGCAAGTAACCGCCCGGCACCCAGGCCGGGGCAGCCGCAAGGACAACAAAGACCCGGTTGGCGCGGCCAAAGCGGCGAAAAGCCTGGCACTCATGCACAACACCGCGACGGACGTCGTTTTGAAGGCAGCAAGGCTAAAAAGGGTCAACAGGGCAGTCAGCGTGCAGATCAAGCTCCCGTCAACCGTCCGATTACCAATGTGAAATCTGTTCAACTTCCTGCCTCCATTACAGTGAAGGAGTTTGCCCAGACAATTGAGGTAGCTGCGACGGAAGTCATTAAAAAGCTTATGTTGCTGGGTGTTATGGCCAACATTAATCAGGAGATCGATCTAGATACCGCGATTTTGGTTGGTCAGGAGTTTGGGGTGGAAGTAACTGCTGCTCCGACCGAAGAAGAGGCTCTTCAGGTGGAAGAGATCCCGGATCGGGAGGAGGATTTGCAGCCCAGGTGGCCGGTGGTGACCATCATGGGTCACGTGGATCATGGTAAAACATCGCTGCTGGACGCCATTCGTGAAACAAACGTCACCGCCCAGGAAGAGGGAGGTATTACCCAACGCATTGGCGCTTACCAAGTGGATATCCACGATAAGAAGATTACCTTCTTGGATACCCCAGGTCATGAGGCTTTCACGGCCATGCGGGCCCGCGGCGCCCAGGTAACGGATATTGCTGTTCTGGTGGTGGCAGCGGATGACGGCGTCATGCCGCAGACGGTTGAGGCGATCAACCATGCTAAAGCTGCAGATATCCCCATTATCGTTGCCATCAATAAGATCGATAAGCCCGGAGCCAATCCGGAACGGGTGAAACAGGAATTGACCGAGTATGAACTGGTGGCAGAGGAGTGGGGCGGCGATACGATTATGGTTCCCGTCTCCGCCAAGCAGCGGACCGGCATTGAAAATCTGCTGGAGATGATCCTGCTGGTGGCGGAAATGAGGGAACTCAAGGCCAACCCCAACCGGGCGGCCAAGGGTACTGTGATCGAAGCCCAGTTGGATAAGGGACGCGGTCCGGTGGCTACGGTGTTGGTACAAAACGGAACATTGAAACTCGGTGACAATATTGTCATCGGTTCTGTCTTCGGTAAAGTCCGGGCCCTGATCAATGATAAGGGGAAACGGGTGAAGAAGGCCGGCCCGTCGGTACCAGTGGAGATTATCGGTCTCGATGAATTGCCCGAGGCTGGCGACGTGTTTTATGTGATTGACGAGGAAAGGGCGGCCCGGCAATTGGCGGCCAAGCGCCAGCAGTATAAACGGGAGACGGAGCTTCGCAAGAACCAAAAGGTGACCTTGGATGACCTCTTCAACCGGATTAAAGAAGGGGAAATGAAAGAACTGAAGATCGTTTTGAAGGCAGAAGGGCAAGGCTCGGTGGAGGCGCTGCGCCAGTCGCTGGAACGTTTATCCAATGATGAGGTTCGGGTGATGGTCATCCATGCTGGCGTTGGCGCTATTACCGAAAGTGACGCCATGTTAGCAGCAGCGTCAAACGCGGTTATAATCGGCTTTAATGTCCGTCCCGACCCGTTGGCCAAACGAACATTGGAACGGGAGGGCCTAGATCTCCATCTTTACCGGGTAATTTATGATGCCATTGAAGACGTGAAAAAGGCCATGGAAGGAATGTTGGCGCCGGAGTTTAAAGAAGTCGTGCTTGGCCGCGCTGAAGTCCGGGCCACCTTCAAGGTGCCGAAGGTTGGGACCATTGCCGGCAGCTATGTGACGGAAGGCAAGATTACCCGCAATGGGGACGTCCGTGTTCTCCGCGACCATGTGGTGGTTTTTGAAGGGAAAATAGAATCCTTGAAGCGGTTCAAGGACGATGTCCGTGAAGTATCATCCGGCTTTGAGTGCGGCATAGGCATTGAACGGTATAATGACATCAAGGAAGGCGATATCATCGAAGTGTTTACCATGGAGGAAGTGAAACGGACCAACGCCGGTTAAGTGTTTGTGGCCGCTGGGGAAGGAGAGAGCATAATGACTGAACATCGTGTGGAGCGGTTGCAAGAGTTGATCAAGGAAGAGTTGGGTTCGATTCTCCAAAGAGAAATTAAAGACCCCAGAGTAGGTTTTGCTTCCATTACCGCAGTGAGAGTCTCCAATGACAAAAGTCATGTGAAGATATATGTTAGTGTTCTCGGTGATGAACAGCAAAAACAGGATACGATGGCAGGATTGGAGAGTGCAAAGGGGTTCATCCGTAGAGAGATAGGAAGGCGGGTGCGCCTACGGCATACACCCGAGATTCACTTTTACCCGGATACCTCCTTGGAAGAGGGTATGCGCGTCATTTCTCTCCTTAATCAAATTAATACGCAAAAGGAGGACCAGACGTGACCTCTGCAGGGAGTCATGAGATCTTTGGCGTACTCCGGAAACACCAATTTTTTATGATCGGTTGTCATGAACATCCTGACGGTGATGCCATCGGCTCCACCCTGGCCTTGGGGCTCTCCCTGGCCGCTATGGGGAAAACCGTCCGGATGGTCTGCCCGGAGGGTGTCCCTTCAGTTTACCACTTTCTGGAGGGGAGCGATCAGGTGGTTACCCAGGTGGAACCGGGTTTTGTCCCGGAGGTTGTTATTGCCTTGGATTGCGCTGATCGTAGTCGCCTGTCCTTGCCGGAGTGGCCTGAGCAGGCTGTCTTTATCAATATTGACCACCATATTTCCAACACGGGTTTTGGCCATCTAAGTTATGTCCTGCCCGATGCTGCGGCGACTGGGGAAATTATTGCCGATTTTCTCTTTGCGCATGGGATGCCGATCAATAGCGCTGTGGCCGTCGCCCTATATACAGCGGTGGCTACAGATACGGGATTTTTCCGCTTTACCAACACCACCGGCAAAACCCTGCGATTGGCCGCCAAACTGGTGGAGGAGTACGATGTGCCCATGGCCTATGTGGCGGAAAGGGTTCATGACGAGAAAAGCTTTGATTCCCTGCGCTTGCTGGCGGAGGTGTTAGGTACCCTGACCCTGTCGGATGATGGGAAAGTGGCTTGGATGGTTTTAAGCCAGGATATGCTTAAACGTTATCACGTGGAGTTGGAAGAGACCGAGGGCTATGTTAATTATGCCCGTTCGGTCAGGGGCGTGGAGATTGGCCTTTTGTTCAAGGAAATTCAAGAGGATGATATCAAGGTGAGTTGGCGGTCCGGGAGCGATGTGGATGTGTCCCGCTTGGCGGTGGCCTTTGGCGGCGGTGGCCATGCCAGGGCAGCGGGTTGTACGGTGAAAGAGCCCTTGGATGAGGCCATCCGGCAGGTGTTAGGGTTTGTTCACGAATGGTACGGGAAGCAACAATGAGTTTGCATGGTTTGTTGGTAGTGGATAAACCTGCCGGGATGACCTCCCATGATGTGGTCAGTGTTTTGCGCCGGGTTTCCCGGCAGAAAAAGATTGGGCATACCGGTACACTGGATCCTGCGGCCACCGGAGTATTGGTGTTATGTTTCGGCTCCGCCACCAGGCTGATTCAGTATTTGGAAGAAAGTGATAAGGTCTATGAGGCCCATATGATCTTGGGTATTGTCACGGATACCCAGGATTATACCGGACAGGTGCTGGCCGAAGACCCTGCGGCGCAGGTGGGGCGGGACAGTTTAGTCCGGGTGATGGAGAAATTTTTGGGGGAGCAGTTGCAGGTTCCTCCAATGTTTTCTGCGGTAAAAAGAGGGGGGCGGCCCCTGTATGAGCTGGCCCGGCAGGGACAGGAGGTCGAACGGGCGGCCCGGAGGATGGTGATCTATGAGCTTGCGCCGGCAAGACCTTTGGCCGAAAAATACCGGGCTGGCGAAGGCCCGTGGTTACGGATCCGGTGCTCGAAGGGAACATATATTCGCACCCTCTGTCATGACATGGGACAAGCCTTGGGTTGTGGGGCGCATCTGCGGGAGCTTAGGCGGCTGGCTTCGGGGGTATTTACCTTGGACCAAGCGGTAAGTTTGGAGCAGGCCAAGACTTGGGGGGAGGAGGGCGTTCTTGCCGAGCATCTGCTCTCTCCTGCCCTGGCTGTACAGCACCTGCCCCAACTTGAGCTTAGTGAGGAGGAAGCCGTTGCTATCAGGCATGGTCGTGCCCTTTACCGCAGGGAGGTCGCTGCGGAAGGCACCATTGGCGCTGCCATCCGACACGGTGAGTTGGTAGCTATTCTCCAGTCACAAGCCAGTGGAATCTGGCAACCGGTGCGAGTTTTTATGGGCGAGTGATCAAGTGGTGATTGTTGGGTTGTTCTTCGATGGATTTGCGATGCGATCTAAGTGTGCTGTCTTGGTCGGTTAAGGTGCGATCGACATCGCATTTTATTGTTGCCCGGTTACTCCGGCCTTCCGGGTAGCGACACATTTGTTTTTTTGTTGCAATGCGGAGGGATTTTTGTGCGGATTGTCCACGATTGGTCGATGCTGGATCCGGGGAAACCAAGGGTGGTGACCCTTGGTAATTTTGACGGGGTGCATGTAGGGCACAGGGTTATTATCACCCGGGCTGTGACAGTGGCGCGGGAGCGTGGCGCTTTGGCGTTGGGTGTGACCTTCCGGAACCACACCTCCGAAGTGGTGCGCAACAATTGGCCGCCGATGTTGATGAACATTGAAGAGCGGATCCGGATAATGGCCGAGCTTGGCCTGGACGAGTTGTTGCTTTTGGAGTTTACCCGGGAGCTTTCCCGGATGCCGGCTGAGGAGTTTTGTGGGCGATTACTACGTTTGGGCGTAATTGGCTTTGTGGTAGGCCATGATTTTCGTTGTGGTGCGGACAGGCAGGGGAATACCGACTTTCTCCGGGATTTTGCGGCACGGCATGGTATTACGGCAGAGATTGTCCCTGCTGTCCGGTTAAAAGGGGAGGTTGTCAGTTCCACTAAGATCCGTAATTTGTTAGCGGAAGGAAAAACTGAGGAGGCCAACCTTTATCTAGGTCGGCCCTTTAGTTTGGAAGGTCGGATCGGTCGCGGCGCGGGGCGTGGCCGGCATTTGGGTTTTCCCACGGCCAACCTGGAACCGGAGCTCCATCGTTTGGTGCCACGTTATGGCGTTTACCTGGTTCGGGCAACAGTGGAGAAAGAAGGGACCTTTTACGGCCTAGCCAATGTGGGAGTTAAGCCGACCTTTACGGAACAACCGCCGCTGATCGAGACCTTTCTTTTGGACTTCTCAGGCGATATCTACGGACGCCATATGAAGGTGGAATTTTTGGCCTTTCTCCGGCCGGAAGAACGCTTTGCTTCGGTTGATGAATTGATCGCACAGATGAAGCGGGATGAGGAGCAGGGACGGGAAATCATTGCTAAGATAAAGGGTGAAGAGTAAAGGAAAAAGAATGAAATGAGTACTGAAAATATGGTTGCCTACTTTGAACCGAAAATGAAATGAAAAAGACCTATGAAATTCCTAAAACTGCTATTGACAAGGTAGGTGCCATTTTGGTATAGTTATATATGCCGCTGAGGCAAACGGAAGATGGGCTTGTAGCTCAGTTGGGAGAGCGCTTGAATGGCATTCAAGAGGTCAGGGG
>DGDV01000054.1:64742-64900 GCA_002385625.1 Firmicutes bacterium UBA3943
CGATTCCCCTCAGGTCCACCAAATAATTAATTAAACCTGCCGAGAAGGCGGGTTTTTTTGTTCGACTCTTTTCTCTTTCCCCTGTACTCTTTATCAGTGAATTTCGACAAAAAGTAGCAATTTATTGCAGATAGAGACATATATAGTGTATAATTCCT
>DGDV01000009.1:0-47687 GCA_002385625.1 Firmicutes bacterium UBA3943
AGATGTGTATAAGAGACAGGGTTAAACCTGCTGGCGGTGGAGGTGGGCTATGCCATGAATCCTTTGGAGACCGCCTTACGCCGTGTGGCGCAAAATCTCAATGGTCCGGTAGCGGATTTTTTTGCTGCCGCAGCCCGACAACTGGCTGTGTTAAACAATGCCGGTGAGGCTTGGCAGCGTACGCTCAAGGATTTTCAGGGCAAGTTAACGTTGACTGAGACAGATTGGGCTTGTTTGGCAGAACTCTCCGCCCTCCTGGGCGTGACGGACCAGGCCAACCAGATCCGGGCTATCCGGGAGAATGTGGCGCGGTTGGAGGCGGTGGTTCAGGAGTCCCAGGAAAAGGTGAAAGTGAATGAGCGGGTCTTACGTTATGCCGGTTTCATCCTGGGTATGATTCTGGTTTTGGTCTTATATTAACGGGCGCGGTCTGGCAGAAGCCCATTTAAGGGGCCCTCTTAATGCAGCGCCTTCCGATTTGTGGGCGGAAACAAGGAGGACGGTTGATGGATATCAACATCATTTTCAAAATAGCAGGAATAGGCATCTTGATTTCCGTCTTGAATATGGTCCTCAAGCAAGCGGGCAAGGAAGAACAGGCCCAGATGTTAACCTTGGTCGGGGTGGTAGTGGTGTTAATGATGGTGATCCAGCTGATTCAACGGCTTTTTATGGATGTACGGTCGGTTTTTGGCCTGTAAGGAGGGTTCCGTGTGGTGGAAATTATGCCCTTCCTTGGCATTGCCTTGGTGGCAACGGTGTTGTTGACAATTTTGCGCATGGAACGTCCGGAATTGGCTGTTCTTTTTGGGACAGCCGTTGGCATTCTCCTGTTTATCATGGTGTTGCAACGATTGGGGGTGGTGTTGCAACAGTTTCAAGGCCTGACCGCCCGGGCTGGGGTAGAACCATTCTACCTCGGAACCGTGTTTAAGGTAATTGCCGTGGCCTATTTGACAGGCTTTGGCGCCCAGATTTGCCGGGATGCCGGGGAGGGGGCGCTGGCGATGAAGGTGGAGTTGGCCGGGAAGGTGGCAATCTTGATCCTGGCGGTACCAGTAATGACGGCGATCTTGCAATTGTTGTTGAAGGTTATTTGAAGGGGCCTATGAGACAGGAGCCAGTAGTCAGTTATAAGGAGATTGAATGGAAGGCAGGAGGACAAGAGTTTTAACCCTGCACCCCCTTGAATTCTGAATACCAAAAAAGACTCCAAGATTCGGAGTACTAAATTGGATACGAAAGGCGGGAGGCTGTGAAGGATGGTGTGGAGCAGCAGGGCTTGAGCCGGCCATTTCCGGTGAAAGGTGCAATGATGATCTTGCAAGGAATGATGGTTTTGTCATGCGGTATGTTATCCTGTTTTTCTTGCTGATTGAGGCCTTTTTTGGCCACGGGCGGCCCGCGACGGCCTATGACCTAACGCCAGTGATCCGGGAGGAGCTGGCGGTGTTGCCCCTGGAACCAGTGGAGGATTATTTGATCCGCCTGGACCAGGACGTGCAGCGCCTCTTGCCCCGATGGGACCCGGTGGCCTGGGCCCAAAACGGGGTTGGTTTTAATCCGGCGGACGGTCTTAAGTATCTTTTGAGTATCGGCTTTAAAGAAGTTGTGCTTAATTTCCGGCTGCTAATCCAGATTATTGCACTGGCCGGCGTCTGTTCGGTGTTGCACCGGCTCCATACGGCCTGGTTGAGCGAGAATGTGACAGATTTGGCTTATGCCATGACTTACCTGGTTATCATTGGGTTGGCAGTGGGCAGTTTTGTGACTACCCTCCAACTGGCCCGGGAAACCCTGGATTCGGCTGGATCCTTTCTCTTTGCCATTATGCCGGTGATCTTTTCACTGCTGATGGCGGCAGGGGGTCTTGGTTCCGCTGCGGTGTTGCATCCCATGGTCTTTGCCGGAGTTACGTTGATTATCCATGCCATCAAAGATTATCTGCTTCCCCTGATTTATATTGGTGGTGTCATTGGTTTGGCCGGCCATTTAGCTGAGGGTTTTCCCCTCTCCCGCCTGGCGGGTTTGGTCCGGACGGTGGTTATTGGCGGTTTGGGTCTGCTCATGACGATTTTTTTGGGAGTCATCTCCATTCAGGGGCTGGGCGCTGCGGTTTCTGACGGTGTCTCTTTGCGCACAGCCAAGTTTTTAACGGGCTCCTTCCTTCCTGTGGTGGGGGGAGCCTTGGCCGACTCCATGGAACTGGCCGCTGGTTGTTCGTTGGTGATCAAAAATGCTTTGGGAACCTTTGGGGCGTTGGTGGTGTTGTTTGTTTGCCTCCTGCCCATGGTGAAGATCTATGCCATAGCCATCATCTATCGTTTAGCCTCAGCCTTGGTCCAGCCGTTGGGGCAGGAGCGGCTGTCCCAGGCCCTACAGGAGATCGCTAATACCTTTACTTTGGTCTTCGGGGCTTTGTCCATTGCCGGTATGATGTTTTTTATCTCATTGACTGTATTGGTCACGGTGGGCAATTTTTCAGCGATGTTGCGCTGACCGGAGGTAGACATGGACTTTCTGCAAGATTGGGTACGGAATTTAGTGGCGTTGGTGGTTTTATTGAGCCTGGTTGAGCTCCTCTTGCCCCAGGATTCTTTGAAACCATATGTCCGTATGATGCTTGGGTTGTTGGTGGTTGTAGGGTTGGTACAGCCTTTATTGTACGGGATAAACCATTGGGAACCCCGGCTTCCTGCAGTGGAAGCACCGGTAAAGGCGGACCTGGAGTCGTTGAAACTTTTGGCTGGCAGGATCCGGGAAAGGGGGGCTGAAACGGCGGCAGAGGCTTTCCCGCGGGAAACAAGTATTTACAGGCTGCTAGCTGCCCGCTTGCCGGAACTGCATGGAGCAGAACTTGAGTTTCGAGACGGGACCCTCCGGGTCGATCTGGGACAAGGTACGTCAGGGGTCACCAAGGAGGAAATCCTGAGCATCCTACGGGAGGCAGGTTGGGATCAGGTGAAAGTAGAGGTGATTCGTGATGGAACGGGAGCACGGAGGTGAGGGCAGAGTTCCGTGGCAGATGCTTTTGGCTTGGTGGCAGGATAAAACCGCTGGTTCCCGGCGGTTATTGCTGCCGGTGGCAACCATTGTCGGCCTGGGTTTACTGTTGCTTTGGGCAGGCAATCCGGTGACGCCCGCTCCGACAGCCCCCCGGGTACTGCTGGATCATTCTACAGAAGAGAGGGTGCCGGCAAGGGAGGGGGATTCCTGGACGGAGGCCCAATGGGAGCGGGAACTGGCCACCACTCTTTCCCGGATCAGCGGTGCCGGTCGGGTATGGGTGGATCTGACCTTAGAAGGCAGTGAAGTTCATGTTTGGCAGGAAAAAGAGGAGCAGGAGACCCGTCAGGTCCGCGAGGGTGAAGGTGGCGGCAGGCAGGAACAGCAGAGGCGGACCAGCCGGGACTTGGTATTTACCCAAGGCGGCCGCGGTGAAGCACCTGTGCTTCAGCAAAGGAAGCGCCCCAAGGTCTTGGGGGTGGTGGTCATCGCCGAAGGCGCCCGGGATATGGGGGTGCGGGAGGACTTGTGGCATGCAACGGCTATTGCCACCGGGACGGAGTTACACCGGGTGGTGGTCATGGCGGGAACCGAGCCAAGCGGGGGGGAAAGGCAATGAGTCAAACAATTGCGGTTTACCATGGAAAGAAACTATTAATCTTGGGTTTAGTGGTGCTGGGGGGCTTTTGCACTGGCTTACATCTCCAAAAGGGTTGGACTAAGCTGGAGCCCGTTCCGCTGCGGGAAATGCGGGACGTGGTCGAGGAGGGAATCCCAGTGGCCCGGGTCCGGGAGCAAGTCCAAGCGGAGCAGGGCGGTTTACAGAGCCTTCGTTTGCATAGGGACAGGGAACAGAGCCGCCAGCGGGAGCGACTGCAAGCCATGATCAGGGGCAACGATCCCGGGAGCGAATTGGCGAAGCAAACCACTGCCGAATTATTGGAGCTGGAACGGAGAATTACGAAGGAACGGGAGTTGGAAAATTTATTGGCGGTGCGGGGTTACCCGGAGAACATGGTTACGATTGGCGGGACAGCAGTGACTGTCATCATCGCCGGGCAACGCCTCACCTCGGAGAAGGTGGCAGCAATTGGTCAATGGGCGGTGGATGTCTCTGGCCGTCCCATTGGGCAGATCCGGATTGTGGATCAAAGCGTGAAGTGACCGCTTGTGCGGCTGAGTACCTTGTTACGGGCCTTTGTCAGTGAGGGCCCGGGACAAGGTGTTTTTTGTGATCTTCTCTCAAACATACATAAACCCGTTGCTTTTTGGGGATTGGAATTTAATATGTGTAAAATAATGTGGTTGATGTACAATAAAGGGAAGGGACAAAGTTTTTTTACGGCCGGATTTGGCCCGGATCCAGCATGTTCACGAAGAACAACCGGCATATGGAGGACGGGAAAAGGGAGAAGAAAAGGAGGAAAATCTTGCTCCCCGGTGAATAAATACTCTGGTATTTTCCTCAGTCCTGATCAATTCAGGCTATTTTTTCCCGGAGATTAAAGGAGGACGATTCATGAATATTAAGGAAATCAAGGAGTTGGTTAAGCTCCTGGTAGAAACGGATATTACTGAGCTGAACCTGGAGAGCGACGGGACGAAGGTGGTAATTAAAAAGGGTAGCACCTCCGGAGTTGTCGGCCAGGCGCAAGTAATACCCGTTGCTCCTGCTGCACCACCGACCCCTGCGGTTTCCACGGCTCCCAGCGCTCCGGCGGTTGCCGTGCAGCTTGGCGAACCCATGGAAAAAGAAGAAGAATTAAAACCCAACCAGATGCTGATTGTTGCTCCGATGGTCGGGACCTTTTACCGGGCGCCTAGCCCCGATGCTGCCCCTTATGTGGAGGTGGGTCAGGTGGTTGAACCGGGCCAAGTGGTTTGTATCATCGAAGCCATGAAACTGATGAATGAGATCGAGAGTGAAGTAAAGGGCAAGATCGTCAACATTCTGGTGGAAAACGCCCAAGCGGTGGAGTATGGACAACCGTTGTTCGTTTTGGAAAAGGTTTAATGAAATTGTGTTCGCTTAGAGGAGGATGTTTTATTGTTCCAAAAGATCCTTGTTGCCAACCGGGGTGAAATTGCGCTCCGTGTCATTCGTGCCTGCAGGGAGATGGGCATCGAGACGGTGGCTATTTATTCCGAAGCGGATCGGGACTCCTTGCATGTCCGCTATGCGGATGAGGCTATCTGCGTTGGGCCGGCTCCCTCCAACCGTAGCTACCTGAATATTCCCAACATTATCAGTGCTGCTACGGTTTTGGGTGTGGATGCCATCCACCCGGGATATGGTTTTTTGGCGGAAAATGCGCGTTTTGTTGAGATCTGCGAGACCCATAACATTAAATTTGTCGGTCCGTCATCAAAGGCGATTGAACTGATGGGGGAAAAGGCCAACGCGAAGCAGACCATGAAGGCTGCCGGTGTGCCGGTTATTCCCGGTTCTGATGGACCCATCCGGGATGAGGAAGAAGCCATGAAGATGGCTGAGGAGATTGGCTATCCTGTAATCATCAAGGCCTCGGCCGGCGGTGGCGGTCGTGGGATGAGGGCGGTTTTTAGCCCTGAGGAACTGCTCCATGCCTTTCAGACCGCTCAGATGGAAGCGGAGGCGGCCTTTGGCAATCCCGAAGTTTATATGGAAAAGCTGATTGAAGAACCGCGTCACATCGAGGTTCAGTTGCTCCTGGATGAGCATGGTAATGGTATTTACCTGGGAGAAAGGGACTGTTCCTTGCAACGACGCCACCAAAAAGTAGTGGAAGAAGCTCCCTCGCCAGTAGTCACTCCTGAGATGCGTAAAATGATTGGTGAAGCTGCGGTGCGGGGTGCCAAGTCCGTCGGGTATACCAATGCGGGTACCATCGAGTTTTTGCTGGATAAGAACGGACAGTTTTATTTTATGGAGATGAACACTCGTATCCAGGTGGAGCACCCGGTGACCGAGATGATCACCGGGGTGGATTTGATTAAAGAGCAAATCCGGATCGCTGCAGGTGAGCCCTTGCGCATCCGGCAGGAGGATGTCCGGATCGAGGGACATGCCATCGAATGCCGGATTAATGCGGAGGATTCTACCAAAAACTTCATGCCTTCACCGGGCCAGATCCAATTCTACAACCCGCCGGGGGGTCCCGGCATCCGAGTGGACAGTGCTGGTTATACCGGCTATACTATCCCCCCATTTTATGATTCCCTGGTGGCAAAGTTGATTGCCCACGGCCGGGACAGGGATGAGGCCATTGCCCGTATGACCAGAGCGCTGGAGGAATTTGAGATCTATGGTATTGCGACTACCATTCCCTTCCATTTGGAAGTGATGAATAACCCCTATTTCCGCCGCGGTGAAGTTAACACAAAATTTATTGAGGAGCGGATCTTCAACAAAACCTCCTGACATACCCTTACTGTCATGGGACTATGATTAATGGGAGGTGTTCACAAAAATGGCCGGATTGGAAACCAGCCGTTATGAAAATGAAGAAACCGGTTTAACCTATATTGCTAATGAAGTGATCGCTATCATTGCCGGGATTGCCGCCAGTGAGGTCAAAGGTGTGGCAGGCATGAGCGGCGGTGTGGTTGACGGCATCGCCGAACTGCTTAAGAAAAAGAATATGTCCAAAGGCGTAAAAGTCGAAGTCGGGGAGAAGGAAGTGGCTGTCGACCTTTACGTAATTATCGAATACGGTACGAAGATTCCGGATGTGGCCTATACCATCCAACAGAATGTGGCGAAGGCCATTGAAAGCATGACCGGAAAGAAGGTCGTGGAAGTAAACGTCCATATCCAGGGACTCAGTTTTCGCTCAGAGGAAGAGGAAGAGCCCCGGGTTAGGTAAAAAACCCGGGCGCTGCAGAAAGGAAGGGAATGAAAAGGATGAAGATCTGGCATCGCCTGGTGGTTTTGCTGGGTTCATTAATCTTCTTGGCACTGGCTGTTTTTATCTTGTTTTTGGTGGGACAAGGCCCCGAAAAGACCTTCGCGTTCCTGCAGGCACAGGCAAACCCCCTTCATTACCTGTTGGTTGCCATCATTTTTCTGGTCCTTTTCATTGCAATTGCTGCTGCCGGCACCCATTCACAGAAACCCCAGCGCATGATTATATATGATACTGCCCTCGGACAAGTCCGGGTGGCCAACTCAGCGGTGGAAGACCTGGCTCTACGGGCGGTGCGGCGTTTAAAGGGTATTCGAGATGCCGAGGTAACGGTGGAGGCCGATGATGACGGCATGGTGATTGCGATTGACGTTACTGTTTTGCCGGATATGAACCTTCCGCAATTGAGCGAAGAGGCCAGGCAACGGGTGTCCGAGTACATCCGGGAGATTGTGGGGATTCCGGTAAACCATGTGACAATCAATATTGCGCGGATTTCCAATGAAGCCCGGCCGCGGGTGGAATAACGGGGAGGTTGTGCCGGGATGGACGAAAAGATCTGGGAACGCATAAAAGTTTTAGTGGATTACAAAGGGCGAATCCTCGGCGGGATCCTGGGGTTTATCACGGGTTTAATCGTCGTCAAATATGGTTGGATTAACGCATTGTACTTTTTGTTCTGTCTTGGCGCCGGATACTATATCGGGAAACTTATTGACGGCAAGGCGTCGTTCCGGCAGATTCTGGAGAAGGTATTGCCGTCGGGAGACTAAAGAAAGCGGGTTTTAAAATTTGAGTCGTAGAATTGCAAGAGAGTTGGCTTTTCAAACTTTATTCCAGATTGATGTGGGACGTAATACCCCCGAGGCCGCGTTAAAATATGCCCTGGACAACAACGATCTGCCGGAGAAGTCAGTGGCCTTTTTAGAAGATGTGGTCTTGGGCACTTGCCGGCATGTGAAGGAAATTGATGAATTGTTGGGCCAGTTTGCAGAGGGGTGGACTTTGGACCGGATGGGGGCCACCGACCGGAATATCCTGCGCATGGCCATCTATGAATTGGTCTACAGGGAGGATGTGCCCATCAGCGTAACAGTCAATGAGGCTGTGGAACTGGCGAAGACCTACGGGGATGATGAATCCGGCAAATTTGTCAATGGGATTTTAGGCAATATTATCCGTCAGTTCACTCTGCCCGCCAAGGCGGAGTCCAATGGAGAGGAATCGCCTTTGCCGGTGGAATCTGTTCAGGAAGAGACTGAACATGAATAAAAAGTGGTTTTTGGGTGTTGATACCAGTTGCTACACCACTTCGGTGGCGGCAGTGGATGCTGAAGGAAATATTC
Organism: Firmicutes bacterium UBA3943; assembly: GCA_002385625.1. GTDB lineage: Bacteria > Bacillota > UBA4882 > UBA10575 > UBA3943 > UBA3943. The sequence goes on from DGDV01000009.1 coordinate 8,237, forward strand.
TGGGTCAGGCGCGCCGGTTGCTCAGTGTGCCCATGGGCCAGAGGGGGCTTCGCCAGTCGGAGGCCCTTTTTCAGCATATTGAGCGTTTACCCGAGTTGCTTTCCGAGCTGAGCCAGCAAATCTCGCCAGGCCAGCCGGCGGCCATTGCAGCATCGAAAACACCTCGGCCCCAGCCCGGCTCCTATATGCCGGTCTTTATGGCGGGCTATCGGATGGCTGCGGCTTGGGGGGCCATCGCCCGCATTCCAGTCCATCCCGTCTCTCACCAGGAGGGCCACCTCCGAGCGGCGCTGGTGGGGACAGATTTAGCGGCCGACCGATTCCTGGCGGTGCATCTTTCCGGCGGAACCACCGAGTTGCTGCTGATCACCCGGAAACCCGGGGGTTATGGAGTGGAGCTTTTGGGCGGCACCAATGATCTGCATGCCGGGCAGATGGTGGACCGGGTTGGGGTGGCCATGGGCCTACCCTTTCCAGCTGGCCCCGCCTTGGAGGAGCTGGCCCAGAGCGGGGAGCCTGGCAAAGTCAGGATCCGTGCGGCTGTTAAAGGTCTGGAAGTGAGCTTCTCCGGTCCGGCGGCAGCGGCGGAACGGCTATTACAAACAGGCGCTTTACCTGCCGATGTGGCCCTGGGCGTTCTGGAATGCCTGGTGGAATCGTTGGCCCTTCTGCTAAAGCAGGGGATCCAGGATACGGGGCTGCCGGATGTGCTGATCTTTGGCGGTGTGGCGGCCAACGGGCATCTTAGAGCGCGACTGCCCGGCATGGTGCCCAACGGGCGCATTTATTTTGGGGACCCCCGGCTTTCGGGGGATAACGCGGTGGGTGTTGCTCTGCTTGCCGCAGAAAAGGGAGGAGACCCGCTTGAAAGGTAAATTAATCCTTATTGATGGATACAGCCTGGCTAACCGGGCTTTTTTTGCATTGCCCCCGCTGACAAACAAACAAGGACAACATACCAACGCTGTCTATGGCATGGCCATGATGCTGTTGCGCTTGGTGGATGAGGAGAAGCCCGACTATTTGGCGGTGGCCTTTGATACCGGCAAACCTACCTTCCGTCACGAAGCTTATGGGGACTATAAAGCAGGCCGGCGACCTATGGCCGAGGAGTTGCGCAGTCAGATCCCTCTGGTCCGCCAGTTGTTTGAAGTCTTTGGCGTGCCGGTTATCGCCAAGGATGGTTATGAGGCCGATGATGTGTTGGGCACCATGGCTTGCCGTGGTGTTGAGGCTGGTATGGATGTCTATATTGTTACCGGTGACCGGGATGCCTTCCAACTGGTGGGACCCAAAGTGACGGTGTTATATACGAAGAAGGGCATTACCGAGGTGGAACGGGTTGATTTGGCGGCGGTGCACGATAGGTACGGGCTGGAACCCCGCCAGATGATTGAAGTTAAAGGTTTGATGGGGGATCCCTCCGATAATATCCCCGGCGTGCCCGGGATTGGTGAGAAAACGGCCCTTAGGTTGATCCAACAGTTCCATGATATCCCGAATCTCCTGGCCCATCTGGACCAGGTGGAGAAGACAAGGGAGCGCAATCTCTTGGCCACAAACCAGGAGCAAGCCATGAGCAGCCGGGATTTGGCGACCATCCGCTGTGATCTGGATTTGGCTCTGGCGCCGGAAGACTGCCGGTGGACGGGGGGCGACCGGGCGGCGGTGGCCGGGTTCTTCCAGGAAATGGAGTTTCGTTCACTCTTGAAGCGGTTCTTGGTCGATGATTCTGAAGTTGGGGCCAATGCCAATATTGAACAGGTCTTTGCCGTGCCCAACTATACGACGGTGGCTGCTGGAGATGACCTGGCCCCCATCTTGGAACGGTTTGGGCGGGGACCGGTTGGGCTGCAGTTTTTTACCCATCGGTTGGCCAGAAGCGGCAGCCGGTTGGCGGGAGTGGCCTTAGGCGGGTCAGAGATCGGATATTATCTTGTGGAATTAACGGGTGACCGGCTGCCGGAGCCCTTGGCCCGGTGGTTGGCTTCAAAGGATCAAGTAAAGGATTACTATGACGGGAAAGAGTTTTTAAGGATCGGGGCTTGGTGCGGCGAAGGCGCCGCTGGCCTGCGGGAGGACCTGCGCCTGGCAGGTCATCTCCTGGCCGGCAGCGGCGGGGATCTCTCCTTAAGTCAGATGGTGCGGTCCTATTTGGGCCGGGGTGAACTGCCGGAGCTCCGGAATGAGCGGGGGACCCTGGTGGCTTTGGATGCGTTGCCCATGGATTTCCCCTTTGCTGACGCAGGGCGGGTGGCGGTAGCTAATGTAGCCGCCATTACAGAGTTGGTCCCTGTTGTCCGGGAGAAGATAGGGGAGCTAGGGATGGAGCGACTCTACCGGGAGTTGGAGTTGCCGCTGACCGCCACCCTCTTTCGGATGGAGGAGGCGGGCATCCTGGTGGACCGGGAGCGCTTGGGTGAGTTAGGGGAACGCTTCCGGGGCGAGATGGCCCACTTGGAACAGGAGATCTATGAACTGGCGGGGGAGGAGTTTAACATCGGTTCCCCCAAACAGCTTGGTGTTGTCCTTTTTGAGCGGTTGGGACTGCCGGCGGGGAAGAAGACCAAGTCGGGTTACTCCACTGATGCGGAGGTCCTGGAGCGGCTGGCTGAGTTGCATCCCTTGCCAGATAAAGTCTTGGAGTATCGAGGCTTGGCCAAGTTGAACTCTACTTATGTAGAAGCACTGCTAAACCTGGTGGATAGTGCAAGCTCCAAGATTCATACTACTTTTCAGCAAACGGTGACGGCCACGGGCCGGTTGAGCAGTACTGATCCCAATCTGCAGAACATTCCGGTGCGGACAGCGGAGGGCCGGGAGATCCGGCGGGTGTTCCTGCCGGGTCCTGGGCAGGTGTTGATCTCGGCCGACTATTCCCAGATTGAACTGAGGGTGATGGCCCATTTTTCACAGGATCCGAAGTATATGGCGGCCTTCCTCGAAGGGGACGATATTCATCGCCGGACAGCGTCGGAGATTTTTGGCGTGCCCTTGGCGGAAGTTGACGCTGAGTTGCGGGACCGGGCGAAGGCGGTTAACTTTGGGATTTTGTACGGGATTAGCGGATTTGGCCTGGCGCGGGGGACAGGTGTGGCCCGCAAAGAGGCGGAGCGGTATATTAAGGCGTATTTTGACCGGTATGATGGGGTGCGGTCCTTCTTGGACGGGGTGATCGAGGCGGCCCGGGAGATGGGTTATGTCGAGACTATGTTAGGACGCAGGCGGTATCTGCCGGATCTGAAGTCCTCCAATTTTGCCCGGCGATCTTTCGCCGAGCGGACTGCGCGGAATACGCCAATTCAGGGGACGGCTGCGGATATTATTAAGCTGGCGATGTTGCGGGTGGAGGAGCGGCTGAAGCGGGATGCTCTTCCAGCACGGATTCTGCTCCAGGTCCATGATGAGTTGGTCCTGGAAGCGGATCAGGCGGCTGTGCGGGAGGTAGGGTTGGCTGTAAAAGAGGAGATGGAGCGGGCTGTGGAGCTGGCAGTGCCCCTGGTGGTTGAGGTTAAAGACGGTGAAAACTGGGGCGATATGAAGAAGTGGTAGGAAAAATAGTTGTTTTATATATCTGGGGTTAAACTGAAGGTTATTGGTTTTTGTGTTATTGACGGATTGGTCGGGGGCGGCGTGATCCACGTCGTATTCCGTCGTTGCTCAGTCACTGTGGTCCTTAGCATACGGAGAGTAATTACTTACAGATTGTTCCCAGAAATACCGGCCAAGGAGGCCGGTAAGCGCCGAATTAGTTCAAGGATGAACGTTGAGGTCGCCCTGCAACAGGCTTTCTTCCAGGCAGGCACAAGGCCAGGGATGGCGGCGACGTGCAAGAAACCCTGGATGAATGAAGGAGGCCCCGGAACCATGGGGTTTCCTAGGGTCGGGGGATTCCAAAGGGTTTCCGACCAAACCCTTTGGCCCTGGAGGGCGTGGGAGGGGCGGGAAGCCGCCTCCCACATACCCAAAAGGCAGGCTAAAAAACCGTTAAAATTACAAACAATAATGGATAGGCCTAAATTATTACTCTTTCCCTTGGGGCTAGGGGCTTTATATAATTAATATGTTATATGTCAATTCACCTAAAAGGATAAGGAGGTCCCTACTATGCCGGAACTACCGGAAGTTGAAACCATACGTCGCTCTTTGACGCCTTTGATAACAGGAAAGAGGATTGAGGATGTATCAGTTTACTTGCCCAAGGCTATCCGGGGAAGAACCCCGGAGGAATTACGCCAGGAGTTAATGGGCAAGATCATTGCCGCTGTTGACCGGCGGGGAAAGTATTTATTGTTATGTCTGAAAGAAGGAGGGACACTTGTCTTCCACCTGCGGATGACCGGCCGGGTGATCTTCCGGGCGACTGCGGAGGAACCCTTGGCAAAGCACACCACATTGGTTTTGGACTTTGCCGGAGGTGCGCAGCTGCGCTTTGAAGACCCGCGGAAGTTCGGGACGGTTGACCTCTTGTCGGATCATGCTCACCATGCCATGGATCTGTTGGGGCCGGAGCCGCTGGGCGGGAAATGGACCTTGGATGACCTGATTAAGGCAGGCAAGACGCGGAAGACATGCATTAAGGCAGTGCTGTTGGACCAGGCGGTTGTGGCCGGGCTGGGCAATATTTATACAGACGAATCCCTTTTCCGAGCAGGGATCTATCCGGGACGCCCGGCATCGTCATTGAGTCAGGAGGAATGGCAACGGTTGTATGGGATCATCCAGGAAGTTTTGGCGGAGGGCATTGAGTACCGGGGGACCACCCACCGGGATTATGTGGACGGGCTGGGTAACGCCGGTGGTTTTCAGGAAAGGTTGCGGGTCTATGGCCGGAGCGGTTTACCCTGTGTAAATTGCGGGACCCCAATTCGCCGGAAGAAGCTGGCGGGCCGGGGAACCCATTATTGCCCCAAGTGTCAGCATGCGGAAAGGGAAGCTGAAGCATGAAGATTATTGGTTTGACCGGTGGGATTGCCACGGGGAAAAGTACGGTTGCTAGCATGCTCCGGGAGTATGGTTTACCGGTGGTGGATGCGGATGCGGTTGCCCATAGGCTATTGCTGCCGGGCGGGACAAATTATGAACCGGTGGTCCGGGAGTTTGGCCGTGGCATCCTGACAGATGATGGGCAGATTGACCGGAAGGCCCTGGGCCGGCTGGTTTTTGCCAATCAGGCGCAGCTTAAGCGGTTAGAAGAATTGACGCATCCAGCAATTAAAAAAGAGCTGCGGAAGGAATTAACGGCCCTTGCCGCGAATGGTAGGGACTATGCGATTTTGGACCATCCGTTACTCTTTGAGACGGGCATGGAGGGTCTGGCCGATGAGGTCTGGGTAGTGGCCTGTGATCAGGACACCCAGCGACAACGCTTGAGGCAGCGGGATGGATTGTCCCCTGAAGCCATTGAACAGCGGTTGGCAGCTCAGTGGCCCCTTGCGGAGAAGGTACGCCGGGCAGATGTGGTGATTACCAACGAGGGTTCCCTTGACGAACTGCGTTTAACGATACAAGGGCTTTTACAGGAGCGTGGAATATGCGGTTAGTGACAAGACGGGACGGAATGGGTGTGAAGGAATGAATCCACCGGTTCCGGCATATAATTGTTTTGATGGGCTAAGCCCGCTGGGGACGGGACTGGCCGTGGGGGTGGCGGTGGCAATCTATGTCATATTACGCAGGAATTCGCTGCGCCGTTTTTTCTTTTTGCTCATTTTTATTGTCTTATTGCTGGCAGGAATGCGTTACCACCGGGCGGTGGGGCGCATGGTCTTTACCATGCCATACAGGGATAAGATTTTGACTTATGCGGTGGACCGGCAGCTGGATCCAAACCTGGTGGCTGCGGTAATTTATGTGGAGAGCGGTTTTAAACCCGATGTAATTTCGAAAAAAGGCGCCCGGGGTTTGATGCAGGTGATGCCGGAGACGGCGGACTGGGTGGCGCAGCAGATTGGTGCGCCAAAAGTAACTCTGGAGAACTTGATGGAAGAGGAGACCAACATCAAGCTTGGCACCTGGTATCTCCGTTACCTTTTGGACCAATTCAATCAGGACCTGGTACAGACCTTAGCCGCCTACAATGCGGGCCTGAACCGGATCAAAGAATGGCAAGGCAGCGGCACCTGGAATGGTCGCCTCTCGGGCTTACAGCAGATCCCCTACCCGGAGACGCACGTGTACGTGGCGAAGGTGCTGAGGATGTATAAGGTGTATGGGTATTTGTATCAGTGATTTTGTCGTGGGAATGAAGCAGCCCCTTGACTTTGGAATAAGTTGAGGGGTTTTTTTATGAAAAAATAAGTATTTGTAATTGGAGAGGAATATATCCACTTGGTGAAATTTAACATAAAAAGGAGTTGATGAATATTACATTGGCTGGTCGATTGTCAATTTAAAAGACGGTGGTGGGGATGACGGGGGAAACACGGATAAAGGCTTGGTCTTCTTTTTAATTGACAAGGAAAAATCTAATAGCGACAACCATCCCCAAATGTTTAGAGAAGAATGGTAACAATTTGTGCAATAAAATGCGTTTGGAGGAGAACGGGATGAAAAAGTTTCTTGTGTTATTGCTTCTATTGACCATGTTTGTCGGGTTTGCCCAGTGCTGTTCCGCAATTGGTTGTAAGCTCTTAATAACGGAAGATACTGCATTTAGTGACAAATGGTATAAAGTGCCCGCAAATTCGGGCCCCTCTATTTCGGTAACCAGCCAAGTATATCCAAAACAATTCTTTACTATATATATCCTCCTGTATGACGTCGGCGTTAATAAAGCAAAGGAAGTAAAGGTCTACTATGACTTAGAGATTATTGATAGTGACGGTGGGGTCTATCATAAGAGTACTGACATGGAGGCCATCAATTATCGGGTAAGTAATCCGAATATTTTGTTATTAAGTAAAAGCGGCCTTTTACTGCGTTTTGGAGCAAATGACAAACTGGGCTCCTATACTGTTAAAGTTAAAGCCCGGGATTTGGTTACCAATAAAGTCGCTTATGATGAAAGTGGACTTCAATTGGTCGAGTTTAAGCTGGAAAATTCTTTTCAGGATGAACAGACCTTTGGAGAATGGCTGACGTATTATTATGAAAATCCCCAAGCTGCAAAGGCCCTCAGTGCATATCTCTATTATGCAAAAAGCAATTTGAGTGAGAACGAGTCTGCCCGCTTACCGGTTATTGCCTTTTTCCGCAAGGTATTTACGAAAAACAGATGGCTACTGGATCATGTCATTAACCAATACAGCAAAGAAGATGACAAAACCCGTGCCTATCTCCTGTATCTCCTGAAGCTCACTGATTATTTGCCCGAGGAGTTCATTACCAGTCTTAGCAAAGAAGAACAGGAAATTCTGGATAAACTGTCCCAGGAGCAGTTGCCCGATCCTTATGGAGAGATTGCTTCGCCGGAACAGATTGATATGCTCTGGGGGGAGTTTTTTGCCGGCGGTGAGTACAAAACCATCAAGAGAATTGTGGATTTGTTGGAACTAAGCAAATACAAAGGTTCTCTTGAGAAGTATGCTAAATCCCAAAAAAGCAACAAGGATGATGAGGAGAAAGCCTATTTGGATGTCATATACTGTTCGCTCAAATGGTCTTTAGCAAGTAATTGCGTGCAGCATAAATTGGTCCATGATTACTGTAACTTGATTTATCATAACGAAAAACTGCCTAAGCTGGTGAAGAAAGAACTGAAAGAGATCTTGGACGGGCTTAAAAAATAATACATAAATAAAACAAAAGACTACCCTGGTAAACCACTGACAACGCCTCAACTTGTGTTTAGTTGACAACGATTGTCTTTGATTATAAAATTGGGGCGAGGTAGTTTTGATGGGGAGACTGCTGACCGCCCATGAGTTGGCGGAAGCCTTGAATTTGTCCGTGGAAACAATCTGGAGGTATACGCGGCAAAAGAAGATTCTCTTCATAGAACTTAGTAAAAGTCTTTCACCGACCGGAATGAAAAAAACAAAACGGGAGAAATTCTCCCGTTTTTTCCTTTAGATGTGGTACAATAAAGCCCTGAGAGGTGAAGGTGGATGCAGCCGACATTAGGACTGATCTCGCTGGGTTGTGCGAAAAACCGGGTAGATACTGAAGGTTTTGCTGGTTTGTTGCAAGAGGTCGGATTTAGCTTGGTTGCCGACCCGGCCCAAGCGGAATACATTATCATCAATACCTGTTGTTTCATCAGATCTGCCCAGGAGGAATCGGTGGATACAATTTTAGCCGCTGCCCGTTATAAAACCGAGGGAAGGTGCAAAGTCCTGGCAGTGGTGGGCTGCCTGGTCCAGCGGTTTGGGGAGAAACTCCAGAAGCTCCTGCCCGAGGTGGATCTCTGGTTGGGTACAGCCGATTACCACCGCCTGCCCGAACTGCTGCTAGCCAAGGAACCACCCAAGGGCCAACTGGTGCAAAGCCAGGGGAAGGGTTGGTTTTTGCCAGAAGGCCGGACCAGGCTGATCTCTACGCCTGCTCATTGGGCTTATTTAAAGATTGGTGAGGGTTGTGATAACTGCTGCACCTATTGTGTGATCCCCTCCGTTCGTGGGCGGCGGCGCAGCCGGTCGATGCAGGGAATTGTTGCCGAGGCTGAACAACTGCTCCAACGCGGTGTCAAGGAGCTGAACCTCATCGCCCAAGATACCAGCGCCTACGGCCTGGACCGGTCGGATGGCGCTTCCCTGGCCCGTTTGCTCCGGGAATTGGATGGGTTTGCCGGTGAGTACTGGTTGCGCATTCTCTATGCTTATCCCAGCCATGTGGACCAGCAACTGTTGGAGACAATTGCTGCCAGTAAGCATGTAACGCCATATATTGATCTTCCCATGCAGCATGCCCACCCCAGGATTTTAGATGCCATGGGGCGGAAGGGGATGGGTGAGCGCCTGCCGGAGTTGGTGCGGGAGATCCGGGAGGTTCTGCCGCAGGCGGTGATTCGCTCCACTTTCATTACCGGGTTTCCCGGGGAGACGGAGGAAGAGTTTCAAGCATTACTGGATTTTGTGCAGGACGCCCAATTGGATTGGGTTGGCGTCTTTCCTTACTCGCGGGAGGAGGGTACCCCGGCGGCAAGCTTTAAAGGTCAGGTCCATCCTGCCACCAGGAAACGCCGGGCCCGCCAACTAATGGAGGTTCAAGCCGGTATTACCGCCGCCAAGCAGCAGGAACTGGTGGGCGCAGTGGTGACGGTGCTGGTGGAGGAGAATGATGGTAGCGCCGGTTGGGGGCGATCTTACCGGGAGGCGCCGGAAGTGGATGGGAAGATCTACTTTATCGGCCCAGCTAAAGTAGGGGAGTTTTATAAAGCGCGGATTGTCGGCATTTTACCGCCTTATGATCTAAAAGCCGAGTTAATTTCCGCAATTTCGGAAAGGAGTTTACAATCTCCTGTCGAATGGTTTACCCGATAACCTGTCTCTGCAGCAGCGGTCGTTCTGCCCAGGAGATGTCATAAAGGAGTACATGCATGAATCTACCGAATTTCCTGACTGCATTGCGCATCATCTTGGCTCCGGTGAGTGTCATGTTCCTCTTTTTGGACATTCCCCACACGGAGCTTTATGCTGCCGGTATTTTCATCTTGGCTGGGTTAACCGATGGCCTGGATGGGTATGCTGCCAGGATCCGCCGGGAGATAACGGCCTTTGGTAAATCCTTTGACCCGCTGGCCGACAAGATTCTGGTGCTCTTTGCCCTGCTTTCCTTGATGAAGTTGGGACTGGTCGCCTGGTGGGTAGTGGCCATAATTATCCTGCGCGAGGTGTTTGTGACCATTCTGCGCTGGTTCGCTGGCCGCGCCGGGCTGTCGGTGGGCGCCAGCTCTTTGGGGAAGATCAAGACTTTCACCCAGATCTTGGCCATTCCGGCCCTGATTTTAAAACTACCCATTGCCAATATATTGCTATATATTGCCGTCTTCTTTACCATTCTTTCCGGTGCGCAATATGCCATTCTCTGGGGAGGCGCCTTGTCCCGCAAGGCCGCAGAGAAGAAACAAGCAGCATAAGCAATGAATAGCTACTATAAAAGCATAGAAACAGGAGAAGCCACCACTAAAACAATGGTGGCTAATTTTTTAGGTCGCAAACGCCATTATTTAACAGCAATGCTGGAGGCATTTGACCGGAATTGTGGCTTAAACTGATAATGGCCACTTTGGGGATCTACGACATATTCTTTCAGCAGTTGCGTCCGGCTTTCCGTGAGATATTTCAGTGCGGCAATGAAGTAGTCCACTTCTTCATAGGTGTTGTAAAACCCGAAACTGGCGCGGACCATGCCGGGGAGCCGGTCAAAGCGGCGATGCTGCACGTCGGCGGCGAGACGGCGGTGGTCTTCGGCGGTCAGGCCGAGCAGGTGATGGACATAGGGGCGGGCGCAGAAGCAGCCGTGCCGGACACCAATACCGGCTTCGTGGGAGAGGGCAGCGGCCACAAGACCATGGGGCAGGCCGTCCAGGTTAAAGGTGAGGACACCCACCCGCGGGACCTTTTCCGGCGGCGGTCCGTAGACGGTGCAGCCGGGGATTTCCTGGAGCTGCCGGTAGGTATAGGCAGTTAATTTGTGTTCCTGCTGGTACAGATTGTCCATGCCTTGCTCCTTCAACCACTTGAGGGCTGCGGCTAGAGCCAGCGCCCCCAGGACATTGGGGCTCCCGGCTTCTTCCCGCTCCGGCGGCTCGGCGAAGACCACATCGCGGGTGGAGACGGAGACGACAGTTCCGCCACCCAGGTATTCGGGGATGCCGTAGCGGAAGAGGTCCTTAGGTCCAATGAGGGCGCCGGTGCCAAAGGGCGCATATAGTTTATGGCCGGAGATGGCGATGAGGTCCGGACCGTTCCAATTATTGTCCGCCCGGCTGAGGTAAAGAGGGGCGTGGGGCGCCAGTTGGGCGGCGTCCACGACGAACAGCGCGCCATGGATATGGGCCAGTTCGGCCAGTTTTTTTAGGGGATTGATGATCCCTGTGACATTGGAGGCTCCACAGACGGTAAGCAGGCTGATGGCCCCCGAACGCAGCATCTTTTCCACGGCATCTAAGTCCAGTTCTCCATCGGGGGTCAAGGGAGCGAAACGGACGGGGGCCCGGTAACGCCAGGGCAGATCATTGGAATGGTGTTCCATGAGGGTGGTAAGAACAGCCTTACCGTTGGGAATGGGGATCCGGTAGGCGGCTTTATTCAAGGCCTCTGTGGCATTTTTGCCGAGGACCACCAGATGGTGAGCGGGGTCATAGTGGAAGAAGTCGCCGATGATGGCGTGGGCCCGGTCATAGAGGGCGGTGGAGACCTGCGATTTGTAACCGTCGCCCCGGTGGACACTGGCATACCAGGGGAGGAAGTTCTGCACTTCTTCAATGACAGGTTTGATGGCCGGCGTGCTGGCGGCATTGTCAAAGTTGGTATAGGGGATCCGGCGGCCGTCGCGGACCGGTACCTGCGTATCAATTCCCACCACAAGACGTCTTAGCTCCGTGATCTCCACGACAATCCCTCCCTAATGCCATTATCCTATGCGCAAGCCTGGCGAGGGGAGATTGGTATGGGGAGATCAGCAGGGGAATTGTCGTTTTTTTGTTAATATAGGTTTTTAGTAAGGGTCGGGTGGAGGCCGGGAAGGGGCAAGGGGTGTCGCCGAGGAACACCAGGAGCCACCGCCGGTACACTAGGAGTAGTTGAGGCTGGCCGTAAACGATCCGGCCCAGTCCGTCCATTGGCAGGCTGTTGTAGACAGGACTTTACCAGGCCAAAGTGCTATGATAAGCTAAGGCCATAATAAAAAACTAAAAAACTGTTGGGTTTATTTTAACCGGAAAATTCCCTTGTAAACCGGGAAAAATGAGAGGAGCGTCGCGCCATGGTACCTGAGACCACCCTATATTTGGTTGGCCTGCCAGAAGGGGAGATGCTGGCTCCTGCTCTACAATGGCAACGAGAGATGGCTGAAAAATACCGGCTGTATGTAAAAGAACCCTTGCCGCCGTTGCACCTTACCCTGGCGGTAATGGATGAGCCCGGGGCAGCCCTGCCGCAGTTAATCCAGGAACTAGGCAAACTGTGCGAGCAGATACCGCCCTTTCCCATCTGTGTTTCGGGAATTAGCTGTTTTGGTCCGCCCGCCCTTGCTGTGGCCCTCTATGTGGAGCCCACACAAGTTCTGGAGGAAGTGACGGCACAGTTTAAAGCAGCCATTAGTCGGGCTGGTGGCCAGCTAAAACCTCTGTGGAAAGATTGGGTTTACCATATCACCCTTTCATCGGCTACCACTTCAGACCGGCCCTGGGATGAGACATGCCATCAGCATGCCTGTTATGGCTTGTCCCAGCAACGGCTCCAGCTGGAAGGAAAGATAAGCGAGGTGGCCCTCTGGTACCCAAAGTTTCGCCCTTTGGCGGAGGTGGTCCGCTTTCCTTTGGGAGGTAGGGCGTAAAAGAAGTATTTTTTGGGATCATTTGTAAGGAAAGTGCCGCAAATTCATTCAGTCCTTATAAATTGGGAGGTTGTGCCTGGTACTGCCGGAATGGGGTACCGCGCCTTCCAGGGATTAAGTATATTAATCCCCGTCTAGCTGGGAAAAGTAAAACCAGACCAGTTAGAAAGGGGGTAACGAGCAATGGGTGCTGGACAACGTTCCAATACGCCGGTGGTCGTCCAAGCCATGGAGGCTTTGGAGAAGATGAAGTATGAGGTGGCCAATGAACTTAATGTGGACCTCTCCAAGGTGCAAGGCGGGTACTTTGGCTACATGACCACCCGGGAAACTGGTGCCATCGGTGGTAATATGGTGAAGAAGATGATCGAGGCTGCCGAACGGACCTTGGCGCAGCAGGCGGCGCAGGGAGTACAGTCCGGGTTCCTGGCTGGTTTGAGTAACTTCAGTGCAAGTGCTGGCGCCGGCCAAAGCCAGAACCAAAGTCAGAACCAATACCAGAACCAAAACCAGGATACCATCCCCAATGATCCGAATTTAAACCTCAACACACTCAATCAGTTCTTCTAATACCGGCCGTACTTACCGAAACAAGCAGCCTTCCAGGCTGCTTGTTGTCTTGAATATGCCTGGCAGAGATCTGCTTTATCGGGATGGGGTTTAATATTTTCTCCCATGTGATTGGCCGGCTTTTTTTGCCGGGGTTTTAAAAAGGCGGATGGATTAGGGGAAAATACAATTTTACCAGGTCAAGCCATCTCGGGGCAGCATAAATTGGAACAATGAAAGGTCCGCAGATCCGTGCCATACGTCTAATCAACCAAGAACAGGCCTTTCATGAGATATGGAGGTGGCAATGTGAACACTTTCTATCGGCAGGACATGAAGCTCACCACTGAGCGGGTCAAAGTCCTGAAAGTCATCGGGGAAAAGGTTGCCCAGGTCGTATTGGAAAACGAGGTTCCGATTAATGCTATAAAGATCGATAAGATCGAGGCATCTCTCCGCTCCGTCGAAGACCATGTCTTTGATAACAAGGTTGTTAAACAGGGCATTATTCATAAACAAATTTTCTATGTTGATCCCGACAATTTCCTCCGCCATACCGCAGAGGATCTGCCGTTTATGATCACCGTTGACATCCCCGGCATTAAACCTGGTCCCTTCGTCGACGTCCAAAACCACCTGTTGGATGTTGATGTGGACTTCCAATTGAACCATGGTTGCCCCGGTGAACTTGCCAAGTTGAAGCAGAAAGTGGTGGCCCATATCCTAGTTAAGGTCTCCGAATGGACCCAATTGGACGTTGTGGTGGATGCCAAGGTCTTTCCGAAGGTCAATACCGTGCAACGGTCCTTCCGCTGCTTTAGCAAATATTAAACCGACTGTTGCCCATCGAAAAAAACAAACCCGGTACAGCCGTACCGGGTTTGTTTGTAGCATCGGGATGATTTGGGCTTTAGTTTTAGATGATCCCGTACTTTTTGCCGACCCGTTCCAGAACAGCCAAGGTGTCGTCCAGGTCTTCCTGGGTATGGGTGGCCATGAGGGACAAACGCAAGCGGGAAAGCTTTTTGGGTACGGCCGGGTAATAAACGGGGTTGAGGAAGATGCCAGCCTGATGGATCTCCCGACTCATCAGTTTCAAGATGCGCTCGTCCGGGACGATAATGGGGATGATGGCCGTCTCCGCCCGGCCCAGATCAAAGCCCATCCGGCGCAAGTTGTCCATCATATACCGGATGTTGTACCAGAGTTTCTCCCGCAACTCCGGTTCGGTTTCGATGACGTCAATGGCGGCGATTAAGGAGCCGGTTACTGCCGGGGGCAGCGCCGTGGAGAACATGTAGGAACGGGCATAGAACCGTAAGTAATTTACCACTTCTTTGCTGGAAGCCACAAAGCCGCCCACGCCGCCCAGGGCTTTGCTCAGCGTGCCGGCGACGATGTCCACCTGGCCTTCTACGTGAAAGTGTTCCGGCGTGCCAAAACCATGTTCGCCGATGACCCCGGTGGCATGGGCCTCGTCGATCATGACCCGGGCGCCATGGGCATGGGCAATTCTGAGCACGTCCGGCAGAGGCGTAATGTCCCCGTCCATGCTGAAAACACCGTCGACAATGACTAATTTGCCGTTAAATTCATTGTCACATTCAGTAAGTACCCTCTCCAGGCTCTCCATGTTATTATGTTTAAATGCGCGGAGCATCCCACCGGACAGTTTGCACCCGTCCAGGATGCTGGCATGGTTCAAACGGTCGTTGATAGCCACATCGCCGTGGCGGACGAGGGCGGAAACGCAACCCACGTTGGAGGAATAGCCCGAGGTAAAAATGATGGCGTCTTCGCAGCCTTTAATCTTGGCCAGGCGTTGCTCCAACTCTCTGTGGAGGTCCAGGCTGCCACCGAGTAAAGGCACGCTGCCGGCCCCGGCGCCGTAACGTTCCTGGGCTTTCAGGCCGGCTTCCACTACCCGGGGATGGGTGGTAAGACCCAGGTAGTTGTTGGAGGCCATCATAACCATTTCCCGGATTTCCCCGGTGTAGATATCATGAATTTTTACCCTGTGCTCCGAGGGGCTGGTTAAAATCCGGTGCCAGTGGAAGTACTCTTCCTTCTTTAGGGCGTTCATAAAATCCATAAAAGGACGGGTTTTGGCGAAGATGTCCCGGTCCGGTAACTCCATGAAGTGGCTGAGATTTTGGTCGGTGAGATCCATTGGATTGCCCCCTTTTGTTTTGGCGGAAAAGTCCAAATCGCGATATACAATACAATATATTGTAACCAAATTATGCAATCTCCGTCAACCCGGATTCTCGTCGGTTTTGTGAGTTATTCTGCTGATACATAACAAAAAAGGCTAATAACAACTTTGTTTAGGATTTAACAAATCCCGGATGGAGGAGTTGGCCGCCCGCCGGAGAATTGTCACAAACACAAAGATGCATTTAAAAGCAGGTTAAAGGAGGAGCCATGATGACAAGGGCATTCCATACTTTCTCCCTGCGGACAAGATTAGTCTGGGGTCCTGGTGTCTTGGCGGAACTGGGCAAGGAGACCGCCCGGCTGGGGCAACGGGCCATGCTCATTCTCAGTAAAACTGCGGCCCAAAAAGGATTGTCAGAGCAGATCCAGGCAAATTTGGAATCGGGCGGGTTAACCTATACATTAATGGTGGCCACGGGTGAACCAACGCTGACATCTTTGGCGCAAGGATTATCGTTGGCCCGGGAGTTTGGAGCCCAAGTGGTGGTGGCCGCCGGGGGCGGCAGCGTAATGGATTTGGGTAAGGCCGTTGCCGGGCTTTATCACGAACCGGGCGCCGTCCTGGATTATTTTTACGGCAAGCCGATTAGCAAAAAGGGAATACCACTGGTTACGGTACCGACGGTTTTTGGCTCCGGTGCGGAGGTTACCCCCAATGCGGTCTTGTCCGACCAGGACAAACAGGTGAAACAGAGTATCCGGCACCCGGATTTTGCGGCGGCAACCACGATGATTGATCCGCTTTTATCCCTGGATTTGCCGGCATCGATCACGGCTTTCGCTGGTTTGGATGGTTTGTGCCAGGCCATTGAGGCCCTGACTTCCCGGGGGGCCAATCCGCTCACCGATGTCCTGGCCTTCGATGCGGCGGTGCGTTTTGCCCAGGCTCTACCCGGGGCGGTGGCCAATGGCCATGACCTGGCCGCCCGGGAGAGCCTGGCGATTGCCAGCACTATGGGGGGTATTGCTCTGGCCGCCGCCCGGCTGGGGGCCGTCCACGGGCTGGCCCATCCCATCGGAATCCGCTACCACCAGCCCCACGGCAAGGTTTGCGCCGTTCTTCTGCCTGTCATTATGCGGTACAATCTTCCGGCGGCGCAGGAAAAGTATGCCCAGCTCTATCGCAGGCTTAACTCTTCCGCCACGACGGCCGGGAGCGATTGTGATCAGGCCTTGGCATTAATTGAGTTTGTCGAAACAATCCTCCGGCAACTGGGGATTCCCCTGCACCTGCGGGAATTGGGGCTCCCCCCGGACGAACTGGAAAGCGTCATTGCGGAAGGTATGCCGTCCGGCTCCATGCAAGCTAATCCGCGGCCGGTGGTCCCCGGTGAACTATTGCAACATTTGACGCAATACTGGTAACGGGAGGAGTAACAGGATGAGGCGGATAGCGAAATGGGTTGGTATCATCCTAACCGTTCTCTCCGTCTCCAGCGTTGGTTTACCCGCTGTGGACATGACAGCCCCCTATTGGCAGGTCCAAGCCGTGGCCGGAATGGAACTAGCCCGGGCCGGCGGTTTGGAGGCCTTTGAGAAGAACTTGCCCCTGCTCTGGTCCGAATCGGAAACAGGCCGCCGGTTTTTCTCTGTAAAGCTTGATAAGGAACTGCTGCGCAAAGCTTTAAAAGAATTGATGGCCCTTACTCCGAAGAACCGGCAGGACAGTAGGGTCTTACGGACTACCCTCATGTTATGGGCGGCCCTTGGCATCCAAAGCCAACAAGGGGAAGGGTTGCTTGATGGGTTGGCGCAGGAGCCGGTGGATCTACGGCGAGATGCTGTGGACTTGGCCCTGTATTACGGCCATCTTCAACAGGCGGAGCGGATTTTGGCAGAGCTGGAAGGGGAAGAAGTGCGGGCGGAGTGGACCTACCGGCGGGCGGTTATTGCCTGGCGCTGCGGTCAAACCATGCTGGCGGCGGCGCTCTGGCGCGAGGCCCTCAGTCAGGGGCTGCCGGTGACGTCTGCGGTCAGCAAGGAACTGGGAAAAGCCGGACTCGTGGAATTAGCCGGTGAGCACCGGGTGACCCGGCATGTTAAGGAATATCTTAATACCGTTGGTTATTTTAGCCGGCGGGAGGGAACCCCTGCCGAAGCTTTATACCCTAAAGCGCTGCGCCTGGGTAATGAAGGCTTTGAACAGCAACGTTATGAAGAGGCTATTCGGGAATGGACAACTCTGGCCACAAACCCTAGATACAAGGAGAAGGTGGTTTTTTTGCTGGGCCAAGCCCTGGCCCGGCTTAACCGGGTGGA
Organism: Firmicutes bacterium UBA3943; assembly: GCA_002385625.1. Lineage (GTDB taxonomy): Bacteria > Bacillota > UBA4882 > UBA10575 > UBA3943 > UBA3943. The sequence goes on from DGDV01000009.1 coordinate 25,703, forward strand.
GGAAGCACGGGATGCCTTCAATGGTGCTTTGCAGGGCCAACCCTCCTTTTTCCTGCCCTACCTTGGCATGTCCCACCTTTTGCAACGGGACGGGAATAAGCGGCCGGCCCAGGATTGGCTGAAACACGGGTACTACCGGACCGGCTCCGGGTTTCTTTATAAAGGGGCACGCAATGTCAAAAAAAGATATTTTTATCCCCGGAAAACCTCGGCAGGGGAGGTACTGTTGAACTTAAACGGCGCCATTGCCTGGGATGCCGACGGATTCTGGCTCTCTCACAATCAGGGTAAGGATTGGCTATGGTATCCTTGGCTGCAAGGGGAGGTTCAAGTTCCTCTGGCCGAAGAATATTGGGTGGCCGCTACCCGCGGTCAAAGCATTGCCGGGGAGGTTATTCTCATACCTGCCACAGGCGAGGTCCCACAAGAAAATTCCCCCTTAAAGATGCAACAGGGGGAGGACGGAACAATGGAAATCTCCTGGGACTGGTCGGTACCGGTGACAATTTCCGGAGAATATTGGGCGGTAGGGGGGCCGCGCCGGCGGCTGTCCGTTTCGGGTCCGCAAACAACCCATCGCTTGTCAATGGAGGTGGAACCGGGTTTAACCTACCGCTTTCGTGTCCTTGCTATGTTGGGTGAGCAAGAGGTGGCCCTGGAAGAAGGGGAGTTTACCACAGCACCCCGGCAAAGCAGTTTTGTCCTCACGCTGGCGACCGGCACGCGCCACCTGCGGCAGCCGCAGGTGGAAGTGGTCACTGGTCAAACAACGACCGGAGAAGAAATCTATCTGCGTATGAAGGAAGAAGGGCAGGCCCAGTGGTCTTCCTGGCGCCGGGCACTGCCGCTGATGCGTTGGGACCTTTCTCCCGGCGACGGTGGGCGCAGGTTAAAGTTTCAATACAAAGACCGGCAGGGGAATCTCTCGCCGGTAATGACCGAGCGTGTCGTGTTGGACACCACACCGCCCACCCTTTTGTCCCAGGGTCGTAAAGAAACAGGCCTTGGCATACTTTTGTCCCTTCAGACGAATGAACCCACCGTGGCCGGTCTGTGGGTGAAGGAGAACGACCAGTGGCGACTGGTGAAAAAGACCCGGGGATACACTGCCTCCCACCAATTTATGGTGGCAAAGCATACCGCCATTCACCAAATTTGGTTGGAAGATCAAGCCGGCAATGTTTTGGCTGTTCCCGGTTGGGACCAGGATGGCGCTATGGGTCAGGGTCCGGTGGCCTTGCGCATTAACGACGGCGCCACCGTTGTTCGGAGCACCTTGGTGCGGTTGCAGACGGTTTGCCCGGCATTAAGCGGGCTGTCTTTGGAGAAGATAAGATTCAGCAACGACGGGCGACTTTGGAGCCCTTGGCAGCCCTGCAAAGATGAGTACCGGTGGCATTTAAGCCCTGGGGAAGGGGTAAAACGGGTTTTTGCTCAGGTTCAAGTGGCTGCCAGGATTATTACGCTGACTGCCGAGGTTGTGCTGGACCAGACGCCGCCGGCGCCTGAAAAAGTTGTTTTCCAAAGGGTAGGGGAGCAAGTGGTGGTCACCTGGGCGACGGCCGAACCAGCGAAAAGCCGTTTCTATCTTGGAAGCAACGGGGTTTTCCGGGTGACGGAAGCTGGGGAGCTTAGAAAACAACACCGCGTGGTGTTGGGTAAATTAGATAGCCGGCGTTATACCTGGCGGTTGGAAACCTATGATGCTGCAGGGAACCAGGCTCTCCTCGACGGCGGTGAATTTAGAGGCACCGCTGCCAACTTGACACCTCCCTTTTTCACGGGGGAGTTGCGCCAAAATGCCCAGTCCGGCGGGGACATCTTCCAGTCGGAGCTGTCTTTTGCAGCAGACGGGGCTCTGCCCGCCGCCCTCCGAGTACGTTACCCGGGGCGGCCTTGGTCGGATTGGCTTTCCTTCAGTCATGACTTGCCCTGGCGGCTAAAGAACAAAGTGCAACAGGAAGAAGTGGAGGTCCAATTTTGTGGTAATGAAGGAAACATCTCTCCTGTTTACCGGATTGGCGCACGGCAGGATCTTCGCCCGCCACAGCTTTACAACATCCGGTTTACACAGCATCCAAAGGGCATTGCCCTAAGCTGGTCTGCGGATAAGCCAGCAATGGCCTGGGTTATGGGTGTCGCTATTAGCGAAACGGGGGAGACGGTGGCGGTCCAACAAGTTTATCACGGCTTTGGCATGAACGGCCGGATGGAACTGGGAAAACTAGCGCCGGGCAGGTATCGTTTTCGGATCTTCCCCCGGGATGCCATGGGTAATTGGACTTGGACCCCCTGGTACTTGCTGGAGGTCCGGCAGGATGCTGTGACCGGGACCCGTAATTTGCTCCAGAATCCGGCAGAGTAGTCAATGGGCTGATTGCTGCGGCAGTTGGCCAAAAATGAATGAGCCATGCGATTATTCTTTATGGTGATTATCCTTTATTTTTTTAAGAGTTTTTGGTATAATCGAACCGGTTTCGCCAAAGTGACGGTTTTAGCTTGTTTACAAACCCGGGAAACCCTTCCTGGGCTTTTTCTTCTACAAAAGGAGGAATTTACAATGGAGCTTTGGTACACGGAGAAACAAACCCCGAATTTGGGCATTACCTGTAAAATCCGGAAAACCCTACGGACCGAAAAAACCCCCTTTCAGGATCTGGCGGTCATCGATACCGTGCAATTCGGGAACATGCTGGTCTTGGATGGTATGGTCATGACCACGGAGGCTGATGAATTTGTCTATCACGAGATGATCTCCCACGTGGCTTTATCCACCCATCCCAACCCCAAAAGCGTTTTGGTGGTGGGTGGCGGCGACGGCGGTTCAATCCGGGAAGTTTTAAAGCATTCCTCAGTGGAACGGGCGGTTTTGGCGGAGATCGACGGGGCGGTCATTGAGGCCAGTAAAGCTTTCCTGCCCGGTATTGCGGCGGGGCTCAGCGATCCCCGGGTGGACATCCAAATCACCGACGGCCTTGCTTATGTCCGGGAGCATCCCGGCGAGTTCGACGTAATCTTGATTGATTCCACGGAACCGGTGGGGCCAGCGGTGGGCTTGTTTGCCCGGGAGTTTTACCAGGATGTTTATCGGGCGCTGAAAGAGGACGGGATCATGGTGGCCCAGAGTGAATCGCCTTTCATTAACGGTGATCTGATTCGGACTGTACAAAAAAGCCTGCGTAGCATCTTTCCCCTGGTTCGCCTTTATACCTGCAGTATTCCTACCTATCCCAGCGGCTTGTGGAGCTTCTCCCTGGCCTCCAAGGTGTATGATCCATTAAAGGTGAAACGGGAAGACATTCCAGTAATGAAAACCAAGTACTACAATGCCGATTTTCACTATGCTTGTTTTGCCCTGCCGAACTTTGTCAAGGAATTGGTTGAGGGCGGGGATGACCGGGGGGAAGGAGACACCGGCCAAAATTCCTGAGTAAGACCGGTAAGCTTGATTCGGTATAAGAATAAAAAGGTTTAATCCGTATCATCGCGGAGACGACCCGGCCCTCCTTGGCCGCTTTGGGGATTTTTCTTCAGATTCTAGATAAACAACTGTATTTTAGACTGGCGGGCCGACTCGAGAAAAGAGTCGACTCCGGCTACGTGTAACTGGTCATAGGGGATGAGTTCGTCTGCGGTAAGGCCGAGGATCTTTAAAGACGCTTCGCAGGCGACAAAAGTTATCTGACGTTCCATGGCCATTTTTAAGAGATCCTCTGGTGTTTGGGCCTCTTTACTCCGCAACATCCTGCGGAGGAGGCTGCCGCCAAGGCCGCCGAAATTAAAACGGGAGAGGCTGGTGGTGGCAGAGGCACCCACCGGGAGCATGGTCTTGAAGAGGCCTTCCAGAAAGGTTTTAGCCTCGCCTCGTTTTGCCCGGAGCAGGGATAGGCCCCAGAAGGTGAAGAAAACGGAGACCCGCATTCCCTGGCCTGCCGCGCCGTTGGCGAGGGTCAGGGCTGCCATGGCCCGGTCTAGTTCGCCGCTGAACAAAATGATACTCATGGAATCCCGGCTATCGGTCAAGATAATTCCCCCTTTGCTTTTAGTCTCTCGTCTCCCGGCCGGGTTTAAACTTGGGTTTCTTGCCCAATCCGGGAGGGGTGACGGTAGCCGGAGCTGGGGGCAGGTTCCGGGAATACGGTGGGAGTTCCTAATTATTGATTTAAAATCCGTGACAGTTCTTTACGATAAACCGGGGGGATCATCATGAAACAGGCTTTGGCAAAGATGGTGGACGGCAGGGGCCGTTTTCTGGTGTCGGGCCAGGAGTATGAGAAGGCCAAGACGGTAATTTTTGGTGCGCCCATGGACTATACCGTATCCTTCCGTGCTGGTACTCGCTTTGGTCCTGCGGCCATTCGTGACGCCTCCGAAGGTTTGGAGGAGTACAGCATTTATCAGGATAAGAGTCTTGAAGAGATAGATTTTTTTGATGCAGGGGATCTCATTCTACCCTTTGGCAATGTAACCAAGGCCCTGGAGCAGATCGGGAAGGCGGCCGCCATTGTTCTGGGCGATGGGAAGATTCCGCTGGTCCTGGGCGGTGAGCATTTGATCAGCTTGCCGTTGATCCAAGAGGCCCATCGGGTCTATCCAGATCTGCGTGTGGTACACCTGGATGCCCACACCGATCTCCGGGAGGACTATCTGGGCGAGCAACTCTCCCATGCCACGGTGATGCGACGGGTCATGGATTTTTTGGGTGAAGGACGCCTCTATCACCTGGGGATCCGTTCGGGGCCGGCGGAAGACTTCCGCTTGGGCCGGGAAAAGAATCACCTTGTCCTCGAGCGGGTGTTGGAACCACTCCGCGCGCTCCTGCCTGAACTAGCGGGGGCTCCCGTCTACTTTACAGTGGATATTGATGTAGTGGACCCGGCCTTTGCGCCGGGGACCGGTACTCCGGAAGCCGGCGGCATCAGCTCCAGGGAGATTATTGAGGTTATGGGCATTTTGCAACAATTAAACATTGTCGGCTTTGATCTGGTTGAAGTGGCGCCGGTCTATGATCCATCGGGTTGCACTGCGCTTTTGGCGGCTAAGATTGTGCGCGAGGCCCTCTTGGCCATTACAAAATAAATTCCCGGGGGGCAGCGGAGCTTGTCCCAGCTGCAGGGAGGTCTTTTATCCCGGTTACAAGCTGTTCGCCCTTTGTAAAAAATAGGAGAAAAATCAAGCGGGGGAAGGACTTGCCGAAATTATGTGGAAGTATATAAAATAAACATTTCACATTAACCAAATTCAGAATCCAACCCTGATACAGGCGGCGAGTTCAATGGCTGAACAGCGATTCGAGTTCTATATTTGTAATAAATATTTTTTTGACCCTGAAAAGGAAGAAATTTTGTTGTGCAATAACAGTAGCTACTGCGATCCCGACACGAAGGAACGCAGGCGTTGCAAGAAGGTTGTTCTTATTCTGGAAAATGTGGAGCAAAAAAAATAAAGACCCGTTTGAACACAGGCGTCGGCCGGCGGTTTACCGCCGGCTGATTTTATGCCGGGCGGAAATTTCCTACTGCCGATTAACACAGGGAAAATAATATGTTAAAATAAACAAATGAATGGGGTTGCCGGGCAACCTTTTAATCTTAAATCTTAAGAAGATCAAGTTTGACAGTGACATGAAAATTAAGACCATGGTCAACTCTAGTACAGAAGCGATTTTTTTGTCTTTGAGTATGTTATTTAAAAAAGAGCAATTGTCCGGAGAAAACTAAGGTCCATCAAAATGCAGGAGGAATGGTCAAGTGGTGCGTCGCTTGCTGAAATATGTGGTTCCGTATAAGTTCCGGGTAATTTCCCTCTTGATCACTGCCGGTTTGGTTTCCCTTTTTACCCTGGCGGAGCCGGCAACTGTTGGTTTGCTGACCAACGCCATCTTCTACCGGACGGAAGGCCTGTCCGTCGATGATCTTTTGGGCGGAACAAGCTTTAATCCCACGGCGGCAGAGGCCATTTTGACCATAGATAATGGAAACAATTGGAGGGAAGAGGACCGTTCAAGGCTGGAAACGGCCTTTTTGACCAGCAGCGGGGAAAAACCCCTTGCCATTGGTTTCAGCGGTGGGCGGGCAACGGTTCGTTATCGGTTGCCCCAGGGGTTGGAGGAAACGGTTGTGCTGCGCTCGGTGCTCAAGCAATTGGACCCCACCGGAAAAAAGATTAAGATTGCCGGAGTAGTGCAACCGGAACATCAAGGCCATAACGTGTTTTTTCCCGGTGTCCCCACAATCTTCATCATCCCGATTCTCCTCATCATCATCCAGGCCTTTCGCGGCTTGTTTACCTACGGCCAGACCTACCTTGCTTCCTCCACCGGCCAAAAGATCATTATGAATCTGCGCAATGAGATCTATGAACACCTGCAACGCTTATCGGTGAGTTTTTTTGAACAAAAACGCACCGGACATCTGATGTCCCGGGTGACGAATGATGTGGGAATGGTCCAAAACCTGTTCACCAACATCATGATTGATCTGGTTGTCGATCCGTTGTTGATCGCCTTTGGTCTTATCTACTGTTTCATTCTCAACTGGAGACTCTCTTTGTTGCTGCTGATTATTCTGCCCATGATTGCTTTTCCCATCAGCCGCATCAGTCGTCTCATGCGGGAAGTGGGGAAGGAGATCCAGCAAAAAGCGGCGGAGACCAGTGCTATTCTGCAGGAAACATTGTCGGCCATTCGGATCGTGAAGGCCTTTGCCATGGAAGAACACGAGATTGGCAAGTTTCGTCAGCAGACCAAGGCCAATTACTCTGCTTCCATGACCGGTGCCAGGCTCCAGGGGGTCCTTTCGCCCATTATTGAGCTGTTGGCGGTAATTGGCTTAGGGGTCTTTGTCTGGATTGGCGGACGGGATGTCTTATATGGAAGTATGAGCCCGAAGGACCTGATGACTTTTATTTTGGTGATTGCCTATGTCTCCAATCCAGTCCGGCGGGTGAGCCGGCTGATTGGCCAAGCGCAACACGCCTTGGCTTCTTTGGAACGCATATTCAAACTGCTGGATGAGATCCCTGAGGTTCAGGAGAAGCTCAATCCCTTGGTTTTGCCCCGCTTGAACGGGGAGATTACCTTCGAGAATGTGAGCTTCCGGTATAAAGGCGGCACGGAGACATTAAAAGGGATCAATTTAAAGGTGCGGGCCGGGGAGATTATCGCCATTGTCGGCCCGAGCGGGGCTGGCAAAACAACCCTTGTCAATTTGCTTCCCCGTTTTTATGATCCCAATGAAGGACGGGTCTTGGTGGACGGTGTGGATCTAAGGGATGTACAGTTGAAATCCCTCCGACGTCAGATGGGGATCGTGCCCCAGGAGAGTGTGTTGTTCCGGGGAACGGTGGCTGAGAATATTGCCTATGGCAAGCCCGGTGCTAAGATGGACGAGATTATCGAAGCGGCGAAGGCCGCCAATGCCCATGACTTTATCACCGGCTTGGTCCACGGCTATGATACCGTCATCGGGGAGAGGGGGGTTACCCTCTCTGGTGGTCAACGGCAGCGGGTGGCTATCGCCCGGGCAATTTTACGGGATCCCAGGATCTTGATTTTGGATGAGGCCACGTCTGCCTTGGATACAGCCTCGGAAGCCCTGGTGCAGGAGGCCTTGGATCGATTGATGAAGGGGCGGACCACCTTTGTCATTGCCCACAGGCTTTCCACCGTTCAAAGGGCGGACCGGATTATTGTACTGGAAGACGGCCGAATTACCGAGGACGGAACCCACGATGAATTGATGAAACTCGGGGGCCTCTACCAAAGACTGTACCGGCAACAATTTCTCAGGGAGGAGGAAGGACGTTGAGATCCTGGTTCAAACATTACGTAAGGGAAAGACAAGATAAATTCTTTGCCAGGCTTGCCTGGCTCTTTGCGGTAATACTCTTCTCCACGGTCCGGTTCCGGGTTGTCGGTGAGCAGGAGGCCCTGAGTCGAACGATTGTGCTCAATGTTTGGCATGGGCAACAATTGATGGGGATTTATTATTTTCGTGGTCGTAAATTTAATGTGCTTTCCAGTCTGAGCCGGGACGGGGACTTGGCCAGTGCTGTTTTGCACCGGTTTGGCTGGAAAACGGTGCGTGGTTCTTCCAGCCGGGGCGGTTCCCGGAGTTTGATTGAGATGATCCGGCTGGTACGCGCCGGGGAGATCGTCTGCCTGACGCCCGATGGCCCATCCGGTCCTGTCTACCAGGTGAAGCCCGGCGCCATTTACATTGGACAAAAAACCGGCGTGCCGCTGGTACCCATTAGTTTTACCGTCGATCGCTACTGGCAGTTGAACAGTTGGGATCATTTCGTCATCCCCAAACCCTTTGCCCGCTGCATGGTCTATTACGGTCCGGGTCTTGTCATCCCCAAAGAACTCTCTGAGGGGGATTTTCAGCTCTATCAAGACCGGTTGGCCGAGGCCATCCATGATGCTAACCGCAAGGGACAGAAGGAGTTGGAGAGATGGTGTCGACGGGCCTAATTGACGTGGCTTATAATGCTTTGTTGGTCCTACTTGGACTGATTGGAATCCCGTTTTGGGGTATTTTGCTGTTGCTTAAGGGCCGTTCTCCCTTACCGTATCTCCTGGGTTTTCGCCGTGAGGAACTGGCTTGTCTCGAAAAGAAAAAGGTCCTTTGGATTCAGGCGGTTTCCGTCGGGGAGGTTTCGGCGGTGATCCCATTGCTCAAGGCCTGGCGAGAACAGCGCCCGGATTGGTCCATTCTTTTAACAACGACTACCGCCACGGGACAGGCCTATGCCCGGCAATGGGCAGCGCCCCATGTGGATGTTATTGGTTACTTCCCCGTAGATTTTGTTCCTGTCGTCGTGCGGGTGCTAAATCAGGTAAAGCCTGCAGCTTTTGTAATGGTGGAGTCTGAGATCTGGCCCAATTTCCTGCGCCTGGCCAAGAAACGGGGCATCTGGACGGGGTTAGTCAATGGTCGCCTTTCGGACCGATCATATAAAAAGTATCTTTGCGTAAAAGGATTGCTAGGTCCGATCTGGCAGCGGATCGATATTTTCTGTGTGCAGACTACCTTGGATGCGGAGCGTTTTTCCCGCCTCGGGGTGGATCCCAGCCGGATGGTTGTGACAGGAAACATAAAGTTTGATATCTCGTATCCGGAGATCTCCATGGAAGAGCGCCGGGCCTTCCTGGCGAGCCTGGGATGGGACCATGGTCAAAAAGTCTTTACAGCGGCAAGTACCCATGCTGGTGAGGAAGAACTACTGCTCAGAGTCTTTCTAGCCTTGAAGGAGAAGTACCATTGCCGGTTGGTGTTGGCCCCCCGCCATCCCCATCGCCGGGAAGAGGTGGAGAAGATATTGCAGAGCGCCGGTGTAACTTGGAACCTGCGTTCCCGGCCACAAGAGGCCGAATTCGACCGTGATGTCCTGCTCCTCGATACCTTTGGTGAATTGGCCTTGGTCTATGCCGTAGGCGAACCGGTCTTTGTCGGGGGAAGCTTGGTTCCGGTGGGCGGCCATAATATTTTGGAGGCGGCTGCTCAGCGCCGGGCTGTGATTTATGGTCCTTATATGCACAATTTCCGGGAGATTGAGGCCAATTTCCGGCAAGCTGGCGTCGGCATTATGGTGGCGGATGAAGAAGAGCTGCAGAGAGTTGTCGCTGATTGCTGGGATCACCCAGAACAATGGCGGGAACTGGGTGAGAAAGCCTATCAATTATTGCAGAAGCACAAAGGAGCAACCAAAGCCACATTGGCTCAGGTGCCAGCCGGAGGACACAAGGATGAGACTTGAAGCCTACCTTTTGGAGTTGATCACGGAGGAGAAAACCCGGTCCTGCTTGGATCGGATGGTCCTTTTGGCCCTGACCGTTTTGGAGTGGTTTTACCGGGGCGTGGTGGCCCTGCGCTGGGCCTTGTTCTGCTGGGGGATCCTACCCAGCCGCCAGCTACCGGTACCGGTGATCGCCGTGGGGAATCTGGCAGCCGGTGGAACCGGTAAGACCCCTTTCACTGTTTTTTTGGCCCGTCATCTTGCCGAGCAGGGCTACCGGCCGGCGGTCCTTATCCGGGGTTACCGGGGACAGGGGAAAGGTGTACGGGTGGTGGCGGATACCGCCAAAATCAACTATGGGGTGGACGAAACAGGTGACGAAGCACAGCTTTTGGCCCGCAGTTTACCGGGGATTCCGGTGGTGGCGGGAGCCGACCGATACCAGGGTGGTTTGGCTGCCCTCCAACTTGGGGCAGATGTATTGATTATGGATGACGGCTTTCAACATTTAGCTTTACGGCGCGACAGGGATATCGTGTTGTTGGATGCGAAAAAACCCTTTGAAAACGGCCATTTGTTGCCCAGGGGACTCCTGCGCGAAGGGAAAAACGGCTTGTGCCGGGCCCACTTGGTGGTGCTGAGCGGGAACAGCCGGATCCTGCCTGAGCAATGGCAGGAACTTTGCGCCGAGATTAGACGCAGGAATTCCAAGGCGCCGCTGATCCGGGCCAGGATTCAACCCATCGGTTTGCAGACCTTGTCCGACTGGTGGGCGGGAAAACCGGCCGCCGGCAGTCCGGAAGGGTATTTGGCCGGGCGGTCTGTTGGGGCTTTTACCGCCATCGGCCGACCGGAAAAGTTCTTTGCGACCTTGGAGGAACTGGGAGCCCGCCTGGAGAAGCAATGGACCAGGCCTGACCACTATCGCTGGCAACCGGCGGATTTTTCCCCTGAGCAGATTGGTGCCACTGACGGGAATCTAATTCTGGTAACCACGGAGAAGGATGCGGTCAAGTTGGATTTTCTCATTGGCACGCCCTGGACGGACCGAATTTATGTTTTGCCTGTCCGGCCTTTATTGACCGAGGCCGATCTTAAGATAATCGATACGGTATTAAATCCGGTATTAAAGGGGTTGACATCATGATTGTAGGGATTATTCCGGCCCGTTACCAATCCACCCGGCTGCCCGGTAAACCCCTGCGGGATATCGCAGGTAAGCCCATGATCCAATGGGTGGTGGAGGGGGCGAAAACCTCCGCCTTGTTGGATCGGGTGCTTGTGGCAACAGATGATGAACGGATTTACCGGGCTGTTACGGACTTTGGCGGTGAAGCGGTGATGACTTCGCCAAACCACCCCACCGGGACCGACCGGCTGGCGGAGGTGGCAGCGAATCTAAACTGTGACTTGGTGGTCAATATCCAAGGAGATGAACCGTTGATTAACGGTGAGACCATTGACCAGGTAATCCGGCCGCTGGTGGAGGATCCGGCAATCCCCATGGGGACGGCGATGCTCCGGGAGACCGACCTGGCGGTGCTGCAGGATCCATCGGTGGTGAAGGTTGTTCCGGATCATGCCGGGTTTGCCATGTATTTTTCACGGTCGCTAATTCCTTATCCCCGTCATGAGGCGTCATTTTTCCGCCATATTGGGCTTTATGTCTACAGGCGGGACTTTTTGTTGAAGTACCAGAAGATGCCAATTGCCCTGGCGGAGCAGGCCGAGTCTTTGGAGCAATTACGGGCTTTATATTATGGTTACAAAATTAAGGTGGCGGAAGTTAGCGGCACCTTCCTCGGGGTTGATACACTGGAGGATCTGGAGAAGGTCCGCAAGATTGTGGAAGCTGCCGCTAGAGGTTAAACCAAGGTTGGCGAAACCATGAAGGCAAGAAAGGGATGGTTGCAACATGATGCCTGTTCAAGTCGGGCCGTACGTTTGCGGTGCGGGTCAGCCGCTGCTGCTGATTGCCGGCCCTTGCGTCATTGAATCGGAGGAGCACGCCCGGGAAATGGCCGCAGGATTGCGGGAGATTGCCGGGCGTGTGGGGATAAATCTGGTTTATAAAGCATCTTTTGATAAGGCCAACCGGACCTCCGGCCGCTCTTTCCGCGGGCCGGGACTCAAGGAAGGATTAAAGATTCTTGAGCGGATCCGGGAAGACTACCGGCTGCCGGTCCTGTCAGATATCCACGAAACGGAGCAGGCCAAACCCGCCGGCGAAGTGCTGGATATTATTCAAATTCCCGCCTTTCTCTGCCGCCAGACGGATTTGCTGGTGGCAGCAGCCAAAACGGGTAAAGTTGTTAATATCAAAAAAGGTCAGTTCTTAGCGCCATGGGACATGAAAAACGTCGTTGATAAGGTGCGGGAGGCAGGCAACAACCAAGTCCTCCTGACGGAACGTGGCGTCTCCTTTGGGTATAACACCTTGGTGGTGGATATGCGTTCTTTGCCGATTATGCGGGGCTTTGGCGTACCTGTGATCTTCGACGGTACCCATAGTGTGCAACAACCGGGGGGACAGGGGACATGCTCCGGGGGCCAGCGGGAGTTTGTCCCGGTACTGACCCGGGCGGCGGTGGCCGCCGGTGTGGACGGGATTTTTTTGGAGGTCCACAACCGGCCGGAGTTGGCTAAATCCGACGGGCCCAATATGATTGCTTTGGACCAATTGGAGTCTTTACTAAAGATGCTCCTGGCCCTTCATGACTTGGTCCGTCCGGTAACGGCAGGGGAGGGAGTGAACTAAGGATGTCCAACGATGAATTGCAACATGCTAGAGAGCTTCTGCGGGATGAGGCTGCTTGCCTTTTGAAGATGGCTGATGAACTCGGGGAGGAATTCAGCCAAGCTGTGGCGATGATGCTCCGGTGTGAGGGCCGGATTGTTGTAACCGGTATTGGTAAGGCTGGCTTGGTTGGTCGGAAGATCTCCGCCACTTTGTCCAGTACGGGCACACCGTCCTTCTTTCTGCATCCGGCGGAAGGAGTCCACGGGGATTTGGGAATGGTGACACCGGACGATGTTGTTCTGGCCTTCTCTAACAGTGGGGAGAGCGGGGAAGTCCTGGCGCTCCTGCCTACCCTCAAAATCTTGGGTACACCACTGATTACCATTACGGCAAAACCCGAATCTTCCCTGGCGAGGAACAGTGATTTGGTGCTTCCGATCCCGGTGGAACGGGAGGCCTGTCCCCTGGGTTTGGCGCCGACCACCAGTACAACAGCCATGCTGGCGCTGGGTGATGCCTTGGCCATTGCCTTGTTGCGAGCGAAAAAATTTACGCCGGAAAATTTTGCCCTGTATCATCCCGGCGGGGCCTTGGGCCGGCGCTTGTTATTGACAGTTGAACGTTTAATGCACATTGATGAGGAGAACCCCCTGGTTGCTCAGGACAGCACGGTGAAGGATGCGATCTTGGTAATGACCACCCGGGGGAACTTGGGGGCGGCCAGCATTGTCGATGATGATGGCCGTTTGGTGGGGATTGTCACCGACGGCGACTTGCGCCGGTTGCTGAAGAACTATGATCAGCCCCTGGAATTAAAGGTACGGGATGTTATGACTAAAAACCCCAAAACCATCGGCAAAGAGAAGATGGCGACCGAAGCCATGCGCGTGATGGAGATGAATGAGATTACCGTGCTCCCTGTGGTCGACGCCGGGAACCGTCCCATTGGGCTGATTCATCTCCATGATATCATTCGCGGGATGACCGGAATGGGTTAATAACGGGGGGTATAGGTGAATACTGTTTTATTTGTTCTTTTTAAACTTTTTTCTTTTGGCATTTTAATCCTTCCAGGCAAAGTCCGTTGGTGGGTTGCCCGGGGTTTGGGGAGAACCATCCGTTTCCTGGTGCCGTCCAGAAACCGTGTAACGTTGGCGAACCTAACCGGTGGGGGATACGACAAGGCTGAAGCCCACCGCCTGTGTATTCAAGCCTGGGAGAATCTGGGTCTTGTTGCTGCGGAATTCGTCTATTATTTAATGGGCCCGCCCAAAAGTTTGACCAACATTGCCCGCTGGGAAGGGGAAGAGTATCTGCAGCAGGCTTTGGCCCACAACAAGGGGGTCATTGTACCCTGTGCGCACCTTGGTAATTGGGAGTTGCTCGGGGCGGTGATCGCCGAGAAATATCCGGTGGTAGCCATCGCGAAGGAACAGGAAAACGCCCGGTTCAATCAGGCGATCTCAGCAGCCAGGCAACGTAGCGGCATGCAGATTATCTTCCGTGGCACTTCGATGAAACCCATCCTGTCCGCCTTGCGCCGGAACCAACCGGTTGGCTTTTTAATGGACCAGCGGGGGAAGGGCGTTTGTTGCCGTTTTTTTGGCCGGGAGACAGAGTTTCACTCCGGGGCGGCCACTTTTGCGGTGAGGACCGGTGCGCCGGTGGTGATTGCCCGCTTGATCCGGGAGCGGCCGGGATTTTTCCGCTTAATCTTTGATCCTCCGATCTTTCCCGATCCGGCACTCTCTGATGAAGAACAAGTAGATGAGTTGACTAGGAGAATAATCAAGCGCTTTGAGGAATTTATCCGGGAGACCCCCGGCCAGTGGCTGTGGATGCACAAGTTATGGCGGTAGCTTTGACTTTGATGGCTCTGTGGAGCTTGTTCACAAAGGTTGCACCGGATTTGAAGACCTGAGAAAGGCTTGTGGTAACAAATGGAAAGATGGCAACGGATACGATTAATTGCCATGGATGTTGACGGTGTCCTGACGGACGGGCAAATTATCTATGGTAATAACGGCCAGGAATTAAAGGCCTTTAACGTCCAGGACGGCATGGGTATTACCCTGGCGCACCGGGCCGGTTTGTACACGGCTATTGTCACGGGGCGCACTTCCGAGGCTGTCAGCAGGCGGGCCGAAGAACTGAGGATAACCGTCTGCCGGCAAGGTGTTACCAGCAAGCGGGAGGGGCTGGAGAGTGTCCTGCAGCAGTTAGGTGTTTCACCGGAGGAGACCGTTTTTATCGGTGATGATTTAAACGATCTGCCGGCCATGGCCTTGGTGGACTTGCCGGTGGCGGTGGCCAATGCTGTGGTAGAGGTGAAACAGGCGGCTATTTTCTGCACCCAAGCCCCCGGCGGTCGGGGCGCCGTGCGTGAAGTTATCGAACGGATCCTTAAAGAACAGGGCTTATGGGAGAACTTGGTGAAAGAAGTAGCGGCAGGCGCCCGGACCCGGCAATAACGGTAATTTAACTCTGGACCAAGCCTTTTACAACATTCCCGGCCTGGTCTTGCATGCGGATGATCAGGTCCAGTTGACCAAAGCACTGCAGACATTAAAGGAGTTTCAACCCGAAGCCAAATCCGCCACGGTTTCCTCTATTTCTTGCGCTACCACTGTTGCGTGGAGGGGAACGTTCAAAATCCCACCCGGGAACATTTACTGGCCATGGGAGACAAGATTTTTCGGCTCATGACGGAAGCTGCTGACGGGCATGGTTAAAACCGGAGCTGGCCGGGGTTCTTGACGATTTCTCTAAAGATATGATAAATTCTAAGTTGGCAAGCGATCTATAACTAGAATAAAAAGCTGATTTAAAACGGTTAATCTCCTGGATAAAATGACGGCGATCACCTGTGTCAGGTGGAGATAAACAAAGATAACGGAGATGGAGGTTGGTTCCGTGAATTACTTTTTGACTGAAGAACAAGAGATGATTCGGGATTTGGCCCGCCGGATCGCCCGGGAAAAGGTGGCGCCAGTCGCTGCCGAACTGGATGAGACAGGGCACTTCCCCCGGGAGATCCTAGAGGTTATGGCCGAATCCGATCTGTGCGGCGTGTACATCCCCGAAGAATACGGCGGGTTGGGCGGCGGTGTCTTTGAGCTCTGCCTGGTGGTGGAGGAGATCTCCCGCGCCTGCAGCGGTGTGGCCGTAAGTTACGCCGCCACAGGCCTTGGTTGTTACCCGATTCTGTTGTTTGGTACTGAAGAACAAAAGAAGAAGTACCTGCCGGGGATTGCTGCGGGGAAAACCATCTGCGCCTTTGGTTTGACGGAAGCTAATGCCGGGAGCGATGCCGGTGGCATCGAAACCACTGCCGTGTTGGATGGCGATTATTATGTGTTGAACGGGACCAAGCAATGGATCACCAACGGCGGTGAGGCCGATGTCTATACCATTGTGGCCATGACCGACAAGAAGAAAGGAAGCCGGGGTGCATCGGCGTTCATTGTGGAGAAGGGTACGCCCGGTTTTGAGTTTGGTAAAAAAGAGAATAAAATGGGGATCCGGGCCTCTGCCACCCGGGAACTGATCTTCAAAGACTGCCGGATTCCCAAGGAAAACCTGTTGGGCCGGGAAGGTATGGGCTTTATCGTCGCGATGAAGACCTTGGACAAGTCCCGTCCGGGTATTGGCGCCCAGGCTGTGGGTATCGCCCAGGGCGCCCTGGATGCCGCGGCCAAATACGCCCGGGAACGGATCCAATTTGGTCAACCCATCTCTTCCTTCCAGGCCGTCCAACATATGTTGGCAGATATGGCCACCCAGCTTGAAGCTGCCCGGGCCCTGGTCTATTCCACTGCCCGTTTTATTGACAGCGGGGCCAAGGAATACTCCAAGGAGTCGGCCATGGCCAAACTCTTTGCCTCCGATGTGGCCATGAAGGTCACCGTGGATGCGGTGCAGATCATGGGCGGTTACGGCTATATGAAGGAGTATCCCGTGGAAAAAATGATGCGGGATGCGAAGATCACCCAAATTTACGAAGGAACCAACCAGATCCAACGGAATGTCATTGGTTTGGAACTGATTAAAGAGTACGCCCGGAACAAGTAAGTAAGCAGCACTGGGGTGCAGGCAAAGACCTGCACCCTTTAGGCTTGCCTTGGATGACGCGGAAGTATGGAAATGATGGCAAAGCGAGGGAAGACCATTGAAGATTGTTGTCTGTGTTAAACAGGTTCCCGGAACCACTGAAGTTAAAATGAACCCTGAAACCAATACCTTGATCCGGGAAGGAATTCCCAATGTGGTCAATCCCTTTGACCTATATGCGGTGGAAGAAGCCCTCCGTTTGAAGGAACGTTTTGGTGGTACCGTGACGGCACTCTGTATGGGACCCCCTTCTGCTGCGGAGCAGTTGAAGGAGGTAATCAGTCTGGGTGTTGATGAGGCCTTTTTAATCAGCAACCGGGCTTTTGCGGGGGCAGATACCTTAGCCACTGCTTATACACTGAGTAAGGCCGTGGAGAAGGTGGGCGATGTGGACCTGGTGCTCTGCGGAAAACAGGCGATTGACGGGGATACGGCTCAGGTGGGACCAGAACTGGCGGAAAATCTTGGTTGGGCCCACTTGACTTATGTCCGGAAGATTAATGATGTGACCGATGGGAAGCTTGTGGCGGAACGGATGACGGATGAAGGTTATGAACGGGTGGAACTGCAGTTACCGGCGTTGCTGACGGTGGTAAAAGAGATTAACGAGCCCAGGATGCCTTCACTGAAGGGCATGATGCGGGCGAAAAAGGCGGAGATCCCCGTTTGGGGCCCGGAAGATCTTGGTGTAGAAGCCGACCGGATTGGGTTGAACGGTTCACCCACCCAGGTCTGGAAGACCTTTGTCCCCGAACACCGAGTGGAAGGGGAGATCTTTACCGGAGAAGTTTCCGAGCAGGTAAAGGCGTTAGTGCAACGGCTGATTGAAAAGAAAATCGTATCGGTGTAACAAATGCCGCGAAAAACAAACCTATGTGGGGTAAGACAAGCGTCTTTCTTCCCTGTAACAAAGGAGGATTCCGTGTGGGCATCCGTGTCTTGAGTGATAAATGCGTGGGCTGTAAAGTGTGTGTTTCTGCTTGTCCCTTTGGCGCCATCACTGTGGTGGAACGTAAAGCCGTGATTGGTGATGCTTGTACCTTGTGCGGTAGTTGCGTGCCGAGTTGTAAGTTCCAAGCCATTGAACTTACGCGGTCCGAGAAAGTTAACACCGATCTGGCTTCTTATCAAGGGGTCTGGGTCTTCGCCGAGCAACGGGAAGGCCGCCTGGCTGAAGTGGTACTGGAGCTTTTGGGCGAAGGCCGGAAACTTGCGGATACTCTTGGTCAGGAACTGGTGGCGGTTTTATTGGGCCATGATGTGGCGGGGCTGGCCGGGGAGTTGATTGCCTACGGCGCGGATCGCGTTTTTTTGGCCGAGCATCCTGATCTCCGCCACTTCTTGGAGGATTCGTATACCCAGGTGTTGACGGACCTCATCCGTGAGCATAAACCGAATATTGTTTTAATCGGAGCTACTGCTGCCGGCCGTTCCCTGGCACCCCGGGTGGCCGCCCGCGTCCGGACAGGGCTCACCGCCGACTGTACCGGGCTGGCCATTGACCCAGCGACCTTAAACCTGCAGCAGACCCGCCCAGCTTTTGGCGGTAATCTGATGGCGACAATTCTGTGTCCTAACCACCGACCGCAAATGGCCACCGTCCGGCCTAAGGTATTTAAGGCTTTGGCACGGGACGACGCCCGGCAGGGTGAGGTGGTCAGGGTTGATCTTGCGAAGGCTGTCTTTGATTTGAAAGCCCGGATCTTGGAGGTAATCAAGCTGCAGGAGGGGCCTAGTGTCAACCTGCAGGAGGCGAATATTATTGTCTCTGGTGGCCGCGGTCTGTGTGATCCGAAAAACTTTAAGCTGGTGGAGGACCTGGCGGCTGTTTTGGGCGGTGCGGTTGGTGCTTCCCGGGCAGCAGTGGATGCTGGTTGGGTTAGCTACCCCCATCAGGTGGGCCAGACCGGGAAAACGGTGGGGCCCAAGGTCTATTTCGCCTGTGGCATTCACGGCGCCATCCAGCATTTAGCCGGGATGCAATCCTCTGATATTATTATTGCCATCAATAAGAATCCTGAGGCGCCCATCTTTAAAGTCGCCACCTTTGGCCTGGTGGGGGATGCCTTGGAGATTTTACCCGCTTTGACCGAGGAGTTTAAGAAGGCCATCGGCTGAGAGACGGGGCGGTTATCGTTGCTTGCTGTCAAGGCTGTTGACGAAGTCAGCAGCCTTTTAATTTTGCTTTTGCTAAAAAAGATTCATCTGGCATTGATGGGGCTTTGTCTTGCTAGTCCTGAAGTTCCCGGGCCTGGTGCGGCTTAGTTCCATCCGGTGGTTGGCCCTGGAGGCCCTGCTGGATCCCTAAGTAGGGTATTAGCAGCAAAACCCAAGCTCAAACAAGATTTACCTCTCCTCGCGCCTGGCGGAATATGTTATAATCGGTCCGTAGGAGGGTGAATTATGTCAACCAAGATGAGGCGGGGAAATTTCATAAAAGACCTGGTAATTTGGTTTATGGTCAGCGTTCTCCTGGCCTCTTCTTTTGCTGCGGGTTTGGCTGCGGTGACTGATAAGTATTTTGGCAAGGCGATCGCGGCCATAATGGGAGATACCGGTGAATATGACCTACTGTTTCAGGTGCGATCGGATATGCGCAGAAAGGCCATGGCTGAATTGAATCGGATTGTGGCCGACAAATTCCCCGGCGCAAAGGTACAAACGGGGATTAGCATTGCTGGCAAGTCCACCTTATTTTTGACCTTTCCCGATAAATACCGGACCAAAGCGGTGTTTTCGAATCTCTGGTATTACTTTGGTAATCTCCCCGGGGGTGCGTCGTACTCCATTGTGACCGAGCCCAGGCTATCGGTCTCCGGTGTACCGGGCGGTGTTTACGACCGTATTATCCGGGAGTTTGATGCGTTAAGCGGTGTTCGTTTCTCCTTCCGTGACGGCAGTGATATTTCAGTGGTTTTAAAAGACCCGGGTGATACGGAGCAGGTCACCGCTGGGATCCGGAGGGTGTTGAAGAAATACAGTAATTTGGAAATAAAATTCCCTGCGGATTTTGCCACAAAGAACATCTCGGTGGTCGGGCGGGATCTGGCTAAAGAGCTGGCAGGAAAGGACGGTGTGACCTTTATCCGTGATGTGACCATGGGCGATCGGGCCGATGATTACCAAGCGCTCCTGGGAACCTTGTCAGAGATGAAACGCTTCTTGCTGACCTATGCAGCGGAGATTCGTCTAACGCCCAAAAAAGGCCAGACTTTGGAGGCCGGCGACAGGCTGGTCATGGCTGGGGCGTATGAGGGCAAAATCCAGGAGGGAATGAAGCTCCGGTCTGAACAGGTGGTCATTGAAGTGATTTCTGGTCAACCTGAGGATGAAATGCCGCGGGGGATTATCGTCCAAGGCGATGCCTCCCAGGTTAAGGCCACTGATACCCAGGCTTACCGGTTGAAGATTGGCGACAAGCTAGGCCCTGTGGCTGCCAGTGTGGAGATGCAGAACAAGCGGGAGGAACTAATCCATGCCTTGGATGAAGGGATCCTCCTGTTGACCCAGGCGCGGGACTCTGCTTCCGACCTTTTGGATACTTCTGGCCGTGCGCAAGACAGCATCACTGCGGCCGCTGGAATCCAAGACCGGATGCGTCAGGCGGAGACGCTGATGAACCAAACCCTGGCTGGCTTGGACAAGATGACCGGGCCTGAGACCCAAGAACGTTTGGAGTTTTTGGCGAAGACCTTGAATTCCGTTGGTGATGATCTAAAATTCCTCTCCGACAGCTTTGCCCGGGTCCGTCTGGTCGAATCACAGCTTGACAAGGCGGCCAGTAGCATTCAGACCTTCCGGACGCTGTTGAATATCGGTGAAGTAGTCACTCCCGGGAAGAACGGGGAGATTGGCCAGAAGTTGGCGGCCTTTGATGAAAATGTCAGCCTGCTCCTGCAGGAACTGCAAAACCGGGCCCGTTCCCTGGATGACTTTATTAACCGTTTTAACCCGCTGGTTCGTGTCCTTCTGTCCTGGCAGAACCAGGCGAACCAATTTGCGGAAGGTGTCAGACAACTCACCGATTTAATGGAGGAGGATGTTCCGGTCAAAAGTTTATTAGCGGACTTGACCGGGCTAACCGAAGAGACCTTGGCGACAGTGGATTCGTTGGATTTTGCGGCGATCCAAAAAGATCTTAACCAGGTCTCCCACCAGATCACCAGCTTGAATAAACTGGATCTTAATGCAATTATCCAGCAGATGCAAGTGGTGCGTAATTCCCTGCCTAATCTGATGGAAGAGGAGATTGGGCGGTCCGTGGGTCTGATCGACCAGTATCTCGAGGGAGAGGTGGTCGCGGGCGAGCGGGTCCGGCTCTTTGTCAATGCTGATCTTGACTATGCCGCAGTACGGGAGCGAATCCAAAAAGAGTTGGATAACCAGGAGGTGCAAATCTCCCTGGCCTCCGCCGGTGATATCGAACCCAACGTGCGTGGGGAGGTCTTCCGAATTTTACGGGAGGTACGGGGTGTAATTGCGGCAATGGCCTTGACCATCCTCTTTATCCTCTTCTTCCTGTTGGACCAGTCGGCGGTGATGAGCGTGTTGAAACGGGAGGATCTTATGAGCGCCGAGGTAAATTTGGCCTTATTGCCGGATCAACGGAAGAAACGCTGGTTTTTAAAGGCGTTTGGCTGGATTTATGCCGCTGGACTGGGCGGGATCTGGTATGCCCTTGGCTTGTTCATTTCCGGGGCGAAGATCCCGTATCTTCCCCGGTATGTGCTGGCGATCATCGGCGCTCTGAAGGGAGTGGTCTTTTACCGACTGGCCGACCGCCTTTACCAACTGGACAAGGAGGAAGTTATGGCCGGTCAGTCCCTGGGTTTGACCTTTACTCAACTGATGCGGGAGATCGTAATTCCCGCGGGACGGCCCGGACTGCTGCAATTGCTTAACTCCCGGAGGATGGTGATGAAACGATGAATGGGGATAACCAGGTGTTATTACAGGTAAATGATCTTCATAAACACTACAAAAAGGTTTATGCCTTAAAAGGGGTGGATCTTAACGTTCGGCGGGGCGAGACTGTGGTAATCATGGGACCCAGCGGGTGCGGGAAGTCTACCCTGATCAGATGTATCAACCGCTTAGTTGAACCTGATGCAGGTGAGATCATCTTTAACGGCCAGGAATTGACGGGTTTGGGGCCGGAAGGGATGCGGGCGATCCGGCCCCACATTGGCTTTGTCTTTCAACATTTTAACCTGATCAAGCGGTTAAGCGCCCTGGATAACGTGGGCATGGGCCTGCGTTTGCAAGGCAAGCAGCAGGAAGAGGTGGAAGACCGGTCGCTGCGCGCCTTGGAACAAGTGGGGCTAAAGAAGAAGGCTCATCATTTTCCCCACGAATTAAGCGGCGGGGAGCAACAGCGGGTGGGCATCGCCCGGG
>DGDV01000009.1:47899-62320 GCA_002385625.1 Firmicutes bacterium UBA3943
CGGGTGGGCATCGCCCGGGCCTTGGCCATGGAGCCCTTGTTGATGCTCTGGGATGAGCCCACCGCTTCCTTGGACCCCATTCTTGTGGGCGAAGTGCTGGAAGTCATGGAAGAACTGGTTAGGAACGATAAAACTACTATGATCATTGTCACCCACGAGTTGCATTTTGCCCGCAAAGCCGCGGACCGTGTGGTCTTCATGTCCGGTGGCACCGTGGCAGAGGAAGGAAGACCGGAAACTGTATTTGAGCAGCCCCGTTCAGAAGTGGGAAGAAAGTATAAAAAACTATTACAACACAGCTGAAGTCATGGTATAATATTATGGACTTTGGTTTGAATACGCCGGAGGTGCCTTACTTGCAACGACAACAAACCATTGCCGGGCCGGTACAAATTGCTGGCCGGGCCCTTCACAGCGGGGTACATGTTAATTTGCGGCTCTTGCCATTACCTCCCGATTCGGGCATCATGTTTGTCCGGCCCGATTTGGAGTCCGAGCCGGTGAAGGCCAGCCCGGAGATTGTCCGGGACACCAGGCGATGCATGGCTTTGGGTAGCGAAACCTGGCGGATTCAGACCGTTGAACATCTGATGGCGGCTTTGCATGGTTTGGGTGTGGACAACGTCCTGATTGAAGTGGATGGAGAAGAGATTCCGGTGGTGGACGGAAGTGCCCTGGAGTTTGTCAAGGCCATTCAAAGGGTGGGTCTGGTGGAGCAGGACTGTGCCCGCCGGACCCGCAAGTTGCACCAGCCCGTCTGGGTCCAAAGCGATACTGACCCCCGCTCCTATCTTGTGGCTTTGCCGGCGTTGCCGGGTGAAGGCTTGCGTATCACCTATACCTTTACCTCGGATCACCCGGCCACTGGGAATCAGGTCTACCAGTATATCCACACACCGGAGAATTTTGTCCGGGAGATTGCCCCGGCCCGGACCATTGCCTTTGAAAGGGAGATTGAACTTTTGCAGAAGCAAGGGTTGGGACTGGGTGGAACTTTGGATACCGTGGTTTTGGTTGGCGATGACGGTTACAAGAATGAGTTGCGTTATGCCGACGAAATAGTCCGCCATAAGATCTTGGATATTATGGGTGATCTGTATCTGGTAGGACCGTTTGAGGCCCAAATTATTGCGGTACGTTCCGGACATCGTTTGGATCTGGAACTTGCCAATAAGCTTCAAACAGTTTTATGCCATATGGATTGAGGGGGTTATTTCGGGAATGATGGATATTAACGAGATCAAACAATTATTACCGCACAGATATCCGTTTTTATTGGTGGACCGGGTTTTGGAGCTCGAACCGGGTCAGCGGATTGTTGCCATTAAAAATGTCACTGCCAACGAGGACTTTTTTAACGGCCATTTCCCGCAAAAACCGGTTATGCCGGGTGTGCTCATTATAGAGAGCATGGCCCAGGCGGCGGGCATCGCCATGCTTGCCCAGGAGCAACACAAGGGCAAAATCCCTTACTTTACCGGAATTGATAATGCACGGTTCCGTAAACCTGTTGTTCCCGGCGACCAACTGCGCATTGAAGTCGAAGTCTTGAAAATCCGGGGCAGTGTGGGCCGTGTGTTTGCCAAAGCGACGGTGGACGGCCAGATTGTCTCGGAAGCGGAATTGATGTTTGCTTTGGGTTCTTAAGTTCATTTGGCGGTGGCGAAAAAATTTATTAATATTTTTGGACGAAGTCAATATTGCTTGAAAACAGAAGAAAAACAGCGAAAAACGGGGATAATTTGCTTAAGGCGGCAATTATGTTATGCCATAAAAAAGTAGTGTTTTTGTGATACTATGTAATAATACATTCGCAATGGTTATTGTTCAAAGGGAGGGACCCAGGTGAACATGAATATGAAGGTGATTGAGTCCAACAAGGTCGTTTCGCTGCGAAACATCCATGAAACCGCCATTGTTCATCCCAATGCGAAACTTGGTAAAGATGTGACAATCGGTCCCTATGCCATTATCGGTGAGAATGTGGAATTGGGTGATGGTTGTATTGTCGGCCCCCATGTTGTAATTGAAGGTTGGACAAAAATAGGTGTGGGCAATAAATTCTACCATGGAGCCACCGTAGGTTGCGAACCGCAGGATCTTAAGTTTAAAGGTGAAAAGAGTTATCTGGTGATTGGCGATTATAACATCTTCCGGGAGAACGTGACAATAAGCCGCGGTACTGAAGGCGGCGGCGGTGAAACCCGCATTGGCAGCCATAACCTGTTCATGGCCTACTCCCATGTGGCCCATGACTGTCAAGTTGGCAGTTATGTGGTTTTGGCCAACAACTCGGCTTTGGCCGGCCATGTAACCGTGGAAGACCGGGTGGTGATTGGCGGTTTGAGCGGTATTCATCAATTCACCAAGATCGGCAAGATGGCAATGGTGGGTGGTTGCACGAAAGTGGTGAAGGATGTTCCGCCCTTTGTCATGGTTGACGGTAACCCGGCGAAGGTTTCCGGGATTAATGTGGTGGGTTTGCGCCGGAACGGGTTGAGCCCGGAGGTACGCGATGAGATCAAGAAGGCCTACCGGATCCTTTACCGGAGCAACCTTATTATCAGCCAAGCCATTGAACAAATGGAGCAAGAACTCCAAGCAAGCATGGAGATCGACCATTTCATCCGGTTCCTGCGCAATTCGGACCGGGGGATTTGCCGGTAATCTGTGGGAGCTTAATAAAAAAGGCTAGACATTGCTCTAGTCTTTTTTTATGAAAGGCCTGTGCCTGTATCGGGAGAATATTCAACTTCGCATGTTTCTAGGCTGCAGGTGGTGGCTGCTTTTTGGCAGAACTTGCGGACGGACCCGTTAATGTCCTGTTCTTTCTGGAATTAACAGGAGGTTTTTGGCGACCGGGAACGAATTTTTCAAAACAGCGTTGATTCATTGAGTATGTTGTTCCATAGCGGAGGTTAAATATGAAGAGCAAATGGGTGATCGGCTGTGCCCTTCTGTTCGTGCTGCTTCTTGCGGCGGTTATTGTTGTTTTAAGGCAAGCTAAGCCTGCCGCGGCGCCGGCGTTGCCAATTACATCATCCGATCCGGAAAGGTTCGTGGCTAACGATGTGGAACTGGCCTTACAGGATATAAAGGGTGAAATCCGCTGGAAACTTCAGATTGCGAAGATTGAAGAACGCAAATCAGGCACGGACCTCTTTAAGATCACGGGCTGGTATTACCCGCAAAAAGAGGCGGAACCTTTGCGCTTAACGGCGAAAACCGGTCAGATCAACCCTGATATGAACCGTCTGGTTTTGCAAAGCGGTGTCAGGTTGGAACGTTCTGGTTTTATCTTACAGGGAGGAATACTCAACTGGGACGCAGAAGACGGGATCCTGCGCTTGACGGAGGGAGTAACCGTAACATCCCGGAATTATGAAGGGCGGGGGAATACATTGTCATCCGATGCCCGTTTGGAGAAGTTCCGGTTTGAAGGGGAAAATGTGTGGAGAGTATTAGCTCCCCTCCACAAAGAAGGAGAGCAATGAGGATGCGGAGGAGATTAATAATATGGGTTGTCTTGTTCCTGCTTTCAACTCTTTCTGTCCTTGGGGCGGTGGATGCATGGAGGATTACGGCGCATTTAGGCACAGAAGCAGACTTGGAGCAAGAGGTAATTGTTTATTACGGGGATAAAGACCATCCGGTTGAGGCGGTTACGGAAGACATGCGCCTTACCGGCGAATATTTGGAATATCGTCGGAAAGAAGCCTTGTTTGTGGCCAAGGGGAATATTGAACTTACCCAGGAACAACCGAAGTTTCGCCGGCTGACCGCTGCGGAAGTTACCTACAATACTGAGAACGGGGACATTGCCATGCCTCTAGGCGGACAGATCCGTTTCGGGCCGGAGAAGGCTGATTTTAAGGCCGACAAGATTACAGGTAACATAAATAGAGAAGTTTTTTCCGCCCGGGGCAACTGTGTTTTAGCCAACCAGGACGGGGTCCTGACCGCCGAGGAGATGGACGGCAACCTGGTGAACGGGAATCTGACCGCCCAAAAGCAGGTGGTCTTTAAGGGCCATTCCATCCTGGCCAAGGGTGGACTGGTGGTCTATTACCAAAAGGAGGGACACATAGTATTTCGCGAAAATCCTTGGGTTAGCCGGGGGAAAGAGGTCTTTACCGCGCAAGAGATTATTTATGATATAAAGACGAAGAAGATTAAGGCAAAGGGGCCGGTGGAATATAAATCCGGACCAGCAGCGACGGGAGGTGCAAAATAGTGTCCATCGAGGCAATTGGCTTAGTCAAACAATACAAGAACCGGCGAGTTGTCGATGGGGTATCCTTCCGTGTTGAGCAGGGTGAAGTGGTTGGCTTGTTGGGACCTAACGGAGCAGGGAAAACCACCTCTTTCTATATGGTGGTCGGACTGGAACGGTGTGACGCCGGTGAAGTTCGGATCAACGGAAATGTGGTTACAAATCTGCCCATGCACCTTCGCGCCAAGTATGGTGTGTCCTACCTGGCTCAGGAACCGTCAATCTTCCGCAAGTTGACGGTGGAGGAAAACCTCTTGGCCATCTTGGAGTTGAAGGTGCGCTCTGCTAAAGAGCGGCGGGAACGGGCGTGGGCGTTATTGGAAGAGATGAATATAACGCGGATTGCCAAACATAAAGGCTATATGCTTTCCGGCGGGGAGCGGCGGCGGGTGGAGATTGCCCGGGCGTTGGTTTTGGAGCCCAGTTTCATTTTGTTGGATGAGCCTTTTACCGGTGTTGATCCCATTGCGGTGGCGGATATTCAGGATATTATCCGCCGTTTGAAGAGTAAGGGACTGGGGGTTTTGATTACGGACCACAGTGTTCGTGAGACGTTGGCCATTACGGATCGCACTTATATTATGCATTCCGGGAAGATTCTGGTTTCCGGGAAGGCTGAGGATATTGCCAAGGACGAAACAGCCCGGAAATTCTATTTAGGCGACCGGTTCAGTATGTAGTAAATGGGGGAAGAAAATGCGCCTACGCATTTTAACAAAATATATAACTAAAGAGCTGATTGGTCCGTTCTTCTTTGGCATGTGTGCTTTTGGCGGGATATTGATGGGCGTGCGCTTCATGAGCTTCCTTCGCCTGGCGGAACGCCACGGTATTCCGTTCTCCACTGTGCTGAAACTCCTTGCTCTTGATGCCCCTGGTGAACTGGTGCTTGGTATACCAATGGCCATGTTGCTTGCGACTATCCTGGCTTTGAGCCGGCTGTCCAGCAACAGTGAGACTGTGGCCATGCGGGCCGGGGGCTTAAGCTTCTTCCGCTTGACGCTGCCTGTTATGGTTGTTGGCCTTATTATGAGCGGCGTCAGTTTTTTCATCAGTGAAAGTGTGGTGCCGAAGGCCATGACCCTTTTAGCCATTGAAAAGGATCGGGCCGTCGGTAAAAAGTTTGATGCCAATATTTATAACTATAACTATGCCGAGTATGATGGGGAGCAATTATCCCGGATGGTCCAGGCCGGCAGTTTTAATCCGGGGACGGGCCGGATGAGCGATGTGGTGATTATCGAGTTCGAAAACAAGAAAGTTACCAGGCTAATCAGCGCCGAAACCCTGGTGTGGTTGGATGAAGGCTGGTACTTTAAAAACGGTGAGGTGAAATTATTCCGGGAGGACAGCGTCATCCCGGTGCGTTTTGCCAATGGATACTACCCCAATATCAAGGCGTCACCCAAAGAGATGGTGGCTTTAGCGAAGGATCCGGAGGAGATGTCCTATTGGGAATTGGCTGCTTATATTGAGAAAACAAAACCCAAGCCGGAGCAGAAACGCCAGTTGGAAGTGGACCTTTACACTAAATTGGCCCTGCCCTTTGCCTGTTTCTTCCTGTCTCTGCTTGCTGCACCGGTGGCGCTGCAAAGCCAAAGGCGGTCTTCTTCCGCCGGTTTTGGCCTAAGTTTTCTGTTTATCGTTATTTACTATTTCTTAATGGGTTTCGGCAGTATGTTAGGGAAGAAGGGTGTCATCCCACCCTTGCTCGGCGCATGGTTGCAGAATATTGTCCTGGGAGGATTCGGGATTTATCAGTTTATCCGGGCGAAGAAGTAACCGAAGGCGGGTGAAAACCGGTGTTTGGTTTATATATTATTCTGGCGGTGGCTGCTATTGGTGGTTTTATTGCCTTTCTCGGCGATCGCGTGGGGATGAAGGCCGGGAAGAAGCGCCTTAGCATCTTTGGACTACGCCCGAAATACACTTCTATTACTATTGCGGTAATAACCGGCATTTTGATTGCCGTGGCTACCCTTGTTTTACTTGCGGTTGTATCCGAGGATGTGCGTATTGCCCTTTTTCACCTGGAAAAAATCCAAGCAGACTTAAGAGAAAAGACCTTGTTGGTAGCGAAAAAAGAGGCGGAATTTAACAAACTGGTCAAGGAATACCTGGAGAATGAGAAGGAACTTGCCCGGGTCTCGGTGCAACGGGAAAAGATTCAAAAGGAATTGGAGTCGGCGGTTGCCCAATACCGCACCGCCCAGTCCAACCTGGTAAAGAAAGAGGGAGAACTTGTTGCCAAGCAGAAGGAAGTGGAGACCAAACAGCAACGGGTGGCTTCACTAACCGATATTACCCGGCAATTGGAGGAGCAGAACGAGCAACTCCAGATGGAGAAGGAACGTTTCCTCAAGGAAATTGAGATGTATTCGGTGGAATCGGCAAAACTTAAGGGAAGCTTGGCCCAAAAACAGACCAGTTTGTTGATTTTTGACGTGAAGGAAGTTATTGTTGCAGAAGTGGTTGAAGGCGGTACAGACGCAAAGCAGGTGTTGAATGCGGTGATTCAACCCTTGTTGGTCAAGGCGAACCAGATTGCGTTGGAGCGGGGCGCCCGGATCGAGGGGAAGAATGATTATGCCATTAAAGTACCGGTCAAGCAGATGAATAAACTGGCCCAGGACATTGCCGAGCTGGACGGGAAGGCTGTTTTGCGCTTGGTGGCGGAAAAAAACACTTTTTTCTTAGAACCGCTCTACGTTTCCTTCGAGCTGTTTCCCAATGAACTGGTTTTTAAGGCTGACGAAGTTGTGGCCGAGACAAAGGTTTCACCAGCAAAAGAGGAAAGTATCATATTGCAAGAAATCCTCAACCTTTTGTTGTCTGTACGGAAAAAAGCCTTTGACCGTGGGATGATCTCCCAAGGACAATATATTGGGGAGATCGCTTCCCTGCAGGATATTCCCAACATCATCCAGCGGATCAAAAAAAGCGGGCAAACACGCACGGTTCAATTGGCAGTGATAGACGATACCTGGCGGGTGGAGGGGCCGCTGAAAGTCCGCGTGCAAATTAAAGAGGAATTAACGGCGCAACCGAAGCAATAAACCGAACAATAAAGGAAGCATGAAAAACCGGTATGAAAACAACGGAGAACCAGTTGATTTTGGACTTTATGGCGATTGATCCCGGTCGTAGCAAGTGCGGGATGGCGCGTTTTGTCGCGGGCCTTCCGGTGGAACAAGGGGTGGTTTCCCCTGAGGAACTGGTGTCCAGGTTAACCAGGAAACCGGAAAAATTGTTGGTGGTGGGGGACCGGACGGGAGCGGAAGCCCTTTTAACGCGACTTTTCCCCGCTGGCCCGCCTGTCGGCACCCAAGTGCTCTTGGTGGACGAAAACCACTCCAGCCAAGAGGGGCGGCGTCGCTACCTGGAGGAAAAACGCACCGGCTGGCGGCGTTTTTGGCCGCTGGGCTTGCAATATCCGGCAAAGCCTTACGATGATTATGTTGCCGTCATCCTTGGCGAACGATATCTTGCCGGTTCCCATGGGATTAAACCTTGGAGGAAAGGCTGATCTTATCAAAATTAATAATTCATGGTAGAATAAAAACATGGGGAAATAATGTGGCTGCCCTCAAAACCAATGCTGCCAGAGGGGACTGCACATGAAGGATTACAAGTTTGCGCTTTTGATCTTTTGTCTACTGCTCATTGGCGGGCTTTCCTTAGCCGAAACGGATCTGCAGGTCTATGCTCCTGACTGGTCTTATGAAGTCATGGTTGAATTGGCCCGGGCGGGGTTGGTTCCCGAGTACGCAAAGGTCTGCGGGGATAAACTGACCAGGTTGGAGATGGCTTATTATTTGAAAACGGCCCTTGGCCGGTTGGAAGATAACCAGGAGAGTAATTACGACATATTGTCATCCGTGGAAAACATCAACTTGTTACTTAAGGAATATACAGCAGAATTAAGATTGTTGGGTATTACAATAACTGATTTAGCCAGCTTGACGCCTTCGGTCAAAATCAACCAAGCCGATGAAGGTTTTTATGATTTGGATCTGGTTTTAACTGCCGGTACGGAACCGGAACTCGGCCAGGGCGATGAATTAAGAATCGATCACCTGCAGGAGTCCTATTATTTAATAGGAGAGTATCATAGCCCGGATATTGTGGACAATATCTTTTTCTTTCTGCCGGAAAATTGGCTGACAACCTACAATTCATCGCTTCTACCGGCGAATGACCGTTGGGAAATCATGTATACGCCAAGAGGCGACCTGGAATTATACTTTCTTGTGCTTCGGGGGAGTTTTCCCTTGGAATTTCAAAAGGTAAAAGGATTTTTCCTCTTTCCGATCCAGGCCGGGGGAAGAGCCCAAAATATCAGCCGTTTTGAGCTTGAACAGCGTGTTTATAATCTGTTGGACAAATTGTCCCAGAATTATGAGGTAAACACATTGCGACAGTTCAAAGGCAAGGTGCCCGTGCCTGATTTGTCACCGTGGAGTTTAGCGGATAAGGGGTTGGAGATTGGCGATTATCTGGTTACCACTAAATTAGCACGCGAATACAATTGGGAGAGATCCTTGCCGGAGAAGGCCTCTGATACCAATTCCAGTTTGGATCTGGATCTTTTCCTGAATTCATCCGCTAATTTCTTGCTTGAAGGGGACAAAGCCGGTGAAAAAATAATTAAGTCCTATGGTAGTACCGGTGGGACAGAGGTCTTTGAAACCTGGGATTCCTTGCTGCGCTGGGCGGCAAAGGAACCGGCGAACATGTCAAAAGGAGAAAAAACACTAAAGTTTCCTTCTTTTGAGTTACCGTGGCAAAAAAGGACTGATCCTTACTGGTTGCTGATGAATTTTCAGATGAATACTTTCTCTCAAAGCTCGGAAGAACAACAAACCCTGCAATTTTAGGGCTATAGCTATAAAGTTTAAAGAACCAAGAAAAAGCCCCGGCCTATGCTGCCGGGGTTTGTTTTTCCCGCGTGGGTGATTTATTGGGTTAAGGTGTAGTAATTGTCAACAATTCCTTCGTCCGCTGCTTCAAGCCTTTTTTGGAGCATCTGGAGGGAGAGGTCCGGCGGTTCGGTGGAGGCGCCGAAGAGCTCCCGGATGATCCGCCGGCTGACGGTGCTTTCTGGGTGAACGCGGATGAATTCGGAGATTGCTTCGATCTCCCGGCCTTTCTCAGTGGACATAGGGAAATCACCTCTTTTTATTTTTGCCAGTTTATTTTTGCCGGCAAGCTCAAGATAAATTCTGTGATCTATTGCCTCTTGCCCGGGAGAAGCCCGTTTTCCGGGGGAAAGTAAGGTTAAAAAGAGAGCCGGTACAGACACAGGTGGTAACCGGGCTGCGCAAACGTGCCATTGGCTCCGGGCCTTCTGTTACGTCCCCGGCATAAGATGGATCAGCCTGCCCGGCGGCGCTGCCATTAGCGATCCTCTCCACACCGATCGGCGAGGCAAGGGAATATTAAATGGTCTTGTCCAGTGCTCCGGGGGAAAGGAGGTTCCGGCCAATGGCCAATTTTAATGTGGTTGCCGAAGAAACGGTCCAGGTTTTAGTGGAAGACACCATCGACTTGTTTACTCCCGCGCAGAAGATCGACCAGATTGTGGCCAGGGTTGAAAATTTACGGTGTCACATCATACCCGATAAGGTGATTTTCCAGGCGGTTCTCCATAAACAGATCTTTTTTGTCAATGAAGAAAACGTGGTCGTTCATCAAGGGGCGGATATTCCCTTCAGTGGTTTTGTGGATCTGCCGGGGGTCTTGCCCGGCCAGTGCTGCCAGTTACTGCCGGAGATTGTCTTCATCGAAGCGGAACTGATTGATGGGGAGACCCTGCGGGAGGTGGTTGTCATTGATATGACCGTGCGTGTTTTGGACTTGACCAATCTGGAAAATATCATCTGCCACACCGCACCGAACCAGGTCCGGGTCTTCACTGGTCGGGGACAGAACTTCAGTACCAGGGAACAGAACCCCAGGACCCTTGTGTTCACAAGATAAGCCGTGGTAAAGCCACGGCTTCCTTTTTTGGCTGGTTGAAAACGTCTTTTTCCACAAGCAGGATTTATCGATTTTTGCTGCGAAGAATAAAAGGTTAAGAAAGCTTGCTGACAGGAGTTATAGAATGAAGAAGTTCCGTTTATTTCTCTTTAGCCAAGGGATTTTGCTGTTTTTTTCCGCCTTGTTTTTTCCCGGCTTTGCCCGACCAGCGGACTTTGATGGTCTGTCCGGTGCGAATTTATGTTTTCGCTTGGAACAGATGGTGGTAATTACCAATCCGGGGGGAGAGGTCAAGAAGATCCAAGGTGAAATTCCGGTCTTGTCTTGGCAGGAACCGCCATACTATCAAGCGGTGGAGAAGGTTTCGGCGGTGCCGGCAGTACACTGGCATGCCAGTGGCAGATGGGCGGAGATCAGCTCCGGCCCTGTGCCTGCCGGGGGGAGACTGGAGTACCGTTTCACCTATTTGCTTACTTATAAGGATGGGGTGATGACGGACCCACCTAACTGTCAAGCCCAGCCCCATGAGTTCCGGGATATGGAGAGATACCTGCAAGCGGAGGAAGGGATCGAGGTGGGGGATCCAATGCTTACCGCAGTGGTTTCCCGTCAAGTCGCCCGCTTGGCCACACCCAAGGAGAAGGCCAGGAGACTGTTTGCTTATGTTAACGAGAAGCTGACCTACCGGGTGGATTTTTCCCGCAAGGCTTCGGCCGTGACCGCCTTAAAGTCAGGCTGGGGGAGGTGTGAAGATTTTGCCCTGTTGTATGTGGCTTTATGCCGGACGGCAGGTGTTCCGGCCCGGGTGGTTTATGGATTCCGGTTGGATAGAAAGGAGCTGAAACCGGGGCAGCGGATTCCATTAAACAATAGCCATCATGCCTGGGTGGAAGTGTTTTTGCCCGGTACTGGCTGGATCCCGGTGGAACCAACCTTCTTGGCGGAGCAGAATGGCCGGAAGATTGTGGACTACCGGTCCTTTGGCGGGTTTTATTCCGGCGATATTCATCTTTTCATGGCTTACAACAAAGGCTCGATTACCCTCAAGTATTATAGTGCTGGTGAAGGCAAACTCGAGATTGCGGAGAATTATCAACTGACCTTGCTGGACAGATGATTTCCCGGTTTTATCTTACTTTATAATAGTTTCCAAAAGATAAATGTTGCTTTTCTACTCAAGATCGTATAAAATATTCTTTGCGGTTGTTAATTGCGCCCGTAGCTCAGCGGATAGAGCACTGGCCTCCGGAGCCAGGTGCACAGGTTCGATTCCTGTCGGGCGCACCATTGAAAAAAACTGCTCTGGCTGGTGTCGGAGCTTTTTTAATGCCTGTCTCCGTTAATTCCTCTGCAAAATTGGCACAGGTGTTTCCTGGCGGACATGTTACTTTAAGGAGAGCTTAGGTTTTTTCTCACTTGTTAACAATGGGCTAAGCCAGGTGAAATAAAAATTATCTAAAAAGAAGGTTTTCTGGCGTTAACCGCGAATATATTATTATTTAAGTTTAGTTTCCGAGTAGTTGTACGGCGAATGACGGTAGGTTTGACCTGACAGTTCAATATGTAGTATGGGAGGATGGTTGGAATGAGTACTGACCTTATTTTGCGTTGGTCTGCCATTGGCCTGTTTGTTCTGGTGATGATTGGTATCGGGTTTTATTCGATGCGCCGGACCAGGAATGTCTCGGATTTCTTCCTTGGCGGAAGGAATGTAGGCCCCTGGATCTCGGCGTTTGCTTATGGTACCACCTATTTTTCTGCGGTCCTCTTCATCGGCTACGCCGGGGGCCAAGGTTTTGCCTTCGGTTTGCCGGTCATCTGGGTTGCCCTGGGTAATGCCTTTTTTGGCTGCCTGCTGGCTTGGTTGGTCCTAGCCCGGAAAACCAGAGCGATGACGGAACACTTGAATGTCATGACCATGCCGGAGTTTTTGGAAGCCCGGTATGATTCAAGGCTGTTTAAGATTGTGGGCGCCCTGATTATTTTTATCTTTATGATTCCTTACTCCGGGTCGGTCTTCTCCGGACTTTCGTTCCTCTTTGTTAATGTATTAAATGTGGACTATGGTGTGGCGCTGGCTTTTATGACTGTTTTAACTGCTGTTTACCTGTTGATGGGCGGTTATTTTGCCGTGGCCCTCACCGATTTTATCCAGGGCTTAGTCATGCTGGTTGGTTGTGTGTTAATGGTGGCCTATGTCTTTGGCCACTCGGCGGTGGGGGGCTTTGCCGGTTTTTTGACAAAGATGCAGACAGTGGATGTCAATCTTGTCAACCTCTTCCCCAAAGGCGGCATTAATCTGTTCTGGCTGGTGGTCTTGACCAGCTTGGGTTCATGGGGCTTACCCCAGATGGTCCAGAAGTTTTATGCCATCAAGAACCAAAAGGTGATTTCCACGGCGACGGTGGTGGGAACCATCTTCTGCCTGATTATTGGCGGCGCCGCCTATCTGGTGGGCTCTACAACCACACTTTACGGGTCCCGGATTGTGGCGCTGGAGGCGAATGCCAATTATTTTGCGGATTCCCCGGATTATGCGGCGGCGGTAACGGATCCGGCGGTGGCCCGGCAATTAATTGGTTCAGCCTTAAAGACCAAGGGTTCTTACGCCAATACCAACCTGATTCCGCAGATTATGCAGATTACCATGCCCAATGGTCTGTTGATCATTATTTTGCTGCTGGTGCTGTCGGCGTCGATGTCCACCCTGTCTTCCTTGGTTTTGGTCTCGTCCTCAGCCATCACCATTGATCTCCTGCAAGGTCATTTTGCGCCGAAAATGTCCAAGGAGCGGGGGATGTCGATCATGCGTTTGCTGTGTGCCGCGTTTATTGCCCTTTCTTTACTGGTAGCCTCATTGAGTCGAAAATGGCCGCACCTGGTGGCGCTGATGAGCTTTTCCTGGGGGACTGTCGCCGGTGCTTTCCTCGCCCCTTACCTCTATGGGTTGTTCTGGAAGGGAGTGACCAAGGTGGGCGCTTGGGCCGGTTTAATTGCCGGGGTTGGCTACTCCATGGGAACCTTTATTTGGTATGCACTGGATCCGGCCCGGTTTGCCGCAGTTACCTCTGTTGCGCCGCGGGTGGGTTCTTTAGCCATGCTAATTCCGTTGGTGGTGGTTCCCGTGGTGAGTTGGCTGACGCCCAAGTTCTCCCAGGCCCATTTGGACCGGGTCTTTGGCTCGGTGCAAGATGCGGTCGCCGATTCGGAGGCTGCCTAAACAATATTCAGCGATGAAACCCTCCGGCAGGAGGGTTTTTCTTTTAGGTAAACCAGGCGTGAGCGCTGCCTTCGGGGTGATGATCCCGCAGGGTGAAGCTGGCAGGTGAACAATTGTTAACAATTGGCATGAATCATCCGGAAACTCCCGGAGAGTGCAGGAGATCATGATGATAAAGGCGAAAATAATGAGGACAATTAAGAAGGAGTGTCTCCATGCAAATACTCGAAGGTTTGAATCCACAGCAGCAAGAAGCGGTTTGCCATGGGAAGGGACCGCTTCTCATTTTGGCCGGCGCCGGCAGCGGTAAGACCAGAGTCTTGACCCACCGCATTGCCTACTTGTTACAACAGGGTGTATCGCCCTATGCGATTTTAGCCGTGACTTTTACCAACAAAGCCGCAGGGGAGATGAAGGAACGGGTCAGCC
The DNA here is from genome assembly GCA_002385625.1 of Firmicutes bacterium UBA3943. Classification (GTDB taxonomy): domain Bacteria; phylum Bacillota; class UBA4882; order UBA10575; family UBA3943; genus UBA3943. Next base: position 61,801 of record DGDV01000009.1, read on the forward strand.
GGTTAGTCGGGCCGGTGGGAGAAACCATCCTGGTTGCCACCTTTCACTCGGCCTGTGTCAGGATTCTCAGGGCCGATGGGCATTTTATCGGGCTGGACAAGCATTTTGTCATCTATGATACCCAGGACCAATTGACTGTAATTAAAGAGGTTCTCGCCCAGTTGAATCTCAGTGAGAAGAACTTCAGCCCCAAGGCGGTACTTGCCACCATTTCCGCAGCGAAGAATGAGTTGATTGGACCTGAAGCCTATGACAAGAGGGCCGCTGATTTTTGGGGTAATACCGTGGCCAAGGTCTACCCCCTCTACCAAGAAAAACTCCGGAAGAATCAAGCGGTGGACTTTGATGATCTGATCATGCTCACGACCAAGCTGTTCCAGGAATGTCCGGACGTCTTGCGCAAGTACCAGGAGCGTTTTGAATTTATCCTTATCGACGAGTATCAGGATACCAACCATGCCCAGTATACCTTGGTGAAACTTTTGGCGGCCTTAAACCGCAACATCTGCGTGGTGGGCGA
>DGDV01000009.1:62454-62658 GCA_002385625.1 Firmicutes bacterium UBA3943
CATCTGCGTGGTGGGCGATGACGATCAGTCCATTTATTCCTTCCGCAGCGCGGACATACGTAACATTCTCGAGTTTGAAAAGGATTATCCGGATGTCCGTGTGATCAAACTGGAGCAAAATTACCGTTCAACCCAGACAATTTTGCATGCGGCCAACGGTGTGATTAGCCACAATATCCAACGGAAGAACAAACAGCTTTGGAC
>DGDV01000056.1 GCA_002385625.1 Firmicutes bacterium UBA3943
TACATAAATTGGGGTCAGGTCATTAGCGCTAATGGTTTTCGAACACTAAATCATCAATAGGTAAGGCCCAAGCGGACCCCCATGCGAGAGGTCCTTTCCCACCGGAAAACTAATCCTGCTCTAGAAAACGGATGATTAAAGGATTAACAATCTCGGCATGTTCATAGTGGGGAGCATGGCCTGAGCCTTTGATCCAGTGTAACTTTGCCTCTAAAAGCCCTTGCAGGATTGGTGCATCCTCCGTCCCCAACACCTGATCAGAATCACCCCAAATCAGCAAGGCTTTCTTCTTTAATCCGCCAAGTCTCTGATAGTCTGTAAGATGATCCCGACTCATAAAATGCCGTAATGTCGAAAGAAGCGCGCGGCCAGAACCCTGAAAACGCACCTGCGCAAGAAAGCGATCTGGCCAGTCGCCAAACTGTTCGGGACAAGAAAAATCATCTAGTTGTTTCTCCGGCAATGCTGGCAGATAAAACCGGGCAAAAAGATATTCACCAATCCCTGGTACAGCAAGGGGACCTATCTTCCACCTTCGGGTTAACGGGTTGATAAGGACAATTTTCCGGACCCGGTCCGCATTCTCTACGGCGAAGGCAGTGGCAACAGCGCCACCCATCGAAGTACCGACAATATCGATGGGAACTTGAACATGTAGAGCATTTAAAAGTTCGCTCACCTGTTCCACAAACAGCCGGCGGTCATACCTGGTGTAAGGGCGATCGGACACCCCGCGCCCGTACAGATCAAAGCGTATAACGCGAAAACCAGCACCAGCCAAAGCCGGAAAGGTCCGATCCCATGTGTAATATGGTACGGAAAACCCATGAACCAGGAGGACTACAGGCCCATCCTCCGGACCGGCCAGCTCATAATGGGTGAATCCTTGTGCCAGTCGAACAAAACTGCCAGAAGCCTGCTTTCTTACTTCATTGGTGATCCTTTTACCCAACCTTACCTTGATCATTGCCATCTACCCCAACGTCTCTTTATTACCTATTATTCTTAGCGGAATAGTATACTTTGATTTTTTATCATATGTGCACCCGCCCATGAAGTCAAGAAAAATATTGATCATATTTCAACCTAGTGTCTAACTGGTCAATGAATTCATTTCCGGCTTGCCTCCAAATCCGCCATGAGATCCTCCGCATCCTCTAGCCCCACCGACAGACGGATAAAATTGTCGGTTAAACCAAGCCGTTCCCGCTCCGCCTTGGGCAGTGCGGCGTGGGACATCCGGGCCGGATAGGAAAGGATCGATTCAACACCGCCAAGGCTCACTGCCACCGACCACAACCGGACATTCCGCATAATCCTGAGTGCGCGTTCAGGTGTATCGGTCTTAAAGGAGACAACGGCGCCAAAGCCAGAGGCCTGCACCTTAATCAACTCATGGCCGGGATGCTCCGGCAGGCCGGGGTAATAAACCTTTTCCACCCAATCTTCTCCCTGCAGCCACCGGGCAATGGCCATTGCCGATTGTTGCTGAAGTTCCATACGCGCTCGCAGCGTCTTGATGCCGCGCAGGACCAACCAGGCGTCTTGGGGACCTTGCACCGCCCCAAAACTATTTTGCACAAAGTAAATTTTGGTGGCCAACGCTTCCGACCCAACAACAACGGCACCACCAATTACATCGCTATGCCCGCCCAAAAACTTTGTGGCACTATGGATGACAAGATCAACTCCCAACTCCAGTGGGCGTTGGAAATAAGGGGACATAAATGTGTTATCGATTAACGTTAAAAGATTATAGCGTTTTGCCAGTTCCACGGCACCTGCAATATCTGTTATTTTCAACAAAGGATTGGAGGGGCTCTCGAGAAACAGCGCCTTCGTATTCTTCCTTATCGCCTTTTCCACTTGATTGAGGTCGGTCATATCAACGAAGGTAACCTCTAGGCCGAATTTGTTGAAGAATTTTGTGAGAATCCGATATGATCCCCCATATATATCCTCAGTTGCAATTATGTGGTCACCATGACTAAAAAGAGCAAGCGCGGAAGAGACCGCCGCCATGCCTGAAGCAAAGGCAAAGCCCCGTGTTCCTCCTTCCAAAGCAGCTAATGTATTCTCTAGGGCCTCCCGGGTTGGATTATTAGAGCGCGAGTAGTCGTACCGACCAGGGTGTTCAATATCGTCCTGATGAAAGGTGGATACTTGATAAATAGGAATACTGAGCGCCCCAGTATGCGGGTCCCGCTCATTACCGTTATGAAGAATTTTGGTGGCGTACTTCATCGCTAGCCTCCTTTATTCTATGGCCTGTTTCAGGTCTTCCCATAAGTCATCCGGATCTTCAATGCCGACTGACAAGCGTAACAGGTCATCGGTAACACCAATGCGTTCCCGTACTTCAACCGGAATATCCCCATGGGTCTGCACTGCCGGATAGGTAATCAATGTCTCCAATCCACCAAGGCTTTCCGCAAAAGATATGACCCGGACATTATTTATGATCCTTTCAACCAGGCGCCGCTCCCGGACCTTAAACGACAGTACAGCCCCATAACCGGTCGCTTGTTTCCGGTGGATCTCATGCCCGGGATGGTCAGGCAGCCCAGGATAGTAGACTTGACTGACCAAGGGATGTTCTTGCAGCCAACCGGCAATCTTGAGCGCATTTTGCTCCTGCTGCCGCAGGCGAAGACCCAAAGTTTTAATGCTCCGAAGCATCAACCATGAATCGGACGGGCTCAGGACGGCACCTGTCGCTTTTTGAATTAACGCCATCCGCTCACTCAATTCGGGAGTCTTTGTTACCACAATCCCGGAAAGGAGATCGTTGTGCCCGCCCAGGTATTTCGTACCGCTATGGACAACCAGATCGATCCCCAATGCCAGCGGTCGCTGCCAGTAGGGAGTCATAAAAGTATTGTCAACGATCGTGATCAACCCATGCCGACGCGCAACAGAGGCAATTGAGGCTAAATTGGCGATTTTCATCAAAGGGTTGTTGGCGTCTCCACAAAGAGGCCCTTTGTTTTGCCGGGAATGACCGCGTCAACAATCGCCTGCTTTGAAGAGACATCCACATAACTTGCACTAAGGCCCAAGGACCGAAATATCTTATCCATCAGACGGTAAGTGCCACCATATAAGTCATCTGACAATATGACGTGGTCTCCTGAGGAAAATAGCATCATCACAGCAGTTATAGCGGCCATACCAGAGGAAAAGGCAAACCCGGAATCTCCCTCCTCCAACCTGGCCATTACGGTCTCCAACACATGTCTAGTTGGATTGCCAGACCGGGAGTAATCGTAACCTGTTGACTGTCCAAAAGCCGGGTGACGGAAGGTCGCCGTTTGGTAAATCGGTGTACTGATAGCGCCTGTACTGGTATCTGTACATAACCCGGCATGGGCCAAAAGGGTGTCGATCTTCATCCAGGAAAACACCTCCGTACCAAATTGGGCCTCAATAAGTAAGTATTCCGATATATTTAGTAGATATTACGATTAAAAATTTTAGGGTGACCCCCTAAATTTAATTCCTGCTATTCTTATTTGATTACCAGGTTTTTATAATCATACATCCTAGAAAATAATATTGTCAATATTTTCTTTGGCGGTACCTAATATAATTTTATGGGGTCTGATTTTCATAACTCTTACGGCAAATGCCGATCGCAGCCATAACACCCACCAACAATCATGCTATTAGGAAGATCCGTCTTAATCATAATCATGATTATGGGAATACGGAGAGACGAACAAAACACAAAAGACCGTCCTCTTCGGACGGTCTAAATTACTTTTATATGATGAGTTATTGACGACTCGAACTACAAAACAAAGCGGGATCGGATATCCGATCCCGCAAACTCTTATCATTATTGGTGGGTCATCGGCGACTCGAACGCCGGACACCCTGATTAAAAGTCAGGTGCTCTACCGCCTGAGCTAATGACCCGTTGCGAATCAGCTTTTTTATGATACAACATTTTTTTACCCTTGTCAACAACGACCTGTTCAAAGATGAATGGAGATTTCCGGCACACTTACTCCCAGACATTCCGCCTGACAATCGTCTCATCCCTGCGCCAACCGACAGAAACAAGATCAACGGGCGCCCCCGACAGTTCGCTGATCCTGTCCAGGTAAGCCCGGGCTTCTTTGGGCAGATCCTCATAGTGCTTTATCGAGCTGGTGTCCCTGCGCCATCCCGGCAGCTCTTCATAAACAGGTTCACACTCCGCCAGCATCTTTAGGCTGCTGGGAAAGGTCTTTACCAGTTCTCCCCGGTAGCGATAGGCTGTACAAATCCGGATGGTTGTAAAGTGATCCAACACATCTAATTTCATGACGGCTAACGAATTAACACCATTGATCATTACTGAATAACGGCTGATGACGGCATCAAACCAACCACACCGGCGGGGACGGCCAGTGGTCACACCGTACTCCCGGCCCCGGCCGTCCCGAAGCAGGCTTACCTCTTGCTCCGGCAATTCAGTTGGGAAGGGGCCCTCCCCCACCCGTGTAGAATAGGCTTTGATCACCCCTAAGACCTTCCGGATCTTCGTGGGGCCAACCCCCGTGCCGGCACAGACACCGGCGGCCCCAGGATTGGAGGAACTGACAAAGGGAAAGGTACCGTGGTCCACATCCAACAAGCTGCCCTGTGCACCCTCAAAAAGCACCCGCTCCTGCCGGTCAATTGCAGCATTAACCAGGGAAGCGGTATCAACCACCCGGTCCCGCAACCGCTGGGCATAAGCGGAGTACTCATCAAAGATGGCCTGAAAATCCAAGCCGGAATGGTGATAAAACTCCCGTAAGAGGCGATTCTTTCGTTCCAGCACCATTGCCAGGCGGTCTTTAAATACCTCCGGCTGAACCAGGTCAACCATGCGGATGGCGTCATAACGGTTGTATTTATCGACATAGGCCGGGCCGATGCCCCGTCCGGTGGTTCCAATCTTTCCTGCAGGCCGGGAGTCTTCCTCCAACCGGTCCAGCAAAGGATGGTATGGCAGGATTACGTGGGCCCGGTCACTGATGCGGATCCCGGAAACATCAATCCCCCGTGCCGCCAACTCCTCCATCTCCGCCAAGAGTACCTTGGGGTCGATCACTACCCCGTTCCCCAAAACACATAAGGTACCGGGATAGAGGATACCTGAGGGGATCAGGTGGAGCTTGAACTCCTGGTCGCCGACGACCACCGTATGACCGGCGTTATTCCCGCCTTGATAACGGACGACCATCTGCGCCTCGCTGGCAAGTAGGTCGGTCACCTTGCCTTTTCCCTCATCTCCCCATTGCAACCCCACAACAACAACTGTCTTCACAACAGCCACCCCCATCTCCAAGCGCTATCCCTTTTTCCAAGTAAAGAACCAAATGGCAACAGGCGAAGCCTGAATCCATTTCCATCTTAACACAAACTATGTTATAAATCTAATGAATAGATTTTATAATTATCATAAAATTTATTTATGGTGGTGAAACATGGAAATCCGACAACTCCGTAGCTTTCTCCAGATCGTTGCCGCCGGCAATTTCTCCCGGGCCGCAGTGGACCTGCACCTGAGTCAACCCGCTTTAACCCACCAAATGCAAAGCTTGGAGGCGGAACTGGGCACGCCTCTCTTGGAACGGGGGACACGCCAGGTCCACCTCACCCCGCAGGGCAAGGCCTTCCTGGCCTATGCCCAACGCATCGTGGCCCTGGCCGACGAGAGCAGACATGCGCTCCAGGCCATGGTGGAGGGAGCTGGGCGACTATCCCTGGGCATTGGCACAACAAACATTGTCTGCCGTCTTCCCGACTGGTTGCAAAAGTTCCGAACCAAACTGCCCAAGGTGGAGATCTCCGTCCGAACCGGTTCCAGTGTCGAGGTGATGGAAGCGGTTTTAAACGACAAGGTGGATTTAGGCCTTGTCACTTCACCCGTTCCTGACCGGCGCTTGGTTGCCTACCCTTTATTCAAAGACGAGATCCTCCTTTTAGGCTCCAGGAAGCAAACCCTACCGGGCAATACTTGGACAGACCTGCACACCGCCCCTTTTCTCCTCTTCCCCCAGGGGACCGGCTTTCGCCAATACATCGATGACCTGTTTCGCCGGATCGGCATCGAACCCAATGTCATCTTGGAACTCGATAATATTGAAGGGATCAAAAAATTGGTGGAAATGGGCATGGGCTTTAGCTTTCTTCCCCGGATTGCGGTGGAAGCCGAGCTTACACAGGGAGTCCTTATCCAATACCAACCAGCCCCGCAGATGAAACTATTCCGTACCAGCTCCCTGGTTATGCGGAAGGATAAGTACTGGTTCCCAGCGTTTACCCAATTTATGCACCTTATGTCCCAAGAATACCCGGCGGCAGGGATTCCCCTAATGCCGGAGAAAGACCGTACATAACCCACCCATGCCCTGTCCAAACTACAAATGAGAGGCCTTTCCCGGGTGGAGTGGCAGGTTCCGGTCTTCCCTGTCCGTTTGGTTCCAAACGATGCCCGCCGGTGAAACAACGGGCGTCACCCCGGTGGCCTCTTCTATAGATCCGCGCGGAAGGACCCTTTGCCGAAGGTCCTTCCGCCCTTTTGCTTTATTTTACCACCTTTACATGGTAGAATAGTAAAGTTATAACACAAACCATTCATCGACTTAAGAAGGGATAACATGGAACTCCGCCGCTGGCAGGCAGATGTATTGCTTGCCATCTCCGCCCTGCTTTGGGGCACAACCTTTGTCGCTGTCAAAGAAGCTGTCACGGAACTGCCTGCCGAACTTATCATCGCCATCCGCTTTCTAATCGGTTTCCTTTTTTTAGCCCTGGTCTTTGGCCCAGCTTGCCGCAAAAACCGGTGGAACTGTTTGCATACCGGCATAATTCTTGGTCTTATTCTTGGCGTTGCCTATTGGTACCAAACCACTGGTTTACGCTACACCTCTCCCTCCGCCTCCGCCTTCATTACCGGTATGAATATAGTCTTTGTGGCCCTCATCGACTCTTTACTCGCCAAGCGCTTCCCCAGCCGGAAAGTACTACTGGGTGTGGCCACCGCCACCGCCGGCCTGCTAATTCTCACATGGACCAGCCGCTTCCAGGCCCGGCCGGGCGATCTCCTTACCCTGTTCTGCGCCGTGCTTTTTGGTCTGCACATCGTCTTGACCGCCCGCTGGATCAAGGGGTGCGACCCAAGGATTATGACCATTCTTCAGTTCGGAGTAGTCAGCGCCCTTTTCTGGCTGGTCCTGCCGGCAACCTGGCATCCCGTCACTTTTACCGGCAGGCATTTAGTCATCCTGCTCTTGCTGGGCCTGTTTCCCACCGGGATCGCCTTTTTATTTCAAACCACTGCCCAAAAGTATACGCCACCCATCCACACGGCCATTATCCTCTCCGCCGAACCGGTCTTTGCCGCCCTGTTCTCCCTGGCCCGTGGGACAGACACTGTCTCCTTCCGCTTAATCTGCGGCGGACTGCTCATTGTCCTGGGAACCTATTTTTCGGCGGCCGAAGAACCCGTTAAAGCCGATGCTAAATCCGTCCCTGGTAACAGTAATATTGCCGGGGTTTGAGTCCAAAAAAGCAAAACAAAAGCTCCTTTTGGCAAAGGAGCTTTTATTAATATCAGTTCATATTCATTTTAAGGTTTGCGGAACCGCTCCATCCCCACAAATTTGCTGCAGTCCTTCTGGAAGAAGAACTCCACGCTCCCCAAGGGCCCGTTACGATGTTTTGCAATAATGAGTTCGGTGATATTCTTCTTCTCCGTCTCCGGGTTATAGTAATCATCACGGTACAAAAAGAGAACAATATCGGCGTCCTGTTCCAATGAACCCGATTCCCGCAGGTCCGCCAGGGTGGGAATCTTAACCGTCCGCTGCTCCACCGCCCGGGAGAGCTGTGACAAAGCAATAATCGGTACCGAGAGTTCCCGGGCCAAAGCCTTCAGTCCCCGAGAGATCTCCGAAACCTCTTGCTGGCGGCTTTCGGCTTTCGCCCGGCCTTGCATCAGCTGGAGATAATCGATGATCACCAGGCCCAATCCTTCTTCCGCCTTAATCCGGCGCGCCTTGGCGCGCACCTCCATGACGGAAACACCCGGTGTATCATCAATGTACATCCGCGCTTCGCTCAGCCGGCCCAACGCCCGGGAGAGCCTGGGCCAATCGGCGTCAGTTAATGCCCCCGTCCTGATCCTTTGATTATCCACGCCCGCCTCGGCGCAGAGCAGTTTCATGGCCAACTGTTCTTTAGACATCTCCAAAGAAAAGATTACAGTGGGTATTCGCATCTCAACCGCAGCATATTGGGCAATATTCAGGGCAAAAGTCGTTTTACCCATACTGGGCCGGGCAGCCAAGATAATCAAATCTGAAGGCTGCAACCCGGCAGTATACCGGTCAAAATCGGAGTAGCCCGTGGGAATGCCCGTGACGCCGCCCTTACTCTCAAAAATCTTCTCGATCTTCTCAAAGGCCTCGTTCAATGTGTCTTTTAACAGGGTATAACCACGGGTTGTCCGTCGTTGCGCCACATTGAAGATGGCCTGCTCAGCCTGGTCTATGATCTTCTCGACCTCTTCCGCCCCTTCGTAACCTTGATTGACAATCTCCGTGGCCGTCTGGATTAACCCACGCAACAACGCCTTTTCCTCCACAATGCGGGCGTAAAACTCCACATTGGCGGCAGTCGGCACCGCATTCACCAAACTTGTCAGGTAAGGAACGCCCCCCACGTCCTCCAATTGGTTCTTCTGGCGCAGTTCCTCTGTGACAGTGACCAAGTCCACTGCTTCGTTGCGGTTAGCCAGGCTCACCACGGCCTGGAAGATGATGCGGTGGGCTTCCTTGTAAAAATCCTCCGGGCGCAAGATCTCCATCGCCCTAAAGATGGCTTCCTTGTCCAATAACATGGAACCAAGGGTTGAACGCTCCGCCTCAAGGTTCTGTGGGGGTATTCTGTCAAACACTGTGGAATTGGTGCTCACACCATTTCCTCCCTTTTTCAATACTCTGCGGGAACTTCAGAATAACCCTGTAAGCTCTGACGGCCCTCCCAATCAGCAAAAGGCCCCCGTTGGTTCTTCGTACAAAATTCCCTAGGGTTTTAAATTACGGCAGAAAACGTTATCTTCCTGCAGCAAAAAACTTTCCAAAGAAGCAGCGGCCAACCCCGGCGCCAATCAGGCATAGAAAGGAAAATTGGCCTCATAACAAGGCCAATTTCCTTTCCGGGAAGCTCCAAAAGGCTAGAAAAGAACCCTGTTCAGGAGAAATTTAGGATAAGTTAATGAAGTTCTCCACGTCGCACCCGTTGCCGGACTTCCCTCTTCTTACCCTGCTGTCGGCAGAGTTCCTTTGGGCATATTTATTTATTTTCCGCTCCTCTCCTCTTAGAGTAGCGGGCCCCAACTGCCGCCAAACAGCCGCTTCGGCTCCTGTCGCCTGGGCCGGCTAACAGGCCGGCTGCACCGGGGACAATATTCCTGCCAGGAACGAAGCTGGTAGTTACAGTCAAGACAACGCATACCTACAAATCCCAACCTTTCCTAAATGATCAGTCAACAAATTCATCCTATGAGGCAAGGTCGGGAAACAGAACGCGAAAATGTCCTTTTTTATTGGGGCAACAGCACTTGATCCAGAATCTCCATGATCGTGTCCACCGGGACAACCTCCACCCCCAAGGAATCAGCGGGAACATCCTTTTCGTTTTCTCTGGGGATAAATACCTGCTTAATCCCGGCTTGACGAGCTCCGTAAATCTTTTCAAAGACCCCGCCCACGGCTTTAATCTTGCCCTGGATGGAAATCTCCCCTGTAACCGCCACATTCTGGCGAATCGGGCGCTTTTGCAAACAACTAATCAATGCCAAGGTAATCGCCACACCGGCGGAGGGCCCATCGATGCGGCCGCCGCCGATCACGTTCACATGGGCATCATAATCCGCCAAATCTAAGCCGGTCACCAAACGGATGACCGATGCCGCGTTAAAGACCGAGTCCTTGGCCATCGAGCCAGCCGTCTCGTTAAAGCGCAATTTTCCTTTGCCCTTCTCCGCCGCCGGGAAGCAACTGGCCTCAATCTCCAGAACCGAGCCTTGAAAGCCGTAAACACCCAAGCCAAAAATTTTCCCAATTTCCGCAGTGTCCGTGGCTTTAACAAGAACATTGGGGGTTAAACGGCTGACACGGATGACCTCCATAACATCCTCCACCAACACCATTGGCGTTTCCTCGCTGTTTTGCCGGTAAAGGGCCATCCCATAGGCATCTGCCAGCAGACCGACGGCTTTCCGGCCTTCCTCAGTGTACTGACTGATCAGTTCAGGAACCTCCGGGCTGATGGTGGCATGCAAGCGTTCAGCCGCTTCCTTAACAATCCGTTGAATGGACTCCCGGGTCAAGGGTTCGAAGAACACCTCGGCGCACCGCGAGCGCAGGGCGGGATTGATGTCCGACGGATCACGGGTAGTGGCGGCAATCAGGACAAAATCCGCCGGCGCCCCTTCTTCGAAGAGTTTACGAATGTATTTGGGCACATTGGGATCCTGGGGATCATAGTATGACGAGTCAAAATAGACCCGTTTATCTTCCAAGACCTTCAAAAGTTTATTCATGAGCATGGGGTCCAGTTCGCCGATCTCATCCATGAAGAGTACCCCGCCATGGGCCTCGGTGACCAGACCCAATTTGGGCTCGGGGATGCCGCTCTCCGCCATATCCCTGCGGGCGCCCTGATAAATTGGATCATGGACCGAACCCAGGAGTGGGTTGGTGACCTCCCGCGGATCCCAGCGGAGCGTCGTACCGTCTACCTCGACAAATTTGGCGTCTTCCGCAAATGGTGTATATTTCAGTTTTTTCGCCACTTCCAAAACCAAGCGGGCAACGGTGGTCTTCCCAACCCCCGGCGGACCATATAGGATCACGTGTTGCGGATAGGGCGAAGCGATCTTTGTCAACAGCGCCTTAATTGCCCGTTCTTGGCCTACCACCTGATCCAAACCAGTGGGCTTCAGGGTCTCCAGCATGGACGCAGACAGGGAAATTGTGTCGAGGTGCTCCAATTCAGCAAGCTTCTTTAAGGTTTGCGGATTGTCCGGGCCACTGGTTTCTTTGAGGACTTGCATTTTGATCTCTTTCACATAGTCCTCGTGGCGTTGTTGCATCTTCTCGGCAATCTTCTTTTCAATCTTCTCCTCAACCGTCCGGCGGGCAATCAGATCCGCAATCTCTTCCTCAATCTCATTCAAGACACGGGGAATATCCTCCCAGGCAGGCGCCTCATCCAACGTGGGATCCTCGAAAACCAACCGTTGCAAGGCCAGCACCCGCTCGCCCAAATCCTCCGAACGCATGTATTTCAGAGCTTCAAGTTTTCCCGCTTTTAAAATCAGTTTATCGGTACCAATAATATTTGAAAGAAGGGCATAGAGCGCAGCAACCTGCCGCCGCAGTTGATCTTCATCCGGCAGTTGTTCCGCTACGACCTCCCGGTCTTTCTCTTCCATTTTGCGCATAATACCTTTCATGATCTTCCTCCCTTATTGAGGACTCTCCGACTAAGTTACCGGTAAGGCGGGCCTGCCACGGGGACCAGCCCGGTTTATCGCCGTTTTATTCGCCGTCCACTTGGACCTGGACCGTTGCCGTGATCCCGGGATAGACCCGGATTGTTACCTGATGTGTACCAAGGGTTTTAATGGTCTCTCCCAGCTCAACCTGGCGTTTATCAATATCCAGGTTGGCTGTTTGTTTAATTTTATCGGCAATTTCTTTCCCGGTGATGGAGCCAAACAAACGGCCGCCTTCACCAACCTTGACCTTGAAATGCAGTTTAAGCTGATTCAGTTTTGCCGCCAATTCCGTGGCTTTAGCCTCTTCTACCGCTTTCTTGTGTTGCTGAGCCTGCTTTTCCTGGTCCAGGCTCTTTAAATTGCCGGCTGTCGCTTCAATCGCCAATTTCTTGGGGAAAAGATAGTTCCTGGCGTATCCGTCGGCAACCTCTTTGATATCCCCTTTTTTCCCAATAGCCTTAATATCCTGTAAGAGAATTACTTTCATAACTCTTCCTCCTCCATTCCAACCGGAGTTCTTCCCCTAAAGCACTGGTCAACCATGGCCGTCCGGACGGATTTTTCGGATATTCCGGCCAGGAAATTCCTTCCGCCGGCTGGTGACCGGCCGGTGCGTTCATGGGTTGGTCTATTCCACACAAAGGGGTTTTTTCCTCCCGGCCTTCGCCTCCATTGCCGGTGATTTCAGGATAATTTCAGGATATTATTACGGGAGGCCGAAGCCTCCCGTCCAATCAATCGCTGGTATAGGGCAACAATGCAAGTTGTCGCGCCCGTTTAATTGCTACGGTCAACTGCCGTTGATGAATTGCGCAGTTACCGGAAATCCGGCGGGGAAGAATCTTACCCCGTTCTGTAATAAACCTGCGCAAACGTGGAACCTCTTTATAGTCCACTTCGGCGATTTTATCGACACAAAAAGCACATACGCGGCGCTTCTTTTTCCCTTTTTCCCGACGCAAAGGTCTCACCTCCACCCAGTCTATGCAAGAAAACCGTTAAAATGGCAGGTCATCCAGGTTGATCTCGCCAAAGTCCTCCGTATCTTCGCTAGGCCGGGATTCTCCAACCCCACCTTGGGCATCCTCACGGCCTCTGTCCAAAAATTGGACATTATTGGCGATTACCTCGGCTACACGTCGCTTTTGCCCGTCTTGTGTATCATAACTCCGGATCTGCAAACGGCCTTCCACCGCAACCAACCGGCCTTTACGCAGGTGATTGGCGCAGTTCTCCGCCAGTTTCTGCCAGACAACGACGGGGATGAAATCCGTCTCCCGTTCTCCCTTAACGTTGTTAAACGGCCTGTCCACGGCCACGGTGAAGTTAGCCACCGCCACTCCGTTTGGGGTGTACCGAAGTTCAGGATCCCTTGTTAACCTGCCGATGATCACAATATGGTTCATCGCCCACACCACCTGTTCGCTAGTTTTTCCTCACGATGAGATGGCGAATGGCATCATCCGAGATCCGTAAGATCCGATCGAGTTCTTTCGAGGTTTCGCTCGGCGCTTGAAACTCAACCAAAATGTATTGCCCTTCCAGGCAATCCTTGATCTCATAGGCCAAACGACGCTTACCCCAACGGTCGGTCTTAATGATCTCCCCGTTACCGTTTTTAATGACCTCTTCAACCTTGGCGATGGCGGCTTCTAAAGCCTCCTCCTCCAGTTTGGGGTCGAAAATGATCACGGTTTCGTAAATGGTCACCCCAGTTCACCTCCTCCCTCTGGACTAAACGGCCCCACGTTCAACGTAGAGCAGGGAAGCCATACTGTCATATTATATCACCAAATTTCAACTATGACAAGTCGTTGTTGCCCATGGTTTCGGGCATAATACTTTTAATAATGGATTTTACACCTTTTTCAAACTTAACTCTGGGAATTAAGATAATGCGCCCACAAGACAAACATTTCAGCCGAAAATCCATCCCCACGCGAAGAATTTCCCAATCCGTCCCCCCGCACGGATGAACTTTGCGCATGCGTACAATGTCACCCACATAAAACTTCACTCGGTGTCACTCCCTTTAACCGGTGCGATCATAACACGTTTCGGATAAGGGATTTCAATCCCCTTTTCTTCAAAGGCCATTTTAATCATCTTCCGTAACAACCGTTCGGCCGACCACTGCCGTTGCGCTTTGGTACGCACCTCGATTCGCAGTGTAACTCCGCCCGCTCCCAGATCCTGAACTCCCAAAAAGGTTGGGCCCTCGACAACATCAGGAAACTCCCGGGAGAAAGCAGCAAAAACATCGGCCAAAACCCTTTCAACCAGCGCCAAATCGGTCTCATGGGCGACAGTCACATCCACCAAACCCTGCATGCTGTTGCCCATAAAATTTGTGACCTGATCAATTTTGCCGTTAGGAATTATATGAAGTTTCCCACCGCGATCCCGGATCTTTGTCACACGGAGGGTCATTTCTTCGACTGTTCCCGTTACCCCGGCCACGGTCACATAATCCCCCACCGCATATTGATCTTCAAAAATAATGAAAAAGCCGGTGATCACATCACGAACTAAATTTTGGGCGCCGAACGCCAAGGCTACACCACCGATTCCAGCGGCAGTCAGGAAAGAGGTAACGGGAACCTTAAATTTCTCCAGGATCGCCAGGAGTGCAAAGAAGTAGATGACAAACCGCGCCACACTGCTTAAGATGGCTGTCAAGGTAATTGCCCTTCGCTCATTTAAAAAATGGCCGGATAACTGCCTGTTACGGAACACCCGTTTAATAAAGGCCTGAACAATTCTTTGGAACAGGACGGCTACAACCAAAACCACCAAAGAAAAAAAGGCATTGTTAAAGAAAGTATCTTGCCAGATCTTGTTGAAGTTAAGAGTCCAGACAAAAAATTGGTGCATCGCCACTCCCTCACATTGTCTTAACTTCTGCCCGCTCATTCCAGCGGGCAGTCGTGTACTTGGTCTCCCTTAGCTGTTTAACCATCTGCCATTCCCGCGGTGTTAAGTTACCGGGAACAAAGTCAACACCCATTACCCGTGATAATCCCCGCACCAACGGGGGAATCAGCTCCTCAGTCTCAACCCGGCGGCCTAAAACCGCCCGGCAGGAAGTAATCCGCGCCGCCAAAGCGGCACAAAGGGCGGGGGTAGGCACCCTACCCAAAGCCATCAACAGCCGCGCCGGATCAAACTCCGTCAGCAGTGACCCGTGTTGTAAGACTGAACCTCCTTGGCGCAGTTGGGCGCTGCCCAACAACTTTTTACCGTTAACCAGGATCTCTTGACGGGAAACCGCCGCAAAACAAGCAACATCGAGCCAGTCCCGGCCTTCCTCCACCCGACCGCTCTGCAGCGCAGCGGCAATGCCCAACTCCCTTAATCCCGCCAACAACCCTTGGGCAATACGGGAATAAGTCTCACAGACAGTACGGCCTAAACCGTCCTCTTCCCCAAAAATCAGCGCATAGGCAAGTTCCGCCTCGTGCAGCACGGCTCGTCCGCCCGTTGGCCTGCGCACCAAGTCCACAGACAAGCGGCGGCATGAGGCTGCATTAACCTCCGCGGTGAATCGTTGAAACCTCCCAATGGAGATTGCCGGCGGATCCCAGCCGTAAAAACGCAACGTGGGCAAGGCTTCCCCTTCACGATAACTGAGGAACAGGGCTTCATCCACAGCCATCTGGGTCGCAGCATCTGCCTTGAACCATGGAATCAGCCTACCTTGTTTCACTCCCCAATCAACCCGGCATACTCTTTGGCGGTCAACAACTTCGCATCCTTCCAGCTTCGCACCGGTTCGACCAGAATAATCCAGCCTTTACCGTACGGATCCTGGTTGATCAGTTCCGGGTTGAATTGCAACTCATCGTTAACCTCGACCACCTCACCGGTTACCGGGGCGAGCAAATCGGAGACCGCTTTGGTTGACTCAATTGAAGCCATAGCCGTTTTCACCGTGATTTTTTCGCCTACCGCAGGCGGATCGAGATAAACCACATCTCCCAATTCCCCCTGCCCATACTCGGTAAGACCGATACGCAGGCGATCTCCTTCTTCTTTTAACCATAGATGCTCTTCGGTATAGAGACGGTCGGTTGGCACCAAAGAGGACACCTCCAACTGTTTTCTGCCCGGTCAAGAGATTAACCTGCCCTAAGCACAGACCTTTTAGACTGATCATATACTGAAGCGATGCCGTTGTAAAGACTTCCCACAAATTCCGGGCACCAGGAAAGGGGGATGCTTTTGTACCGGATTTTTGAGGCTATTTTGTCACCAATCTTAAAACGCCAGGGGAAAACCATGATTTTGATCGTTAAACGGCGCCACGATTCTTCATAATTTATAATTCCCCGCAGATTCCCGCCATGGCCTCTGCCATGGCCTTTGTTTTCCACCTTTATCTGGACAGGCAGGGAAATCTTGTTTCCTCACTTTAAGCCTTTTTCCAAACCGTTCCCGACCTGGTAATTTCTTTTGTCGCAATGCTCTGCAGGATTTCGCCGTTGCTTTGCGAAATATGAAATACATGAATATTAATGAAACTCCTCAGCTTGACAGGGGGATGCAACCTGTGAAATCATCTCCGGGATATTTTTACAACACCGTGGGCAACCTGGGGCGGTTTGTGCTGACCTTTTTTAATGCCTGCAAGGAAATGTGCTATTTATATACACGCAGTTTATGGTCGGTCCTTCGTTCAACCATCTTCTGGCACAACACCATCAATGAGATGAATTTTATTGGTGTTAATTCTGTTCCACTGGTGGCAATTATCTCCACCTTTACCGGAATGGTCATCTCCCTGCAAGTCGGGCAGATCTTTGCTGATTTCGGGGTCAGTTCCCAATTGGGCAATGTCTTGGCCGTGGCCTTCGGGCGTGAACTGGCGCCGGTTTTAACCGGTGTGGTCGTTGCCGGCCGGGTGGGTTCCTCAATTGCCGCAGAGATTGGTTCAATGAAGGTCACTGAGCAAATCGATGCTTTAAAAACCCTCTCCGCCGACCCCATCGACTACCTGGTAGCGCCGAAACTGCTGGCTGCCTTTCTGATGATGCCCCTCTTGACCATTGTCTCCAACATCCTGGGGATGGCCGGCGGTTTTATGGTGGCCGTTCACCAAAAGGCCGTCACGGCCGTTGCTTTCTTCGAATCCATCGCTTCATATATTACACCATGGAATTTCATCGGCGGACTGATCAAGGCTTTCTTTTTCGGTTTAGTCGTGGCTGGCGTCGGCGCTTACAAAGGATTGCATACGGAAAACGGCGCTGTCGGTGTGGGCACGGCCACCACCCAATCAGTGGTAACCGGAACAATCTATATTTTCATCCTGAATTACTTCCTGACAATCATTCTTTATTAATATTAAATTTATAAAGTTGTAAAGTTGAAGTTCTGTCCATTTTAAATCCGTTCCAACGAATTTGGGGAGGGAAAATTTTGATCAGCATCCACGAGCTGGGATTTGATATTGACGGCAAGACCATTCTCCGGGATATTAACCTGGAAGTGGCGCCGGGGACAACCATGGTAATCATGGGTCCCAGCGGTTGCGGAAAAAGCACATTGCTGCGGCTTGTCTGCGGCTTGGCCAAACCCACCCGCGGCAGGGTTCTGATCAGCGGGAAAGACGTGCAATCCCTGACACCAGCGGAACACCGTTCCATCGGCATGGTCTTTCAATCCTCAGCCCTCTTTGATTCTTTGTCAGTCTATGAGAACGTCGCCTTTGGCCTCCGCCGGGATAAAACTTACCGGCCTGCGGAGATTGAGGTACGCGTCCGGGAGGGATTGGCCCGGGTGGGTCTGCCGGAGGAGGATCTGCTTCAAAAAATGCCGGCCGATCTGTCCGGAGGCATGAAGAAGCGTGTAGCCATCGCCCGAACTCTGGCCGCCAATCCGCAAGTAATTTTATACGACGAACCAACCAATGGCTTGGATCCCATCATGGCCATGACCATCAATAAGCTTATTCGCAGTCTGCAAAGGGATCTGGGCGTTACTTCCTTAGTCGTCACCCATGACCTGACTACTGCCCGCCATGTGGGCGATCATTTTGGCATGATGCTTGACGGCGCTTTAGTCGAAACAGGCACTTTTGACCAGATTCTCAAGTCGAAACACCCTGTTATCCGCCAATTTCTAAATGTTTCCTAATTCCAGGCAGCCCCTAAGGCGGTATCGGAAGGAACGGAATGATCCCAAGATTGCAGCCGTAATGCAACGGAAGGAGGCCTTTTCTTGCATTCAGTCAGTACGGAAGTCCGGGTTGGAATTTTTGCTTTAATTACCTTGAGTATATTAGCCTTCAGTATTTTCTGGCTCAACGGCGGTCGCCTTTTTGAAAAAGGCTCCGTCCTGGAGATCGAGTTCGAACGGGTGGACGGGATCCGGCCAGGCGCTCCGGTTAAACTTGCCGGGGTCGACATCGGTCGCGTGAAAAGGATCTTCTTTTCCGAACAGCAAACCGTAATCGTGGCCATCAAGCTAAAACCCGGTATTCAGATTAATGAAGATTCGCAGTTTTCCATTGTTACCGCTGGCGTAATTGGCGAAAAACATTTGGAGATTCTTCCGGGCAAATCCGCCAACCCCGTTAAAGCCGGCACCCGGCTCAAGGGGGAGACACCCCTGTCCACCGATGAGTTATTTGAAAGTGCCTATGAAATGTTGAAAGACACTCACGCAATCTTGTCTTCCCTCCGGGATTACACCGAGAATAAAGAGTTGCGGGCCTCCATCGTAAAGAGTGTGCAGAACATTGAGGTGATCACCCGCAACCTGCGGCAGTTCACTGACAAGTTGGATGAAATCCCCCTGGAAACAATGGTGGCGCGGGCTAACCGTATTTTGGAAACTGTGGAGAATATTGCAGTAACATCCGAGCCCCGCGTCCAACAAATCGTGATGGATCTGGCCAAAGCCTCCGAACAGTTGACGACGGTGCTTACAAAGGCCGACCGGTTCTTAGAAGAGATTAACGGCGACGGGCAAGCTAGCCGAGATATCCGCCGCATCCTGAGTTTATCCGCACAAACTCTGGAGGCTGTCTCTTATACACATCT
>DGDV01000019.1 GCA_002385625.1 Firmicutes bacterium UBA3943
AGCACAAAATTATTGACAGACCCCTTGGGTTTTGACTCGGCAATCGCAATTACCAACTACTATCACATCACCAGGACCAGATTGACTTTTGCGAAATTTGGCATTAAAAGGGTTTACACAGCCCATGCAAATTTCTTTGAGTGGCGAGACGGTTATTCCTTGTTAAGGGAGTTTTTCGGTTATTATAAATACCTTTTACTAAGGTACGACTAAGGATATAACCAGCAAACAGAAAGGATGGGCAGAGGTGAAATACGAACAAAAGTTGCGTGACTTTACCCTCCGGTTGATAACGCGATTATCTTATTGCTGGATACCGCCCGTCGTTCCGATTACACCCGCGGCAGCTTTAAATGAGGCGGAATGGCCCAGCTGGTAACCTGACATCCGTTAATTTCACGATAAAGGTTTGCGGAAGTCGCAACTTATAGTTATAATATTAGGCAAGACTTGGCTTTAAAAAAGGGTGGCTGTTCACCTGCAATATCAGACAAGAAAAAGATAATTTAAGAAAAGATAATATGGAAAGGAACATGTAAAGAATGGACACACAGGAACAACTGGAATACGGAACTTTTGAAGCAACCCTTGAGCGCAGCAGGCAGTTGGAACAAGACCTGCAGAAAAACCCCGGGAAGTATCAGGTCCTCACCGGCGATCGCCCTACGGGAAGACTGCACATTGGCCACTACTTCGGCTCGCTCCAAAACAGGGTAAGGCTCCAAAAGCTTGGTGTGCCTACATTCATCGTGATCGCCGATTATCAGGTCTTGACCGACCGGGACACCTTCGAGAACATCGCTGAGAACGTCAAGCAATTGACCATCGACTACATAGCAGCCGGGATCGATCCCACGGACGGTAAGACCTTTATCTTTCCCCATAGCCACGTACCCGAACTAAACCAGCTGCTTTTACCCTTTCTCACTCTCGTGACCAACGCCGAGTTGGATAGGAATCCCACCGTCAAAGAGGAGATCATTGCTTCCGGTCAGAAACGGATCAACGCCGGGATGTATACATACCCCGTCCACCAGGCGGCTGATATCCTCTTCTGCAAAGGCAATGTGGTCCCTGTGGGGAAGGACCAACTACCCCACCTGGAACTTACCAGGACCATTGCCCGGCGGTTCAATGACAGATTTGCCAAGAAAAAACCGGTCTTCCCAGAGCCCCATCCCTTGCTCAGCCAAGCTCCGATCATCCTCGGATTGGATGGTTCCCAGAAGATGAGCAAAAGTAGGAACAACGCCATCATGTTGAGCGCCGACGAGGAAGAAACCGCCCGGCTGATCAAGAAGGCCAAGACCGACCCGGAGCGGACAATCACTTATGACCCGGAAAACAGGCCGGAGGTCTCCAACCTGCTGCTTTTAATCTCCCTGACCACCGGTAGGAAACCCGAGGAGATTGCGGCAGAGATTGGCGATGGCGGTGCTGGGCAACTAAAGAAGGTCTTAACCGAATCCCTCAATGAATACCTGCGACCCTTGCGCGCCCGGAGGAAGGAACTTGAGCAGAACTTGGACTATGTCCGTGATGTCCTGCGCTCCGGGATTGCCGCGGCCAGGGAAGTAGCTGTGAAAACCCTGGAAGAGGTCAGGGAAGTCATGAATATGAAGATATAACGGTATATATAAAAAAGAAAAAAAGGAGGTCGACTGATGTTTAAAACAGTGGAGGAAGTTCATTCGTATTGTGCCAAACATGGTATTAAAATGATCGATTTTAAAATGATTGACTTGGATGGCAGATGGCGTCACTTGACCATGCCGCTTACCCGGTTTAATGAAAATACCCTCAAATATGGCATTGGTTTTGACGGCTCCAATTATGGGTATGCGCCGGTGGAGAAGAGTGACATGGTTTTCATCCCCGACCTGTCCACTGCCATGGTCGAACCCTTTGTCGAAGTGCCGACTCTTTCAATGATTGGCGATGTCTTTGTCATCGGCGCCACGCCCAAGCCCTTTGATCAATACCCCAGGAATATCGCTGCCAAAGCCGAGGAATATATGGCCTCCCTGGGCGTGGCTGATACAATGAAGACCGGGCCCGAGTTTGAGTTTTATGTATTCGATCATATTGCTTACAACGTCTCACCACAGCAATCCAGTTATGAGATCGACGCCCAACAGGCCCAGTGGAACTCCGGAGATAATTTCAAACCCAATTTAGGTTACAAAGTGCCGCTAAAAGGGGGCTATCATATCGCCGCGCCCATGGATGTCGCCTACGATCTCCGCAGTGAATTGACTATTCTCTTAGAAGAGTTGGGGATCGAGGTCAAGTACCACCATCATGAAGTGGGTGGACCCGGGCAATTGGAGATCGAGGTGGAGGCCGGGCCCATGCGGAAAATGGCTGATGCCACCATGCTCATCAAGTACATAGTTAAAAACCTGGCGTACAGCCATGGAAAGACAGCAACCTTTATGCCCAAACCCCTCTATGGTGAGGCGGGCAGTGGTATGCACGTCCATATGCACTTGTTCAAAGACGGGCAGCCTGTCTTCTACGACCCCAACGGATACTCGGGTCTAAGCCAAACCGCCCTTTATTTCATCGGCGGTTTGCTGGAACATGCCCAAGCTCTCTGTGGTTTCACCAATCCTAGCACTAACTCGTACAAACGGTTGGTGACTGGATACGAAGCTCCCGTATCCATCTGTTATGCCACAGCCAACCGTAGCGCAGTCATTCGCATCCCGGATTATGCAAAATCCCCGGCAGACAAACGCTTTGAGATTCGTTCACCGGATGCCACTTGCAACCCATATCTGGCTTTTTCCGCCATTTTGATGGCAGGGTTGGACGGTGTTAAGCGCCAATTGGACCCGGAGAAACTGGGCTACGGGCCCTATGATGTGAACCTCTACGAACTGCCGGCGGAAGAACAGAAAAAGATCAAGGCTTTGCCCGGGACATTGGATCAGGCCCTGGATGCTTTGGAGCAAGACCATGAGTTTCTATTGGCAGGAAACGTCTTCCCCAAGAAATTAATTGAGATTTGGATTGAACGGAAGCGTAAGGAAGCGAAAAAAATAAATGATCTGCCTCATCCCGCGGAGTTTGGGTTATACTACGATTTATAATATAATAACTTTGCCTGCTGATGTACAGGCAAGCTTTGTCAGAGATGGGAATCTTTTTAGCGGGACTCCTTCTTTCTTTGTTTTACAAATTAATTAGAGGATACACTGTTAAAATGGAGAAGAGGTGTAGTTAAGCATTGGCAATATCATTTTATCTGACGATGGGAGGCGCAGCATGATTAAGACCGAGAATTGGCAAGCAATTTTTATTGTCCTCACTGATACCTCTTTAACCGAAAGTGTCCTAAAGATCTTAGTGGACTGTGAGATCAGGGGAGCCACCATCATTGAGACCCAAGGGATGGGCCAAGTCCTTGGTACGAATATACCAGTCATCGGTAGCAGCGTCAGAGCTCTTTTGGCCCAGCAGCATGAGAACAGCAAGACCATTTTTGCCGTTTCCAAACACCCGGAAAAGATTGATAAAGTCATGAAGTTGATCGCTGAAAAAATGCATGGCTTTAGTGAGCCAAATTCCGGCATGATGTTCGTTGTTCCCGTACTTAAAGCCGTGGGGATCGGCAAAAAAGAAATTGCACAAGATGAATAATTTTCAAGCACTGTTCGGAGGTTTAGCAGATGCACGGTGAAACTGTGGTTGATCCATCTTTGTTTTTAATTAATGTGGCAGTGATCCTGATCTTTACCAAGATCGGCGGGATGCTCAGTAAACGCTTGGGGGTTCCCTCGGTACTGGGACAGGTTTTAACGGGGGTGATTTTAGGCCAGTCCATCCTAGGTTTTATAAAACCCGATATTTTCCTTGAAGAAGTCGGCCAGATCGGTGTCATTTTATTGATGTTCCTGGCCGGGCTTGACACCAACCTGCATGAGATGCGTACTGTGGGGACGAAATCCTTACTGGTCGCCTGCGGTGGCATGCTTGTGCCGTTTATCGGGGGAATCCTGATTAGCCTGGCCTTTCATATGAACATCCATCAGGCGTTGCTGGTTGGTACCATTCTCACCGCCACAAGTGTTAGCATCACCGTCCAGACCCTCTTGGAGATGGGCAAATTAAAAACCCCGGAGGGTAACACTGTTATCGCTGCGGCGGTGATCGACGATGTTCTTGGAATTATTGTCCTGGCTCTGGTTGTCGGTGCAGGATCTAACACGAGCTTTTTCAGGCTTATGGGGTTAATTGCCCTGTTCTTTGTGGGGATTATTCTCTTTGGTCGGTTCATCTTTCCGTATTTGATTGACCTCTATGCCAAGCATGATATCCGTGAGGGACGGGTTACCTTGGCTTTGGCCTGTTGCCTCTTTTTTGCCTGGTTAGCTGATAAGATGAGGGTTGCCACCATCATTGGCGCCTATATCATGGGCCTGTTTGTCGGCAGGACCAAGATCAAGAAGCTGGTGGGCGAACGGATGGAGATCATCGGTTATACCTTCTTTATTCCCATTTTCTTTCTGGGTATTGGGGCCAAAGCCAATCTCCAACAGATCAATACCTCCTCACTGGTTTTTGCCGGTGTGATGGTGTTGACAGCCATCCTCGCAAAAATCATTGGGAGTATAATTGGGGCATTGATTGGCGGTTTTAACCTCCGCCAGTCCTACCGGATAGGCGTGGGGATGATAGCCCGGGGTGAGGTTGCCTTGATCATTACCTCAATGGGCTTTCGTAAAGGAATTATTGGTAATGATGTCTTCTCCGGCACCATCTTGCTGGTCTTGGTCTCCAGCATTGTCACACCCCTGCTCCTGACGGCTGCTTTCAAAGAAAAACCGGTTCAGAAGGAGATACCGGTGTCCGGACTATGAAAGAGAAGAACCCGCTGACAAGCGGGTTTTTTCTTAGTATGTTATAGAGGTAATTGTGATGTTCTATTTGGGAAAGAGAATTCTCTGCCCTTGTCCGGTGCCAGAAAGCAAGCCTTATTGCCTGGAATCGAAAATTTGTTCGCTTCAGCCGCCGGAAACGGAAGGAAAAACCCCTGTTGGTGTGGAACTTTGTCATGGAGAACAAAGGAGGGCAAAACGTTGCGCATATTAGGGATTGATCCGGGGACGGCCATCACTGGTTATGGTGTGCTGGAGCAGCAGGGGAATAAGCTTATCCCCTTGAGTTATGGCGTAATTCGGACCGGACCCGAACTGGGACTGGCCCAACGGTTAAACATTATTTATGATGAGGTCAGCAAAAAAATCAAGCTTTACCAACCGGATACGATGGCTGTGGAGCAGCTCTTTTTTAATAAAAACGTCCGGACTGCCCTGGTGGTGGGTCATGCCCGGGGCGTCATCCTGTTATGCGGTTCCCAAGCGAACCTGCCGGTAGTCGAGTACACACCCTTGCAAGTCAAGTCTGCCGTGGTAGGCTACGGGACAGCAGAGAAGAAGCAGGTTCAGGAGATGGTGCGGATCCTCTTGGGCCTGGAAAAGATCCCTAAACCTGATGATGCCGCCGATGCACTGGCTATCGCTATCTGCCATGCCCATTCCAGATTGGGCCGGGAATACGAAAGGAGATGCCGGGGATGATTGCCACGCTGCGCGGTCATGTGCTGTCCATTGCCGCTGATTCATGTATCATTGAGGTGCAGGGTGTGGGCTACCAGGTTTTTATGCCCCTATCCGCCTTGGATGAACTTAGAAGATTGTCCGGGGAAGTTTTAATCCATACCTACCAGTATGTGCGGGAGGATACCCTGGCTTTATACGGTTTTTTGCGTCCGGAAGACAAAAACCTGTTTACTCAGGTGATTGGTGTTTCCGGGATCGGCCCCAAAACCGGCCTGGCCTTGCTCTCGGCCTTTCCGGCGGATCGGCTCCGAGATGCGGTCCGGCTGGAAGATGCCAAGCTGTTGGCATCAGTGCCCGGGATTGGCCTCAAAACCGCCCAACGCCTGATCCTTGAACTTAAGAGCAAACTGGGTAAACTCCCCAGCGGCGCAGGCGAAGGCGGCGACGGACCGACGGCGGGGCAGGGCGGGCCCATGAACGATGCGGTTGCCGCCTTAACCGCTTTGGGTTACAATATAAGCGACGCCCTGCGGGCTGTGGAAGAAGCGGATTCCAAACACCCGGGACTTCCCACCGGCGAATTGGTCCGGGAGGCATTAAAAAGGCTAGCCAGAAAGTAACGGCGGCCCGGAAAGGAAGTTACCATGGAAGATCAGAGATTTGTTACCGCTGAGGAGCGAACGGAAGATTTCGACCTGGAATCAACCTTGCGACCTCGTCGTTTTGATGAATATATCGGCCAGGAGAAAGTCCGGGAAAACTTACGCATTTTCATTGATGCCGCCCGGAAACGCGGAGATGCCCTGGATCACGTGCTGCTGTATGGCCCGCCCGGGCTGGGAAAGACTACTTTGTCCCATATCATTGCCAATGAAATGGGGGCCTCCATCCGGGTCACCTCCGGTCCTGCCATTGAGCGGCCAGGGGACCTGGCGGCCATTCTCACCAATTTAGAACGGAATGACCTACTGTTTATTGATGAGATCCATCGGTTGAACCGCTCGGTGGAGGAGATTCTTTACCCGGCCTTGGAGGACTTTGCCTTGGATATTGTCATCGGCAAAGGGCCGGCCGCCCGCTCCATCCGGATTGATTTGCCTCCCTTCACACTGGTGGGGGCCACTACTAGAGCTGGCGCCCTCTCTGCACCCTTACGGGACCGTTTCGGCATTATCTGCCGGTTGGAGTATTACACGCAGAAGGAACTAGAGACCATCATCAACCGGTCGGCCTCTATTCTCAATATTCCTGTGGACCATTCCGGTGCGGCCGAATTGGCCAGGAGAGCCCGGGGCACGCCCCGGATCGCCAACCGCTTGCTAAAACGGGTCCGTGACTATGCCCAAGTCTGCGCCAACGGAGTAATTACAAAGGAAGTAGCCAGCGAAGCCCTGCGCTTGCTGGAGGTGGATGAGGCCGGCTTGGATAAGGTTGACCGCCTGCTTTTGCAGACAATCATCCAAAAATTTGGCGGTGGGCCTGTCGGCATCGAAACCCTGGCCGCTTCGACCAGTGAGGCGGTGGAGACCATCGAGGACGTAGTTGAGCCCTATTTACTACAGATCGGGTTCTTGCAACGCACCCCCCGGGGCCGGGTGGCTACGGGCATTGCCTACCAACACCTGGGGTTTACTAAACCAAAAGACACGTGTCAACAGGAGCTCTTTTCGGAAGAATAGCGCTTTCTTGGCGCGGAGCAATTAAGAAGAGGGGATATCGGCATGGAGCTCTTATTACATGCCTGTTGTGGGCCATGCGCCGCCTATACCACCCTGGTCTTTGCCGAGGAAGGCATCCAGCCAACGCTCTTTTACGCCAATCCCAATATTCACCCCTATAAAGAATGGGAACGGCGGAGGGATGCCCTGAAGACCTTGGCGGAGATTAGAAATCTGCCGCTGTTGGTGGATGAAGACTATGCCCTGGAGGAGTTTCTCATGGAAACCTTGCCGCTGGGTAAAGACCGTTGCCTGTATTGTTACCGCACCCGCTTAAGCAAGACAGCCCAATGCGCTCGGGACGGAGGCTTTTCCGCCTATTCCACCACCTTGTTAATTAGTCCCTACCAAAGGCATGACTTGCTCCGGGAGATGGGAGAGGAGATTGGCAAACAATACGGGGTGGAATTCCTTTACCGCGACCTGCGACCCGGCTTTCGTCAGAGCCAGCAGATGGCCCGGGAGATGGGACTATACCGGCAGGGTTACTGCGGCTGCATTCTCAGTGAAAAAGAACGCTACTGCAAACCGAAGAAAACTTGAACCAACCGGATAAAGGTTATTTATTCCCGGGTTTTACCCGGCGACGACTTACGTGAACCTTGGGTTAACCGAGTTGGGGAGGGGAAAGGAGAAGAAGACAGTTTGGCAGGTTTAGGGAGAACTTTAATCGTGCTTGGCCTGGTTCTTACCGCCCTGGGTGGGTTGTTGCTTTTAGGTTCCCGGCTGCCCGGTCTTGGGCGGTTACCGGGGGACATTATTATTCAGAAAGAGAATTTTACCCTCTACATTCCCATAACGACCAGCATCTTGTTGAGCGTGCTGTTATCATTGGTCTTGTGGCTGTTGGGGCGGAGATAAAAAAATGGCGTTGTTTCGCACGGAAGGCCTGGTACTAAGGGTACGCGCCTTTGGGGAAGCGGATAAAATCATCACCCTGCTGACTCCTGAACGCGGTAAGATCGAGGCTGTGGCCAAGGGCGCCCGGCGGCCAAGAAACCGTTTTCTCGGCAGTACGCAGCTCTTCTCCCATCTTAATATGATGCTTTTTGGCGGGAAGGGCTTGGCCCAGATGAACCAGGCGGAGATTATCCATTCCTTCCATCTGTTACGAGATGACCTGTTGAAGATGGCCTATGCCTCCTACTGGTGTGAATTGTCCGACGGGCTGCTGCCCGAGGCCGAACCGGAACCGGAGGTTTTTGCCTTGTTGTTACAGGCCTTTTCCCTTCTGGAAACGGTGGACAAACCGGACCTGCTCTCCCGGGGGGTGGAACTTAAACTCTTGGCCGAGCTGGGTTATTTACCGGTTTTAGGCCACTGTGTCGGCTGTGAGGCAATAGCGGCGGCACCATTACATTTCTCGGCTGTTGCCGGAGGAGTGGTGGGAACCTGTTGCCGGCAACGTTTCCCTGATGCTTTGCCTGTGACCGGGGCGGCCATAAAGGCCATGGCGGTGATGCTCGGGACGGATCTAGCGGGTTATGGGGCTTTCTCTGCCAGTCCGGAGTTGCGCCAGGAGATCTGCGGGATCTTACGGCGGTTTATTGAGGTCCGTATGGAAAAGCCCTTGCGTTCACTGGCGTTTCTCCAAGGAATTGAAGACTTGTGAATCACCCCCGGGAGACGGGGGATTGTTTTTTATGGGAATTGGGCAGGCTAGTTTTGAAGAAAAACGAGACAGGAGGCGTAAAATGGAACGGTTAGAGGCCATTGATCTGCTGCGGGAACGGATGAACGTGGGCTATGAAGAGGCTAGGGCGGCCCTGGAGGCTACCGGTTGGAACGAAGTTGAAGCCTTGATCAAACTGGAAAGGGAACGGCAAAATCGGGAGAAGAACCTGGCTGCCAAGGGGGCCGACTGGCTGGAAAGGCTAAAAGAACTGATCCATGAGGGTAATGTCACCAAAATCCGGGTAAAACAGGGCGGGCGGGTTTTGGCGGAATTTCCCGTCACTGCAGGGGTGGTGGGAGCCTTGGTGGCGCCCTACCTGACCTTAATCGGTGGTGTTGTGGCTTTGGCAGGCCGATGTCAGATTGAGGTGGAGCGGACAGAAACGGAGGAGGTCTTGACCCCGGAAGAAGGACCGCCACCCAATTGACACAAGTAGGCGCCTTTGGTATACTTTGAAATGTATGGGTTGAAATCTATCATACGGTTACAGGAAAATGCTCCTGAAACCGCATAAACCGGCGATGATGAAGAGGAAGTAACGGCAAGACCGCACCGCGTAGCGAGCCGGGGACGGTGGGAGCCCGGCGGGTAGGACCGTGAAAGGCGCTTCGGAGCTGTGGAATTTTGGAAAAGAGAGGGCCGTTGACCCGGCCAAACAGGGTGGAACCGCGGGAGAAGCCTCTCGTCCCTGAGTCGGATGAGCGGCTTTTTGTTGTTCTACTCCTAAACTCCGGGGGTGTCTGCATTGTCTGGCTTGTTGCGCCAAAAGACAGAACGTTGGATCCTGGTGATCATTGTCTGTTTATTTTTCCTTGGTATCTTTGCAGGATATGTTATTGCCGGATTATTCCCTGAATTTGCCCAAGATCTAGTCAAGAGATTGGCCGATTCCTTATCCCATTTAAAATCGCTACATGGTTTGAAACTGGCTTTGGGAATCTTCCTCAACAATCTCCGGGTTTGTTTCATCTTGTTGCTAATCGGAGCGTTATTGCCGCCCGTACCCTGTTTGGTTGTCTACCAGAACAGTTTTTTCATCGGGGTGCTCTCCTGGGTCCTAGTGGGTCCGAAGACAACTCCGGTAACGGAAGTAATCCTCGGTTTGGTTCCCCATGGCTTATTGGAGTTACCTGCAGTCTTCCTGGCGGCAACAGCCGGGACTTATCTGGGCTGGAATCATTGGAAGGCCCTGGCTGGTCGGGAAAACTGGGATTGGCGGAGAACCTTGGCATATGGCAAGCGCCAGGCCCTGATTGTTGCTACTCTTCTGCTTCCTGCGGCCATAATTGAGGTTTTTATTACGCCGCTTTTTATCGGCGGATAAAACATATATTCTTATTTCTTAAATATAAAGCCTATTAGCTTATCAAAGGAGGAAAAAACGTGGGAGATCAGGTACAAGCCACAACAACTATGGAGAAGATTGTTTCGCTGGCAAAGCGCAGAGGTTTTATCTTTCAGAGCAGTGAGATCTATGGCGGCCTCAACAGCTGTTGGGATTACGGTCCCTTGGGCGTGGAATTGAAGAATAACGTGAAGCGGGCCTGGTGGAAAGCTGTGGTCCAAATGCGCGACGACATGGTGGGCCTGGACAGTAGTATTCTCATGCACCCCCGGGTCTGGGAGGCCAGTGGCCATGTGGCTGGGTTTAGTGATCCGCTGGTTGACTGTAAACAGTGCCGGCAACGCTTTCGCGCCGACCACCTGGAAGGGGACCGTTGTCCCGAGTGTGGCGGCGAATTGACGGAAGCCCGCCAGTTTAACCTGATGTTTAAGACCTTCATGGGGCCAGTGGAGGAGAGCGCGGCTGTGGTCTATCTCCGGCCCGAAACCGCCCAGGGAATCTTTGTTAACTTCCAAAATGTGCTCACATCCACCAGGATGAAGATCCCCTTCGGCATTGCCCAGATCGGCAAGTCCTTCCGGAACGAGATTACCCCGGGCAATTTCACCTTCCGAACCAGAGAGTTTGAACAGATGGAAATCGAATATTTTGTGCGCCCGGGGACGGATGAGGCTGTCCATGAACAATGGATCAAAGACCGCTTCCAGTGGTACTTGGATTACGGGATCACGCCCGAGCGGTTGCGTTTGCGTCCCCACGACCAAGACGAACTAGCCCACTACGCCAGGGCTTGCTCGGATATTGAATATTATTTCCCCATGGGCTGGTCCGAACTGGAGGGCATTGCCAACAGGACGGATTTTGACCTGAAACAGCATGAGAAATACAGTGGTTGCCGGATGGATTATTTTGATCCCGCCACCAATGAACACTACGTACCCTACGTCATTGAGCCCTCCGCCGGTGCTGACCGGGCAACCCTGGCCTTCTTGCTCGATGCCTACCATGAAGAAGAGGTCAATGGCGAGACCCGGGTAGTTTTAAAACTCCACTACGCCTTGGCCCCGTATAAAGTGGCGGTTTTACCGTTGTCAAGAAAAGAACCCTTGGTCAATCTGGCCAATGAATTGTGGCGTTCCCTCCGGAAGAACTGGATGGTGGACTATGACGATTCAAAGGCCATCGGCCGCCGTTACCGCCGGCAGGACGAGATCGGTACGCCGTTCTGTGTTACCGTTGACTTTCAATCGTTGGAGGATAACATGGTAACTGTCCGCGATCGGGATACCATGAATCAGGACCGGGTGCCCATCGCCGAGTTGGAGCAGTATCTCAAGGAAAAATTGGGATTTTAAGCATCCCGGCGGATGATCGGGACAAGAGGGAGGGCCGGTATGGCCCTCCTTTTCTTTAAATGTTAAGGGGAGGTATATCCGGCGGAATAAAGGAAAGAAGGAAAAGAGAAAAAGAAAGCCGTGTAACCTTTGGGTTACACGGCAGTTTTTTTGATTTACGCTATTGGTTAAGCGTTGCAAGCCATTTCCGAGTTATTTGGCCTGTACAAGCGCTCATAGTATTCCTCCACCATCCGGTGGCTGGAGAAATACTCGGACATTTTAATACTGGCGCGCATCATCCGCTCCCACATATCCTTCTGCCCGTAATAAGTGGGGAGGACTTCCTTTGTTAAAGTCTGATAAAGGGATTTCAGGTCGTTCTCGTCCTGGCCGGGGCCTTCATAGGCATTGCCAATCTGCCAGCCGTTAACGCCGTGTTCGCATCCTTCGGGCCACCAACCGTCAAGGATACTCAGGTTCAAAACACCGTTCATGGCGGCTTTCATACCGGAGGTCCCGCAGGCTTCCAGAGGACGCTGGGGATTGTTCAACCAGACGTCACAGCCTTGAGTTAACAAACGGCCAATCCGCATATCATAATTCTCAATGAATACTACTGATTTGGGATAACGTTTGGCCATTGCTACTGTACGGGCCACGAGATCCTTGCCAATACCATCTTGGGGATGGGCTTTGCCTGAAAATACCAGTTGAATTTGGCCTTGTTCCAATAATGGCTTGATGATGCTTTCATTCCGGAAGATAAGATCAGCCCGTTTGTAGGCGGCGGCGCGGCGGGCAAAACCAATCAGCAGCTTGTCCTCGTGTAGTTTGACACCGGTCTGTTTTTCGATCTCCTGAATTAATAAGCGTTTGGCCTTTTGGTGCGGTTCCCAAAGGGAGGCGCCGTCGGCAAAGGCCTGGCGGATCGCTGGATTTTGCCAGGTACCAGGATGAACGCCATTGGTGATGGCAATGATCGGTGCGGCGTCCTTGACATTGGCCCACATTTTGCAGGCGGTTTTACCGTGTAGTTGTGCGACGGCATTGGCCAAACGGGAGAGGCGCAAACCGGCAACGGTCATGTTGAAGGGATTACCGCCGATGGCCTTCATTTGTTCCGCGGTCAATCCGTTGAAGGCGCCTACATATTCCAAGGCGGCCAGGGTATGGGATTCATTGCCCGCCGGAACCGGCGTGTGGGTCGTAAAAACAATTTCCTGGCGGGTTTTCTCCCAAGCAGCCTTAAAATCAAGGCCTTGGGTCATTTTTTCGCGGATCAGTTCAATGCCGGCCAAAACGGCATGGCCTTCATTGAAGTGATAAACGTCCGGCAAGATGCCCAAGGCGCGCAAGGCACGAATACCGCCGATGCCTAAGACAATTTCTTGGGCAATCCGGTCATCGCCGGAACCGCTGTACAGACGGTCGGTGATCCATGGCTCTTCATTTTCCGGTAGATTGGTGTCCAGCAAATAAAGGGGGGCATTGCCAAAATGCTCCGTCTTCCAGACTTTACATGTTACTTGGTTGCCACGGACGGTCACATTAACCTTGACCCCGGTGTCTTCCAGAAAATCATAGCTGTGATCAGTGAAAATATCATAGGGTCGTCCGTCCGGCCCGATACGCTGTTCAGTATAGCCTTGACGCCAGAGAATCCCCACGGCAACCAAGGGAACTTTCAGATCACCGGCAGATTTTAAATGGTCACCGGCTAAGATGCCGAGCCCTCCCGAATAAATAGGAAATTCGTGGTTTAGCCCATATTCCATACAGAAATAGGCCACTTTGGGAAGGGCGTTTTGCTTCATAACGATCCCTCCTAATAGTATTAGAGAGCACACTTTTAGAGCACACTTTTATAAAATAAAAGCTAATAAGCAAAACTTAGTTTAACATAGATGATATGTCAAGTGTAGGTAAAACTTTTACCAGGGCAGCTAAGAAAAACCGAATTTAAATGCAGTTACTCTCTATTATAAGGTTGTGTATCAAGTTTGCAAGAAAGAAAATGTAAAATATGCCGAGCCAGACAGGGATTTTATCATAATAGCTGAAAAGTTGGGAGCCAATACGGGTAAATGCAGGAATTCCGTAAACGTTAAATTTTGTTTTCATAATAATTTTACGAGGAAATTTGGCGGAGTGTTCACCAAATGTTAAAAAATCCTTGAATTACCGGTGGAATAATGGAAATAAAATACTTCTTTCCAGTCATCGTTCGGCTTGACTGGAAAAGATTTAATAGCCGCCATATTTTGCCGATATTAATCCTGAAAGGAGCCGATGTTCACTTAGTATTACCCAGTATAACCTTCGTTTTGCTCCACGGGAATCCTGCTACTGCCGGTTAGGGAATAAACGGGAATTAGCAGGAAGTCCCCAGGAGTGATGCCAAACAGAGTGTTGGACCAAAGGCCTGGGTAAAAACGACCGGCAGGAGTGATAAAAGCTTTACCGGTGGAGAAAAAGGGGGGGCCGGGATGGAGAACATAACCCTGCATGTTCTGCCCGAAGCTTTTTTGTTTGATTTGGGAAAGGACGTAATAACCGGAGATGGTGACTGGTCGGAATTTTTACGCCAGCACCGGCGAAAGATGGCCATCATGCGTGGGCTGGGGCTTAAGTTGGATAAGCCGTATCCGCGACCATTTAATCTACCGGAGCGAGGAAACGTAGCGGAGTTCGTTACCGAGTTGGAGAACCTTTACCTGCAGCCCTTAAGTTTATCTGTTACGGAACAGGTAAAATTGACCTTAAGCCAAAGGAGGCTGGGTTTGAAAGAGACCCTGCGCTATCTGAGGGGCTTGTATGAGCAAAGGCAATGGGAGACTCTGCAGATGGAGTTCGGCTACATCCTGGCGCAATTGGCCCACTTGGCCTATCCCACCTGGGTAACACCGGAGATTAGCCTATCCTTCCTGTGGCGGATGGGCTGGCCGCTCATGAAAGAATTGGGCGCTAATGCCGGGGAGGTTTTGCCCATCGAACCAAAACCCCGGGCGACACCGATTGATGCCTGTTACATGGCGGGAATTTATCTGAGCCACAACAATGTTCTGTGCGTACGCCGGGCTTTAGAAGGTGAGGAACGATCCGAGCTGGTCCGACGGGCGCTATTAAAACAGATTCCACGGGAAGAATTTGAGCCTGGGTTGAAGCGGATTGAGGAAGCCTTGGCCTTTGCCGAGCGGCAAGGTCATGGGGTGTTGGAAGCCGGTGGTGTACTGGGTTAATTTACCTTCTCAAGCCTTGGGTTGATAGGGCCGCGCTGGGGGAAAATGATGCAGGGGTGGACGCAATCCGGCGGAAAAGAAGGGGTGTTCAAGCAGGCAACCGGTTCAACCGGATCATCGTTCAGCAGTTGCTGACGCTAAATCGGTGGCTGGCGAAAAACAACCTTTACCAACTGGTGGAACTGCTGCAGCATCCTTTACGCCTTCTGCTATTGAATTTTTTAACCGGTCTGGCCCGGGGTTTTGGCGTTGCCCTGGGGGTAACGCTAATCGCCGGGGCTTTCCTGGCTTTGTTGACCCGGCTGGCCAGCTTGAATCTACCCATAATCGGGCATTATATTGCCGAAATTGTGCGGATTGTCAACGAGCAGGTGCCGAATATCAGATAAATAAAGGAGTTGAAACCATGCCGGATTGGTCCGGATTAAGATCCCGTTTGGAAGCGGAGAAAGCCCGCCTGGAGAAGGCCTTTGCCACCGGCAATTCCTTGGGACTGGAGACAAGCCTGCAGGATTCCTTTAATGAATTGTCCTCCTATGACAATCATCCGGCTGATCTGGGATCAGAAACCTTCGAACGGGAAAAGGACCTGGGTTTATTAGACAGATTGCGTATTCGCCGGAGAAACATTGAACACGCCTTGGAACGGATGGAACGGGGGGAGTACGGCCTGTGTGAAGGATGCGGGCAACCAATACCGGAGGCTCGTTTGGAAGCGCTGCCGGAGACGGCCTTTTGCCTTGATTGCCAGCGGAAGGAAGAGGAACTGTCGGTCGAGCGTGACCGCCCCCTGGAGGAGGAGTACCTCGGGCCGCCCTTTGGTAGGACCTTTACCGACGACAGTGACAATGCAGTAACCGACGGGGAAGATGTCTGGCAGGCGGTGGCGCGTTATGGCACCGCCGAAACACCCCAGGATATCGGGGAGGATCTTCAATCCTATAATGAGATGTATCTGGACGCGGGGGAACATCCAGGGGTGATCAATGAAGTGGATGGGATCATCGAGGAAGATTACCCGCAGGGAATTCCCGATGATCCGCAACTTTGAACCTGTAAAAAGCGGCCCGTTGAAGCGGGCCGCTTCTCATTTGCGGATAACCGTGGACAACCTGGAATTCATTTGATATTATAAAGATTGTTTGAGAGGAGTGACCACTTTGGGCTTGATCTGTTGGACTGCTTTGGTCGTCTTAATCTTGGACCAGGGCACAAAGATGTTGATCCAAAAAAGTTTGGAGCAATTTCAAACGGTTCCGGTCATTCCGGGTATCTTCTCCTTCCATTATATTGTTAATTATGGCGCTGCCTTTGGGATTCTTCGCCACCAAACCGCCTTGCTGGTGGGATTGACCCTTCTGGTGCTTGTGGCGACAGTGCGGTACCGGAAGGAGATTGCCAGGCAACCAAAGTTTCTCCGGTGGGGTCTGGCGTTGGGACTGGGCGGGGCCCTGGGCAATCTCCTGGACAGGCTGCGTTTGGGCGGTGTCGTGGATTTTTTGGATTTTCACTTCTGGCCGGTCTTTAACTTGGCTGACGTGGCCATTGTTGTCGGAGTGGGGATTATTGTCATGGTCACTCTTCGCCGTGAATGGCAGGAAAAAAGAAAGCGGGGAATGGAATAATGCGACCAATCCTCTTTCATCTTGGAACCATACCCATTTATTCATACGGTTTTACCTTGGCCGTGGCCTTTATCATCGGTGTATGGGCGGTGGGACGGCGGGCCCAAAAACGTAGCATCACCGTGTTTGACCGGGTAGTTGATTTGGCGTTATGGGTTTTGGTCGGCGCACTGGTTGGTTCCAGGATTCTCTTTGTTTTATTGGAACTCCCCACGTATTTAAAGAATCCCGTTTCCATCTTATTTTTTAACCAGGGTGGGCTCTCCTTCTATGGCGGGGTCCTGGGTGGTTTCGCCTGTGGCTTGATTTATGCCAAACGAAAGGCTTTGCCGGTTTGGCCTTTGGCGGACTTGGCGGCGCCTTGGATTGCCTTGGGTTACAGTATTGTCCGAATTGGCTGCTTTCTGAATGGATGTTGTTATGGTGTACCAGCAAATGTCCCCTGGGCACTAAGTTGTGCGGCCGGGGACAGCCTGCTGCGCCACCCCACCCAGCTTTATGCCCTAGGCGCCAGCTTGGCCATCTTTCTGGTCTTGTTGTGGCTTGAACGGTGCAAGCCCTTTGACTCCTTGGTTTTCTGGTCATATATCGGGTTGTATTCGATCGCCCGGTTTGTCATCGAGATCTTCCGTGAGAGTCAGATTCTGGCCTTTGGCTGGCTTAGGACCACACAGGTTGGTTGTTTGGTCCTGCTCCTTTTGGCCGGGTGGATGATTTATCGGGGATATCGCAAGCAAGGGCAGGTGCAGTCCATTGGTGGAGAAGAGACTTTTTCCTCAAATAAGTGATGCGGGAAAACGTCTCGACCTCTTTCTCGCAGGTGCCTTGGCGATCAGCAGGACCATGGTGGGGAAGATTATTAAGGACGGCGGAGTGTTGGTTAACGGCAAGGCGGCAAAAGCCAGTTACCGGCTGGCCGGGGACGAGGAGTTGCTGGTCAGTTATGAGGAACCGGTTCCGGCCGAGGCCATACCCCAGAATATTCCCTTGGTGATTCTTTACGAAGATGAGCATCTGATCGTGGTTAATAAGCCCCGGGGGATGGTGGTCCATCCTGCGGCTGGAAATAGTGACGGGACCTTGGTCAATGCCCTGTTGGGACACTGCAAGAACCTCTCGGGCATAGGCGGCGTTCTTCGCCCCGGCATAGTGCACCGGTTAGATAAGGATACTTCCGGTGTGATGGTGGTGGCCAAGTCCGACGTCGCCCATCTTGGTCTGGCAAAACAGTTCCATGAACGGACCATTGAGCGGCGGTATATCGCCCTGGTCCATGGTGTTTTGGCCAAGGACGCGGGAACCATCTCCGGCCCCATAGGCCGTCATCCCGTCCACCGGCAGGAGATGGCCATTGTGCCCAACGGACGAAGGGCCGTCACCCATTGGCGGTGTTTGGAGCGATTCCCGCGGACGACTCTGATTGAGGCAAAGCTGGAAACCGGCCGGACCCACCAGATCCGGGTACATTTTGCCCATATCGGTCATCCCTTGGTGGGGGACCCCCTTTATGGCAGAAAAAAAGAGTATTTGCCCATTGAGGGGCAGGCATTGCATGCTGCCGTCCTGGGCTTTATCCACCCCGTTACTGGCGAAAAACTGTATTTTGAGACCCCGATGCCCGATGTTATGTTACAGGTGATCGAAGCCGCGCGAAATGATCAGGAAAAAACTTGACGATAGATACGGTTTAATGTTATAATACGTTTTGTCAAAGAAGAAGCTACCGCTTCTCACCCGTCGGCAGCGTCGCACGGGTCACAAAACCAACAGTAATGAAGGTTATTGTGAAAGGGCGGTTGCGATCGTCCTTTTTTCTTTGAATTTTTTTGGGAGGTGTCGAATAATTAACAACGATTTGCGGATAAACGAAGATATCCGTGCCCGAGAGGTTCGTGTGGTAAACGCCGATGGCGAACAGTTGGGCATCATGCCACTGCGTGAAGCGTTGCAGCTTGCTGCAGAGCAGGATTTGGATCTTGTGGAAGTTGCCCCTTTAGCGAAACCACCGGTCTGTCGGATTATGAACTACGGTAAATACCGCTATGAGCAAAGCAGGCGGGAACGGGAAGCGCGGAAAAAACAAAAAATCATCGAGATCAAGGAGATCCGCATGACCCCCAAGATCGAGGACCATGACTTTGAGGTAAAAGCCAAAGCAGCCAAGAAATTCTTGCAGGATGGTGATAAAGTCAAAGTGATGGTCAGGTTCCGTGGCCGGGAGATCGTCCATGCTGAACTTGGTCGGGTCCGCATGATGCAGCTTTATGAGGCTGTCCGTGAGTATGCCAATCTGGAACGGGAACCGAAAATTGAAGGAAAAAACATGATTATGATTCTCTCGGCAAAGGAAAACAAAGAAAACAAGGAGCAAAAAGCGGATAAGGTTGAAAAAGAACAAGAGGCATAATAATTAAACTAAAAGAGAGGAGCTTTTTCCATGCCAAAGATGAAAACCCACAGAGGAGCGGCAAAACGTTTTAAAGTAACCGGTACCGGTTTAATAAAGAAGAACAGTGCGTACAAACGCCACATTTTAGAGAAGAAGAGCCCGAAACAGAAAAGGAATCTTCGCCACGCCGAAGTTGTCAGTCCTGCAGATGCCAAACGGATCAAGAAGATGTTGGCCATCTAAAGTTTAACTTTTGATATTATTGAAGAAGAGAGGAGATTCTCAAAATGGCTCGTGTAAAAGGTGGATTTACGGCTCGCCGCCGTCATAAAAAGATTTTGAAATTGGCCAAGGGTTATCGCAGCGCCCGGCGCCGTGTCTTCCGCGTGGCCAATGCCCAAATCCTGAAGTCCCTGACCTATGCTTACAGGGACCGGAAGGCCAAGAAACGGGATTTTCGCCGGCTCTGGATCGCCCGGATCAATGCGGCGGCCCGGAATAACGGCATGACCTATAGCACATTAATCAGTGGCCTGAAGAAGGCCGGGATCATGATCAACCGGAAAGCCTTGGCGGATCTGGCCGTTAATGACGGTAAAGCCTTTGAGGAACTGGTCGGTACGGTAAAAGCCGCTGTTAATAAGTGATCACTTATCGGCCCAGCAGGGCCGATTTTTTATGGGAGGAGCCGGCGTGCAAATTACCAGTAAAAGTAACCCTTTGGTAAAAGAGCTACGGCGACTGAAAACAGGCAAAGGGCGGCGGGAGAGCGGTCTCTTTCTTGTCGAAGGTCCTCACTTGGTTGCGGAGCTATTGTCCTCAGCCCATGAAATTGTACGTATCCTTGTGGGCAGCAATAACCCACGGACAGAAATTCAGAGATTGGCGGCGGCGGCATCCCGGCAAGGGATCCCCGTCACCGAACTATCGGAAATTGTTTTGCGGGATCTTTCCGACACCGAGCAGCCCCAAGGAATCCTGGCAGTGGTTAAACAAAAGAACAATCAGAGCATTCCTACTGTACCTGCCAGTGACGATTATTTGGCCCTGGTGATTGATGGGGTACAGGATCCGGGAAACCTGGGGGTGCTCATCCGGACGGCCTGGGCTTTTGGGGCAAAGCTTTGCCTGCTGACCCCAGGAACGGTTGATCGCTATAATCCCAAGGCTGTTCGCGCCACGATGGGCGGGATATTTCACCTGGAAACAACCGTTGCCGCCCCGGAGGCCATTATGACCTGGGCTGCTGAGAACGGGGTGGCATTATTTGCCGGTGATCCCCGGGCAACCGTCTCGCTATATGAAAATGTATTTCCGCGAAAAGCTAGTATTATCGTTGGTAACGAGGGTAGTGGCCTGTCGGGAGCCTGGAAGGTGTCACATCTGGTCAAATATCTCAGTATTCCCCTCCCAGGTCAGGCGGAATCGTTGAATGTGTCTACTGCGGCAGCCATTATCCTTTATGAAGCGGTCCGGCAAAGATTGCTTGGCTGAGGCAGAAAGTTTCTGCCAAAGCAGGGTAAATAGCCGGAAGAAACGTCGGGGAAAGGCATGATTTAGGAGGAATATCTAAATGAACTTAAAAGAAGATGCTTTACGCTTGCATGCGAAGGCCAAAGGGAAGTTTGCCATCCGGAGTAAAGTACCGGTCAGCAATAAGTGGGAATTAAGTTTGGCCTATTCACCGGGGGTGGCGGAGCCCTGTAAGGTCATTGCCCAAAATCCGGAGGAGTCCTTCCGCTACACCAATCGCGGAAATATGGTGGCTGTGGTCAGTGACGGCACAGCGGTTTTGGGCTTGGGAAACATTGGCCCTGAGGCGGCGCTGCCGGTAATGGAGGGTAAGGCCATTCTTTTTAAGAGCTTTGCGGATATCGATGCCATTCCCCTTTGTCTTGCCACAACAGACGTGGATGAAGTGGTGGAGACCGTAGTTCGGTTGACGCCGACCTTTGGCGGGATTAACCTGGAAGATATCTCCGGGCCCCGGTGTTTTGAAATTGAAAGAAAGTTAAAAGAACGGCTGGAGATCCCAGTCTTCCACGATGATCAGCATGGAACGGCCGTGGTTTGCGCCGCCGGGTTGTTCAACGGGTTAAAATTGGCCGGTATTGCGTTGGAGGACGCTAAAATTGTGATTAACGGCGCTGGCGCCGCCGGATATTCCATCGCCATGTTGTTATGGCATGCCGGAGCCCGGCGGATCCGGGTCTGCGATACCAAGGGGATCTTGGCACCCGGCCATTGTGCGGGTAATAGTTACCAAGAGGAACTGGCCCGCTTGACCAATCCCCAAGGGGAACAGGGGGATTTGCAACAGGCTTTAAAAGGAGCAAACGTTTTCATTGGTGTTTCCGTGGGTAATATTGTTACCCGGGAGATGGTAGGGAGTATGGCGGCTAACCCCATTATCTTCAGTATGGCCAACCCGGTTCCTGAAATTATGCCAGAAGAGGCTTTGGCTGCCGGAGCTTTCGTGGTGGGAACGGGACGTTCCGATTATCCAAATCAGATCAACAATTTACTGGGTTTCCCCGGCATCTTCCGGGGGGCGTTGGATGTAAGGGCCCGGCAGATTACTGAAGGCATGAAGATCGCAGCGGCCCATGCCATCGCCGGCTTGGTGGAACCCAAGGACTTAAACAGGGAGTATATCATTCCTAACCCCTTTGACCGTCGGGTGGTACCCGCGGTGGCCTGTGCCGTGGCGAAAGCAGCCATGGAAGAGGGAGTAGCTAAAGTGAAGTTAAACATAGCGGAGTACAAGGAGTTGCTGGAGAGGCGGTTATCTCTTAACGACTAATTAACGCCTGGTAAGTCCTGATTATTAGAAAAGCCCCGGCACATAATTGCCGGGGCTTTTTTGTTTTTAGGCGAGATGCTTATTCAAAGAACATGGCATAGGATAAGGTTAAACTGTCAGATGATATATCATCGTTATCAAAGGTATAAGCGAGATTGAAACTGCCAGCGTCATTGGTATATTTATATTTAACAGTGAATAGGGCGTCAATGTCTTCATATTTGTAAACTTCAACATCGAAACGGTTATTCTCGTTTATGCAATACATACCGCTGAGGGTGTAGTATGTTTTATCATAATAATCTTCACCAATTTCACCATCAATGATAAACGGTTCAGGTTTCCAGGTAAATCCTGCACTTAGGTAAGAATCAGAATCTACTCCTTCATATGTTGCGCCGATCACGAGGTTATCGATAATTTGGAAGTTGGCGTTGAGGAAATAGTATTCAATGTCGCTGTCTTCAGGTAAGGTAATACGGGCTTTAACCCGGGCGTTGTCGAAGTAGAACTTTCCGTATAGATCCAGGAAATAATCTTCATCAGAGAAATAATCAGGATCCCAGTAACCGATACTTGCGGCAAGAAAACTTTTTTCGCCAAGATTGAAACGGTAACCGGCGGAGATAGTGATGGCTTCCCAAGCGAAGGGAAACGCAGGTGAAAAGGGCGGCAAACCCGGAACATCAGACAACTCCCCGGCGCTAAAACCTAAAAAGAAATTGTTTCCGAAAAGGTAACTTCCGGAAAAACCAAACCCCGAATCATAGTAAAGATCGGCATATCTAACATTGACAAAGGTTTGTTCGTTTAGAAAATATTTTCTGTTTAAAAAATAATAATCAGTACCGTCAGCGAAATCACCTCTGAATTCAGCGAACGGGGAAACTTCGTCGATC
Organism: Firmicutes bacterium UBA3943; assembly: GCA_002385625.1. Classification (GTDB taxonomy): domain Bacteria; phylum Bacillota; class UBA4882; order UBA10575; family UBA3943; genus UBA3943. The sequence goes on from DGDV01000019.1 coordinate 22,598, forward strand.
CCGTACCAACTGTCAACACTGTAATCGCTGTCTTCAGTACGGATTGCGGCCATGCTGCAAGTGGCCAAGGTCAAAAATAAGGAGACAAACAGGGTGAGGATTAGACTTTTTTCACAAAAAACACGCTCCTTTATTTTTTAATATGGTTAAAACCTGGATAAATTATATAATATAGTTGAGTCGATGGCAATATTATAATAAGAGATTTAAAAGGAAGGTAACAGAAAACAAAGTATTAAAGCGAATATAGGCATTTTATCCGCAAGTGAACTCAGATGAGGCATAAATATGACCGGGGCTTCGTGTTATTTTGTTCAAGAAGTTTACTTAAAGAACCGGGTATAGGTAATGTTGAACGTCTATGGGTTATATTCGCTATCAAAGGCATAGGACAGTTTGAAGCTGCTGGCGCCGCCGGTGGCTTATTTGAATTTAACCGCATAGTGATGGGTGCCGACTTCAGCGAAGGGTTGGAGCTCATCGATCTCATACCAATTGTCGAGATGATAAGCACGGTCGTTAGCAAAATGGCGGGAGACAAGGACAAAAAATGAGCTCCTTTATTTTGCAAAAAGGAGCTCTCTAAGATTTTAAAACAGCTATTAGAAGTTGGAGAAGTAGGTCAAGAGGATGGCATCCCCGGCATCATCGGTCTCAAAGTCGTATTTGAATTTGAGATTGGCTTTGTCATTGAGAGCGTATTTAGCTTTGATGGCAAATTGGGTGTCTTGATCTTCAAGCTTATCGATATTGGCGCCAAAGGCGAATTGGTCAGTCAATTGATAGAGTCCGCCGACCATGAAGTATGTTTGATCAACGTGTTCGTAATTGAAGGACAAGATGGTATCAATGACAAACTTCTCCGGCATCCAGGTGCAACCGCCAATAACGGAGATCTCTTCAGTTTCATCCTCGATATACTCAAGGATAGCACCAACGATAAGATTGTCCTGAATCTTGAAAGAGGGATGAATCAATAATTCAAAGCTATAATCGCTGTCAAAGGGAATGTAGAGGTGGCCTTGAATCCTGGCGTTGTCAAACCAGTAGCGGACGTTACCCTCAAGATAAGTATAAGAATCACCGTTATCTGGATCGGTAAAATTCACGCTAACTGCAGCGTAGCTCCGCTCACCCAAGCTGAAACGATAACCGGGAGCAATTCGGAAATAATCACCATTGCTGTCATCATTGCTGTCATCATTGCTGTCATCGTTGACGAATTCAGCGCCGACAAAGAAATTGTTTTCAAAGAGGTAGCTGCCTCTTAATGCATTGATGCTGTTGTCATTGTTTTCTCCAAACAAAACTTGGGCAAAGGTAAAGTCATTTTGATAGTAGGTGCCCCATAAATGCCATATGCCGTCTGCATCGGCTACGGGACTGTCAATATTTAGGAAACCGAATTCATAGAAGGGATCATCCCAACCGATACCCCATTCCCAATCAATGCAGGTTTCACCGGGGGCTTCGATTGCTGCCATGGCGGCAATGCCTGTGGTCAAGGTCAGGACCAATGCAAGAGCTAAAACCAGAACTCGTTTCATTCATTGTCAACTCCTTTAATTAATAAAATTCAGCCTAAAACCGAATTAATTATACATTAATGGTCATTTATGGTCAATATTATAGTAACACATTTTAACTAAATCATAATTGATATAAAAAAGAGGTAACAATATAGCACCGATTTATTCTTTGGTAGGACAAATGTATAAAAGGTGAAAAGTACTGTCATTTTATGTTACAAACCCGAAAAAAGTTGAACAGAGGAAAAAAAGAACAGCCCCTTTTTTGACATGCAAAAGCAGGGGCTGTTCTGATTTTGGCTAAACGTAATAAAGAGAATATTATAGGGCAAGAGTTTTAGTCAAAGTACCAAGTGCTGTTGAGCCAGAAACAATAATCCTTAAGATATTCATTTTCGATGGTATAATATGCGGCGATGGCATTTTTGTCTGTGGCGTATTTAAATTTAAGATAATATTCAGCATCCCAATCTTGATATTTATCGACTCCTACACCGAAACTGTAGTTTTCGTTCCAACGATACATACAGCTTAAATAAAAGTAATAATCATCGTCATAATCAATACCGGCGCAAGCATCGATGACGAGGGGGGCTGGTTTCCAGGTCATGCCCATGCTGAAGTCCAGCTCGGAATTTTTACCGTAAAGGTCGGCGCCGATCACCAGTGCATCGTTGACTAAGAAATTTGCCCCGAGGTAATATTTTGTATATTTCGTGTCTTCAACATCGTTATCTTCGGGAAGCCAGAGATTGGCGATAATCCGGGCGTTACCAATGAAAAATTTACTGTTTATTTCCAGGGTAAACAAATCATCGAGGGTTTCGTTGATATCCTCATTTTCTTTATTGTAATCTCTGTAATAATCATTATCAAAATTAACGTAATCGACACTTACAGCTACAAAACTCTTTCCATCGGCAAGGTCAAAACGATAACCTGGGGAGAACCAGATGTAATGATTTTCATTATAAGCTGCACTAAAGAAGAAACCATTGTTGAACAAATAACTACCGGCAAATACTGTTTCGTATTTATACCAGTCATCGTAATCAATTAGGAAAAAAGTTTGCTCATTGAGGAAATATTTAAAGTAAAGTTCTTCGTATTCTCCTTCATATATACCGCCACCGAGTTCAATGTACTTGTAAACTTCATCAATATTGTACCAGCTATCAGTATCCCATTCAAAATCACTGGTATTATATGCGGCCAAGCTACAGGTGGTAAAAGTTAGAACCAAACATAAGGAAAGAACGAATACCAAGCGGTTTTTCATATAAATCTCTCCTTTTCCCAAATTTCTTGTAACAATAAAATTATCCTATGACAAATTATACCATGTTCAATTATGCAGGACAATATGGAAAAAGAAAAAACTAGCAGAATTCGACAGTATATTACTGTAAATTGCAGTAATAAATATAAAAACAAAACACCCCTGGTCATCTTTGACGACCGAGTTTTGGTCATTATATAATGTACCCATGATTTA
>DGDV01000025.1 GCA_002385625.1 Firmicutes bacterium UBA3943
GGTACATAAATTGGGGTCAGGTCACTTCCATGATTAGATTGACCAATCTAAAAATCAACATCCAGAAGGCACAGGATGACGCAGCGGAAAAGGAAGCTCTGCGCCTAGCCATCCTGGCGAAACTCGGCCTGGAAGACCGGGAACTGCTGGATTTTAACATCTTCAAGAAGTCGGTTGACGCCAGGAAAAAAGAGGAGATCTGCTATGTGTATACCGTTGATGTTTCCGCCCGCAATGAGGGACAAATCCTGGCTAAGTCTGGTTTGTCGGGTGTGACGGCAACGCCGGAGCCAACATGTCTAAAGGTGCAATTTGGCAGCGAGCGACTGGTTCAGCCGCCGGTGATCATCGGCATGGGGCCGGCGGGCCTTTTTGCCGGCTTGTTGCTGGCAAAGCACGGGTATCGCCCCGTCATCCTCGAGCGGGGCGAGGATGTGGAGGCGCGTACCGCTAGGATCAATGCTTTCTGGCAGGGCGGCCCGCTGGACCCGGAGAGCAATGTCCAGTTTGGCGAGGGCGGGGCCGGTACTTTCTCCGACGGCAAATTGACCACGCTGATCAATGACCAAAGATGTCGGCTGGTCCTAGCGGAGTTTGTGAAGGCAGGGGCTCCCGGGGAGATTCTTTACAAAAATAAACCCCATATTGGGACGGACCTGCTGAAAACGACGATTAAGAATATCCGGCAGGAGATTGTGGCCCTTGGTGGGACAGTGCGGTTTAAGGCGAAGGTGACCGATTTTCTTGTCAAAGATGGGCGTTTGGCTGAACTTGAGATCAATGGTTGTGAGCGCTTGCCCTGCCAGGTGGTTTTGCTGGCCATCGGTCACAGCGCCCGGGACACCTTCGCGGTCCTGCATAAACGGGGTGTGGCCATGGAACGGAAGGCCTTCTCCATCGGGGTTAGGATCGAGCATCCCCAGGACCTGATCGACCGGGCTCAATACGGGAATTATGCCGGGTACCCGGGGCTGGGGGCGGCCGATTACAAGCTGGCTTACCACGCTAAAAACGGCCGGTCCGCCTACACCTTTTGCATGTGCCCCGGCGGGTATGTGGTGGCCGCCGCTTCCGAGGAACATTGCCTGGTGACAAACGGGATGAGTGAGTACAAAAGGGACGGCAGCAATGCCAACGCCGCTTTGCTGGTGGGCGTGACACCGGCGGATTTCCCCGGTGATCATCCCTTGGCGGGAATTGAATTTCAGCGCCGGTGGGAGGGCTTGGCCTACCGGCTCGGGGGTGGGAACTACCGGGCGCCCGTCCAGTTGACAGGGGATTTTTTGGCGGATCGACCCAGCGTCAAATGCGGGCGTGTGCAGCCCACCTACCAACCGGGTGTTACCTTTGCCGAGCTCAAGCACTGCCTGCCTGCTTATGTCATTGAAACGCTACGGGAGGCGCTGGTGTATTTTGGCCGCAAGATCAAGGGCTTTGCCATGCCCGACAGTATTCTCACGGGGGTTGAGACCAGGAGTTCCTCACCGGTGCGCATAAGCAGGGACGATAACCACCGGGCCAACATTGCGGGTTTATACCCCATGGGGGAGGGTGCCGGTTATGCTGGGGGGATCATGTCCTCGGCCGTGGATGGCCTGAAAACCGCCGAAAAAGTCATGGCCCGCTATGCTCCTTTTTAGCCACCGGGCATTTTTGGGGGCACCTTTCTTATCAACTACTTATCTGCAAAAGCTGTTTGATAAAGGGGATTTGTCAAGCGGCTTTTTTTTGCTCGATAATTAAAGAAGGCGCCACGGCATGTTTATGTTGTCGTTAGTCAGACAATGTTAATATAATAACATTTATTGGTTTTATTAGGAAAGTTATCAATATCGGTTTACATAGCACCGATATTATTTCTATATAATAAAACGATTCCGGAGGTGGCTGCGGTGAAAAAATGGCTAATAGGCATGATACTGCTAGGTTGTTTAATGAATGTAACTTTTGCCGCCAACAGCGAACCAGTCTTTGTGCCGGGCAGTAAAATCCTTATGGCGGAGGATTTTTCCACGGTGCCGCTTAGTTAGATACCCTTTGGACCGATTTTTTTCTGCGGTAATTGTGAAGTGGTTTTGATCGGCGCCGATCACTGGTTGAAAGCCTTTCCCAACACTTCCATGCACATCGATCTGCCGCCTAAACTCCAAGATTTAACCCTGGAGTACACTTTTAAGGCGAAAAACTACCCGAAAATGCGGATTGAACTGAGCCTAAGGGATATAAAGCCGAGATTAGCCTGGGTATGCTCGACGGGAATTTGCAGTACCAAGGAAGGGGCAGCGGGATCGATCTGCCCAACGGTAAAGCCAAACACTCGGCATATAAAGAAAATGAGATCAACCGGTTGGTGCTGGCCATTTAAGGCCAAAAACTTACAATCTTTTTGAATAAAACAGCGGTCATGGATGTCCCGGCTTTTGTGACCACTTTTCCGGAGTATATCGTTATGCACCTGAACACCGAGGCTAAAACCGAATTGTATGTGAAGGATTTTGTCGTGGCCACGGAAATTCCTGTGCAATAAGCGAGGGGGTAAGTGGAATGGCCAAAAAGATTTTATCTGTTATTTGTACTAGTGGTTTGTTTTTGCCTTTATTGTTCTTTGGCCGTCTTTGCCGAAGATGTGGTGGAGAGTTACACTTTCCTGCCCGGGGAGAAAGTAATCAAGGTGGAAGATTTTTCATCAGGGCAACTCCCAAAGGACGTATTTTTCTTTGACGGCCGGACGGAGTTTGTTAAGGAGGATGGGGACACCTGGCTTAAGGCTGTGAAGACGTATTTACGGGTGGCCTTGCCGCAGAAGCTTGAGGATTTAACCTTTGATTTTTACTTTAAGGCCCAAAATTATCCCGGGATGGAGATTACATTTGGCCGGCCCTATGACGCCAGTGTCCGGGTGGGAAGACAAGACGAGTATGTCTATTTCAGCGGTTCATGCGCGGGTAAACTCCTGCCGTATACTTATTGGTATAAAAAGAAGTGCTACAACGACGATGAAACCGTCCATTTCTCCATGACCATCAACCAACAAAAGCTGAAGATCTATATCAACCGGGTCTTGGTCTTGAATGCCGCTGGTTTTGTGCCGAAGATGCCAGAAGAGATTAGGTTTTATTTTGGTGATAATGTTAAAAACAGCCAGATGCTCATCAAGGACCTCCGGCTGGCCACCCATGTCCCGGACATTGCCGGAGAGCTGCTGAAGAAGGGTAAATACTCCTCCCATGGGATCTACTTTGATACCGGCTCGGCCAAGTTAAATGCTGAATACTATCACGTGTTAAAACAGATCGCTGAGGTCTTGCTCAATAATCCGGAGATCAAATTGTTGATTGTCGGCCATACCGATAATGTTGGCGGCAAGGAGCTGAATCAACGGCTTTCCCTTGACCGGGCCGGCAGTGTCAAGAATTTCTTGGTGACAAATTACAATATTGATCCAGAGCGGCTAAGCATTGACGGCAAGGGGGACACAGAACCGGTGGCGGATAACGGGACGCCGGAAGGAAGGGCCCAAAACCGGCGGGTGGAGTTTATCAGGAGGTGAGTGGCATGAAAATGGCAGTGCGAGTTTTCTTCTTAGCCTGTCTCGTCTGGAGCTTTTGTTCCCTTCAACCAGAAGTTGCGGCGTCCAGTAACGCTTCAGGTAACTTTATCCTCCCGGCATATCCGGGCTGAGTAATTTATCCGGTTCCCGAGGCATGGCAAAGCCGCCCTTCCTTAAGACGGAAGATGGCGGCTTTTGTTGCTGGCGCTCCCGTTAGGGCTTTTGCCTACGGATTTGTGCTATGCCGAAATGGTTCTATTTGGCCAGACCGTAAGTTTTATTGATCTCTTGGACAAAGATGATGCCTTTGCCCGGTTCGTCAATCTTAAACTCCTCCCGGATGGCGGAGACAATTTTATCAGTGAGGGCAGTTTCCGTCAGAATCAGCACAATCTCCTTTTCCGGTTCAATCTCCATGGAGAACAGCTTGTTCGTCTCATGGATGCCGGAACCCCGCGCATTGATGATGGTGGCTCCTTTGGCACCGGTATTGGTGGCCACATCAACGACCTCATGGGCTTTCCCTTTATCGACAATGGTAAAGATGGCTTGATACATTTTCTTATCCACACCTCGGCTTTCCTCAGCGTTATTAAGGTTAAAGTTTTTGGAGCCAACAATCCTGGTCAAAGAAGTTGTGAAGGCAATGCCGTGGTTTGGTTTGGCGAACTTGAACTCCTGCGCCAGGACCTCCAATGTGTGTTCGGCCAGTTTTTTTTCGGCAGCCATCATGACAACCTCTTTACGGACATCATATAGTTCCAGGAATTCCAAAATTTGGTTTTTAACTGTTCCCCGGCCGAGAAAAATGGTTGCACCGGTTATGCCTTCCCGTTTGGCCGCTTTAACGATCCGGCTCCCCATACCAAAATTGACAATGATATATATCAACTCAAAGCCGTGTTGGTCAAGACTACTCTCCATCCTGTGCGAGACCTCCTTTTCTGGACTTCAGTTTGAAGATTAAGCCCAAGACCTGCAAAGCAATTAACGGGGTTAAGGCAACCATGGAAATCATCCCGAAGCCTTCAACCAAGACATTGGCACCTTCAATGGCATCGGCCGCTCCTTGGGTAAAGGCCAGGATGAAGGTGGCTGTCATCGGCCCGGAAGCGACGCCGCCGGCGTCAAAGGCAATGCCCACGAATAATTTGGGTGCAAAATAGCTTAGGACAATAGCGATGATATATCCGGGCAGCAAGTAATGCCATAATTGGATCTGCGGGACCAAGATCCGCAAGATGGAGAGGGCAACGGCAAAGCCGATGCCAATGGACAGGGCCACTAGAACTGCTTTGCGCCGGATGTATCCGCTGGTAACATCCTCTATTTGGTGGGTCAAAACATAAACGGCGGGTTCGGCCAGGACGGTAACCAGGCCGAGTACGAAACCGATGATGATTACAAACCCCTTGTTGTCCAGGGAGGCGACGGACCGCCCGACAACAGTGCCTACATCCATAAAGCCCCCATTGACCCCTATTAAAAACAGGACCAGCCCCAGAAAGGTATACACCAGCCCTTTGATTATTCTTTGGAATTCTTTGCCAGACAAATGAAAGGCCACATATTGAGAGACCAGAAAGATAAGTAACAGCGGTAATAGGGCAAGGAAGACTTCACCGGAGATACGGGGAAGTTTTTGGAGAAAAGGTGCAATGATGGAGGTTGATTCCGAAATATGGGACTCCAGGGCGCCGTTGATTCCGTCGGTCTTAGCGAGGGCGCCCATGACCAGCACCCCAAGGATGGCGCCGATGGAGGCAATTGCCACCAAACCAAAGCTGTCCTTTTCCGAAGCTTTACTGTCTTTCTTTAAGGCGGAAACGCCGATGGCCAGCGCCAAAATAAACGGAACTGTCAGTGCTCCGGTGGTGGCCCCGGATGCATCGAAGGCGATGGCCAAAAACACAGGGGAGTTGAACAGTCCTAACAAGAGAATGAGCAGATAGAAGAGGGTTAGGATTTTATACAAAGGGATATTATAAACGATTCTGATTAACCCGATGGACAGCATTACTGCGATGCCGGCGGATACGACCATTACGATACTGTATTTCGAGATCATGCCGGAAGTGACCGCATTAACCTGGTCGGCAAGGATGTGCAGATCTGGTTCGGCGACGGAGATGAAGAATCCCAAGACCAAGCCGGCGACGGCCACAATCCAGATCTTATTGCTCTTGGTTAGCGTGGCTCCCATCAGATTACCGATGGGGGTAACTCCGATATCCACCCCGGACAAGAAGATGGTAAGCCCCACAATGATCAGGAGTGCGCCGACCAAAAAGCGGAGGAAGAGGGGCCAGCCCAGGGGCGTTACGGTGAAGTTCAGGATCAGCACCAGGATGGTGATGGGAAGTACTGCATATAAAACTTCCGTCAGTTTCTCGAATAACAAGTTCAAAGACAAACTCACTTCCTTTCTTTTTTTCTCCCTATTAAGCTATTAAGCAACGCAGGGGCACGGCTGTTACAGCATGGCCCTGCGGGGGATGACCGGGGGAAAGGGTCCGGCTAGCATAGCACCATTTTTTAACAGAGTAGTGACTGGCTCCAACATTTTGTTTAGATTATAACATGTTTTATCCCAAATCCGGAACCATGTTTCTGTTGGGGCAATGTGTCTATTATTTCATGGCGGGCGGCGGCTTAATCCATAAAACATTTGAAGGAAAAATCCGACCTGAGCGGAACCTTAACTACCATGAACCATAGTGACGGAGGTAACATCATGCGGATATTGCATACGTCCGATTGGCACTTGGGACGAAATTTGGAAGGCCGGTCAAGACTACCGGAGCAGGAAGCATTTATCGACGAATTAATGGACATTGTGACAAAGAACGAGATCCAATTGATCTTGATAGCTGGGGATATTTTTGACACCTACAACCCGCCGGCGGCGGCCGAAGCCCTTTTCTATGCGGCGGTTGAGCGTTTGTCCGGCGGGGGCAGGCGGGCGGTGGTTGTCATTGCCGGCAACCACGACAGTCCCGACCGCTTGTGCGCAGCCACGCCGTTGGCGGCAAGGCATGGGATCTCCCTGTTTGGCTACCCGGAGGAAGAACCGGTGGCCATGGGAGCCTATGGCGGGGTCCGGTGCGTGCAGGCAGGGCCGGGCTGGGTGGAACTGGCGGTTCCAGGGGCGGAAGCCAATGCGGTGGTATATGCGCTGCCGTATCCGTCGGAAGCCCGGTTGAACCAGGTTTTGGCGGAAAACCTGGATGAGGATGTCCAGCAGGCCGCCTATTCAGAGCGGGTGGCGCATTTGTTTAAGGAAACGGACCGGATTTTCCGGGCTGATACCGTCAATCTGGCGGTGGCACACTTGTTTGCCTTTGGCGGTGTGGAAAGTGATTCGGAACGGCAATTGGGCGGCGCTTTGGCCGTGTCACCCCTGGCCTTGCCCGGCCGGGCCCAATATGTTGCCCTGGGGCATTTACACCGGCCCCAGCAAGTGCACCGGGTCCCCCAAATCTGCCGGTACTCCGGTTCGCCGTTGGCCTACAGTTTCTCCGAGGCGGACCAGCAAAAAGAAGTAGTGATCGTGAATGTAAGCCCCGGCGGCCGGGCGGAAGCACACGCAATTGGTTTAAATTGCGGCAAGGCTTTAAAGCGCTGGCGGGCCAGCAGTATCGAGGAAGCGCGGCAGTGGTGTGCCCAACCGCAGAACCATGCATCTTGGGTTGAACTGGAGATAGCGGTGGACAAGCCGATTGCCCCGGCGGAGTTGGCCGAGCTGCGCGCGGCCCATCCGGGCATTATTGCCATCCGGCCCATCTTCCCGGAACAAGCGCTTGAGGCCGGGGAGACATGCCTGGCCGAGCTTTCCCTGGAGGAACGTTTTCGCCTCTTTTATGAGCGGGAACGTGGTGTTGCTCCACCTGCAGAGTTGGTGGATTTCTTTCTGGAGATGGTGAACCGGGAGGAACTAGCTGATGCCTGGGCGGACGGAAGCGAAGAAACGGGAGGCGCAGCATCATGAGGCCGATCAAACTCCAGTTCTCCGGGTTGAACAGTTACCGGTCACTACAGGTTGTGGACTTTGCCGCCTTAGGCGGGGAGGGTTTGTTTGGCATCTTTGGTCCGACGGGCAGCGGTAAATCCTCCATCCTGGATGCAATTACCCTGGCCTTGTACGGCGCTGTGGACCGGGCCAGCAATAATACCCGGGGGATCATTCACCTCCAGGAGCAAGCCTTGACAGTGGCCTTCGAATTTGCTTTGGGCGGGTGCCGGTACCTGGTGGAGCGCCGCTACGAGAGAAACGGTAAGGACCCGGAGTCGGCCGTAGCAAAACTGGCGCGCCTGCGCCGGTTTAGTCCCGAAGGCGAGGAAGAGGTGTTGGCCTCGAAACCCCAGGATGTCACCGCTCAGATCGAGGAGATCTTGGGCATTAGGAGAGAGGAGTTTACCCGGGCGGTGGTGTTACCCCAGGGAAAGTTTGACCAGTTTTTACGCTTGTCCGGCGCCGAGCGGGCGGCTATGTTGGAACACCTGTTTAACTTTGAACAATTCGGCGAGGCCTTGGTGGTCAAGGTTAAAGGGGCGGCTACCGCCTGCCTGGAACAATTGCAACGGATTGAGGGCGAGGAGCAGGGTTTGGGTGATTGCTCCAAGGAGGCGCTGGACCGGGCCGAGACAGAGTTGAAGGCGAAGACCACCGAGTGCCAGGCGGTGCAAAAGGCCTTTGATGATGCGGACCGGGCCTTTAAAGAAGCAGAGGTCTTAAGTGATTTGGCGGCTAAACGGAAGGCGGCCCTGGCCAGAAAGGCCGAGTTGCAGCAAAGGCGACCGGTGATGGAAGAAAAGCAAAACCGGTTGCACCTGGCTGACCGGGCGGAACCCCTGCGGGAGCTGCTTTTGCGCCAAGGGGAACTGGCAGGGCGGATCAGAAAGGAACAGGAGGTTTATGAGGAGAAACTCCGGCAGCACCAGGAAACGGAAACACGGTACGTGGCAATAAAATACCGGTTGGAACAGGCGGAAAAGACCTATAACGAGCAATTCCCCCGGCTCCAGGAGGAAAGAGCTGAGTATAAACGAGGCTTGGAGCAGCAACGAAAGTATGATGAACTGCAGAAAAACGCCAGGGAAAAGGAGGAGGAATTGGCCGGGATTGTCCGGGCAGTTGACGGGTTTGAAGAAGAGACGGCCGCAGGGCAACGGGAATTGACGGAGGTTAAAGACGCTTTGGCCGCTTTGCAGCAAAAGCGGGCGCAACTTCAGTTTAATGCCGAGGAAAAAGACCTTGTTGAGCAAGGCTTGGATGTTCTACGCCGCCTGGAAGAGTGTGAGGGGCGGCTGGCTGAGAGGGAACAGGTCTGTCGGCAACGTTTAGCTGCCCGGGATGAACAGTGGGCCACATGTGTTGCTGTACTCCACCAAATGTTGCCCGAGCGGGATGCAGCGTCCGGCGATGACCTTGGCGCCTGGGCCAAGGAGTATGTAGCCGGGGTGGAAGGGGAATTGGCGACAGCCCGTACCTCCCTGCAACGAGCTCTCATCCAAAATTCCGCTGCCGAACTGGTTAAGGAGCTTCATGCCGGGGAACCCTGTCCCGTCTGCGGTTCTTTGGAACATCCCCGGCCGGCACAGCCCAGTGGGGAGTTGGACCACTGGCAAGCCCTTATAAAAACCACGGAAAACAAGCTGCGTGAGGCGCGAATCTGGGAGGAACGGCTCCGCAACGCTTGGCAGGCTTGGGAGAATAACGCGTTTTTGGCCCGGGAAGCCCAGGAAGAACTGGTCCGGATCCAACGGGAACAGGAAGCATTGCAGGCCGATTTTGAACTGGTCCGCGGCCCCTTGGACCGGAGCGGGCTACGTAAACGCAAGGAGGAATTGGCAGAGGCCGAACGGCAGTTGCAGCGGATTGACCGGGAACGGGAGGTGCTCTTAAGAAAACAGGATGCCATAAACGAACGGCTGGAGAAGGCCCGGGAGATGCTGCAGGCCTCTAAAATAAAAGAAGCATCTGTGCAAGAGGTTCTAAAGAATATCCACCGGCAATTGGGGGAAGTCGCCGGGGAACTGGCCCGGCTCACCGGTGGCCGGGACTTGGCGGCCTTGGCCGAAGAAACGGAGCAAGCCCTCGCCCGGTTGCGTCAAGAGTTGGAGGCGGCAAAAGGTGATGAGCAGGCAAGCCGGCAAACGGTCGAGGAACTTGCCAAGGAGCGGGTTGCTTTCCAGGCCACTTTGGAGACGAACAGGCAAGAGTTGGCGGATGTCACCGAGCGTTTGAGCGCTGGGTTGGCGGAGGCGGGTTTTGCCGATCCCAAACAAGCGGAAGCAGCGCTTTTGCCCGCCGGGGAGCGGGAAGGGATCCGCCGGGAGTTGGAAGAGTACCGGCAGGCCTGGGCTGTTGCAGAAGAGGAAGTGGCGAGGCTTGAAGGGGAGATGGCTGGTCGTTCTTTTGATGAAGCAGCTTTTGCCTCGGTTAAGGAAGAACGCAATGGCTTGTTGGAGAAGGTTGACCGGTTAAAGGCGGAGTTAACCTTGGCCAAAGACCGGCTGGGGCAGCTTCAGGCCAAGCAAGTCCGCTGGCAGGAGTTGCAGCGGCAGAAGACGGCGGTGGAGAAGAGGCGGGCTTTGGCGGAGGAATTAAGCAACCTCCTGCGGGGCAAGCGATTTGTTTCCTTCCTGGCCCAGGAACACCTGCGGGATATGACCCTGGAAGCCTCGTACCAACTGGGGCGGCTCTCCGGCCAGCGGTATGCTTTGGAGCTGGCCAAGGAGAAGGATTGCGAGTTTGTTATTCGCGATGATTACAATGGCGGCAACCGCCGGGCGGTCAATACCCTTTCCGGCGGCGAGATCTTCCTGACCTCCCTCTCCTTGGCCTTGGCGCTGTCCTCCAAGATCCAACTGCGGGGCCGGTACCCGCTGGGCTTTTTCTTCCTGGACGAAGGATTCGGCACCTTGGATGAGGAGAAACTGGATAAGGTGATGAGCGCCTTGGAAAAGCTGCACGACAAGAACCGGATGGTGGGGATCATCAGCCATGTCCGGGAGCTGAAGGAGCGGCTGCCAAGGTACCTGGAGGTTATCCCCGCCGGTGAAGATGGGCAGGGGAGCCGGATCCAAATGCATTAACCACCGGCAAGATCAAAACAGGCTGTACCGTTAAAGTACAGCCTGTTCCTGTTTTAGTGGCAGTTTCCGTCCAAAATGGGGAAGCGAAGGCCTAAAACTCCTTGGCTTTGGCCTGTGCTTCTTGGATCGCCCGGTTGATAATGCCCCTGACATCCGCACCATCAATGTCCAAACCGTCGGCGGCAATGGTGATAAACTCATTCACCCCGAGAAAGCCCAGGAGTGCCCGGAGGTACCTGTCGGCCATCTCAAAGTCGGAGTATGGCTTGGTGGAGTAATCGCTGCCCCGACTGGTGATGTGGACCGCTTTTTTCCCGGTGCACAGCCCTACGGGACCTTCTTCCGTGTAGTGGAAGGTAATACCAACGACCATGATCCGGTCCAGGTAATTCTTGAGGATGCCGGGGACGCTCAGGTTCCATAAGGGCGCGGCAAAGACGTACTTGTCGACGGCCAGGAACTGTTTGGCGTAATCGTAAAAGGGGTGGGCAAAATCAGTACCGCTGTTGTTCAAGATGACTTCTTCTGTGGATAAGGGCGGGACCATCTCCTTGTACAGGTCCAACGTGATGATCTCATCGCTGGGGTGGGCTTGCCGGTAAGCGGCAATGAACGCCTCGGAGATTTGGAATGTGCGGGATTCTTGATCGCTCTTGGGATTGGCCTTGATGTAAAGGACTTTGGCCATGGGCCACCCTCCTTTCCTGCAATAATATTTTTATCTTGTCCTTCCATGACGGATTAATGGGAGGATTTATAACCCGCCTTCTTTAACAGCAGTATCCTTGAGAAGCACGCTTGCCTGATTGAATTAATATTAGTGCCCATTGGCAAAAGGGAACCTATCGCTAGGTTCCCTTCAGTGCATTAAGGAGAGATATTATTTCCCGAGAATTCTGGCGACCTCCGCCACATCCTTGTCACCCCGGCCCGAGAGGTTGATGATGATGATCTTGTCCGGGTCAAGTTCAGCGGCGAGTTTCATGCCGTAGGCCACGGCGTGGGAACTCTCGATGGCGGGGATGATTCCTTCCGTTTTGGCGAGTTTGAGGAAGGCATCGATGGCCTCCTGGTCAGTCACGGTTACATATTCAGCCCGGCCGATGTCTTTATAATACGAATGTTCCGGGCCGACGCCGGGATAGTCGAGGCCGGCGGCGATGGAATAGACGGGCAGGGGTTCTCCCTCGTCGTCTTGGAGCAGGTAACACTTGTAACCATGGATAATGCCCGGGGTTCCCAGGGTGATGGTGGCGGCATGGTCCGGGGTGTCCAGGCCGCGACCGGCCGGTTCGACACCGATCATCTTAACGTCTTTATCATCAAAGAACGGAGCGAACAGGCCGATGGCGTTGCTGCCGCCGCCCACACAGGCCACCAGGTAATCGGGGAGCCGGCCTGCTAACTCCAGGATCTGTTCCTTGGCTTCCTGCCCGATCACGGACTGGAAGTGTTTCACCATCGCGGGATACGGAGCTGGCCCCACGGCGGAACCCAGCATATAAAAGGTGGTTTTGTAGTTGGCAATCAGGTCCTTGAGGGCTTCGTCCACTGCGTCCTTCAGCGTTCTTGTGCCGGTTGCAACGGGAACAACCTTTGCCCCCAACAGTTCCATCCGGAAGACGTTCAAGGCCTGCCGGCGAGTGTCTTCCTCACCCATGTAAATGATACATTCCATCCCAAACAAAGCACAGGCGGCTGCCGTGGCCACTCCATGCTGCCCGGCACCAGTTTCCGCAATGATCCGATTTTTGCCCAACCGTTTGGCCAGGAGGACCTGGCCGATGGTGTTGTTAATCTTATGGGCGCCCATGTGGTTTAGGTCTTCCCGTTTTAAGTAGATCTTTGCGCCCCCGATGGCGTTGGTCAGCCGCTCGGCGTAGTATAAGGGGCTGGGCCGGCCAACGTAATATTTAAAGTAATAATTGAGTTCCCTTTGGAAATCCTCATCGTTCTTGAATTGGTGAAAAGCCTGTTCAATCTCGTCTAACACCGCGTTCAGTTCTGCTGGAACGAAACGCCCACCATACATACCAAAAAAACCTGCCTTGTCCGGTAAACTCATCTCATCTAACTCCTCTCGTCTTTTATGGTAAGATTAATATAAATAGTACAATATTTTAGCAGCCAGATCAAGTGGTTTACCTTTAGTGCACAGATAAGAATAATGATGACCATCTGCATGGCAAGGCAAGAAACCTGAAAAACGGGATAGCAGGCCCGGTAAAACCGTTTGTTTTAACCGGTAAAACGTTGCATATAATTACTTGAAACCGTTTAAAACCAAATTTTTAGGATGGGCCGGATGAAGAACAGATATTTCCTGCTTTTTGCGGCGCTGTTTATCTGTGGCGGTTTAACGGGCGCTGCCTTTTACCAACAGGAAGATCGGTGCTCTTGCCGACACGACCCGGTTTTAGCCCGGGGTGAGCACCGGGAGTATTATGGGCTCTTGTTGGCATTGCAAAAACACTGGGCTGATTTATCAATTTACAAAGGAAAACCCAACGGCCGCTTCGACCGCCGGATGGAGCAGGCCGTGGCGGCTTTCCAAAGGAAGCACGGTCTGGCGGTTACAGGTATTCTCGACGAAGCCACCTGGGCGGTCCTTGGCCAAGGGACTGCACCCTGTTCCTTCCAGGGCCGGCGCCCCCGGGGCCGGGTGGAGATCCTGGTGGATCTGGATGCCCTGGTCTTGACGGTCTTGGTGAACCGCCGCCCCTTCCGGAGTTTTCCGGTGGCCATCGGAAAACTGGAGACCCCGTCGCCTGCCGGTACGTGGAAGGTGGTGAACAAGGGCTATTGGACCAAAGGCCGAACCAAATGGCTGGGGTTGTCTGTCCCTTTCGGGGTCTATGGCATTCACGGGACGAATCAGCCCTGGACTATTGGGAAAAGGGCCAGTAAAGGCTGTATCCGGATGTTCAATCATCATTTGGAGCAGGTTTATGCCTGGGTTAAACCGGGTACACCCGTTTATATCGCCGGCGATCCCTTCCGGGATCACCGGGTTTTAAAGCGGGGTACAGTCGGGTCTGATGTCTATTTTTTACAGATGCGCCTGAAACAACTGGGTTTTTACAAACAACGTCCCACCGGCGTATTTGAAGCCGGAACCCAGCGGGCCGTCAATGATTGGCAGAAAGCATGCGGGCGCCCGGTGACAGGGGAGATTGGTCCCCCGGATTATTGGGGGCTCCGGCTGTATCCCACGGATTAAGCTGTCCCGGCTGAGCAGTCCTCGCCAAGGGCTAATCCTTGCTGTCGGTCGGTAACGTGAAAATCTGCATTAATCAGGAAGGAAACAACAAAAAAATGTTGAATGTTACCATAAATTCTGTTAAATCACTAATTTTATCAAAGGGATGAGGAGAGTGAATCCGGTGGAACAGTATTTCTTCATGAAGAAGGCTTTGGAGATTATTGCGAAGGGTACTTTTTTTAAGAAGGCCTATGGCATTATCTTGCGGGCCATCGCGGTGTTAATCGGGATTGCCGGTATTGCCGGATGGGCGATCTGCTGGCGGAACATTTTTATGATCACCGGTAACAATCCCGTGGGTGTGATCTTCGGAGGGGTAATTGTCCAATTAATAACTGTGGTTTTTCTCTATATGGTGGTGCACGGGCTTTGGCTCCGGGCAAAAGATATTGAGGGGTTGCCGGAGACCGGTTATTTCATCATCCCCATCATGTCTTTGACCTTGAAGACCATCGGTGAGTTCTATAGCTGCGTACTCTTGTACGCCGGACTGGCCGGCGGGTTGTTCCAGTGGTTTGCCGGATTTGATGTCTCCCACATGCTTGAGTTTAGTATAACAACCCTGCCGACCTTAGGTTTATCAGGATTTTTGGGCGGGCTGATTACCATTATTGCCGGTATTGTCTTAGCCTTTAGTTCCCTGGTTTTCTTCTATTTCCTTGCCGAGTTAACGATTGTCCTGGTGGATATTGCCACTAGTTTGAAAGGGAAGAAGGCGGCGGGCAAAAGTGACAATTGATATTAACCGATAATAATATGGAAATAATACGGATCTACGGAAGCCGGCTGTTTTGAGCCGGCTTCTTTTTTACCACCGGTCGGGGCTTGGTTGGAAGGTATTATGAAGAATTGTTAAAAATTTATCGATTCGTCCCCTTGACCGTTGAAAAATTGGATGGCTTTATATAAAATAAATGTGTCATAAAAATCCCCGGGATTACATAGTGTGTTATTTAAAATAACATAAAAGAAATTAGGAGGGTTTTTGTATGGCGATTAAAGTTGGTATCAACGGTTTTGGTCGGATTGGGCGGTTGGTTTTCCGGGCTGCCATTGACAATCCCCAGGTTGAGATCGTGGGCATTAATGACCCCTTTATCGATCTCGAGTATATGACTTACATGCTGAAGTATGATTCCGTTCATGGCAAATTCCAAGGTTCCGTCGGCGTGGAAGGCGATAAACTTGTGGTAAACGGTAAGAAGATCGCAGTTTTTGGTGAAAAGGAGCCGTCCCAGATTCCCTGGAGCTCTTGCGGCGCTGAGTATATTGTGGAATCCACCGGCGTCTTTACCACCACCGAGAAGGCTTCAGCCCACTTTGCCGGCGGTGCCAAAAAGGTTGTGATCAGCGCTCCTTCCGCTGACGCGCCAATGTTTGTCATGGGCGTTAATCACAATACATATACCAGCGATATGAATGTTGTCTCCAATGCTTCCTGTACCACAAACTGCTTGGCTCCGCTGGCCAAAGTTATTCATGAAAACTTCGGTATCATCGAAGGCTTGATGACTACGGTCCATTCTACCACTGCCACCCAAAAGACGGTGGACGGTCCTTCCAAGAAGGATTGGCGGGGCGGCCGGGCTGCTGCGGCTAATATCATTCCTTCCTCTACCGGCGCCGCCAAGGCGGTGGGCAAGGTTATTCCCGAATTGAACGGTAAACTCACCGGTATGTCCTTCCGGGTGCCTACCATCAATGTTTCCGTGGTCGACTTGACCTGTCGTTTGGAGAAGGCGGCTACCTATGATGAGATCAAAGCTGCTGTGAAGAAGGCTTCCGAGAACGAACTGAAGGGTATCCTGGGTTACACTGAAGATGATGTGGTTTCCACCGACTTTATCCATGATCCCCACACTTCGATTTTTGACGCCAAAGCCGGTATCGCTTTGAACAGCAACTTTGTCAAGTTGGTGGCTTGGTATGACAATGAGTGGGGTTACTCCAACAAACTGGTGGATCTCATCTGTCATATGGCCAAGGTTGACGGGAGAGCATAAACCCGGAATTCTTTATCATAACTCCTGTAATATAAGGCACAAACAGCCGGAGATGATTTCTCCGGCTGTTTTTCTTTTAATTTGATTATGCATAGATGCGTAAAGGAAAAGGAGCGGAAATCGCCCCGGGTAGTTGCAGGAAAAGCTATATTTGTCCGCCGTCTGCTTTGATTTTTCGCTTTCGGTAAGACTTTAGAGGAAAACAATTGCTGTGAGCAGGCGAGGGCGTTTGTTATGCAATCACTGCAATTATATTAAGCATTAGGGGGACGGAGAAAAATTGCTTGTGTGCCTGAGAGAGCAAGACAAACCACAGGAAGGAGTTTTGGTAGAACTTGATAAAGAAATAGAAAATAAGTAAAATTATAATAATTACACAAAATGATGGGAGGGGTTGGTTTGTTGCGGCGTTTGCAAAGGAAGTTCTTTCTGCTTATGCTGATGGGGCTTGTTTTGTTTGGTACTGTTTACGCCGGCTATGACGGAAACGGCCCGGATTATGGCATTTATTGGTTTGGAGACGCCAAGACGGGGCAGAAGGCCGTTTCTGGTGGGGTTAATCCGTATTTTAACCCCAATATGCCAACGATAATTTATATTCACGGTTGGCAACCGAATTCAACTGTCAGTCATTACCGGGAGACCTTTGCCTATGAAGTTGACGGGACAGTCTATGATTTGGCGGAAACCTGGCTTAACCGGGGTTGGAATGTGGGTATATTTTACTGGAATCAATTTGCTGATGAGTTGGATGTCAGAAATGCCGAAGCAAAGATCTGGTCGGCGGAAGGCCGTTATGGTATGCGGTGGCGTAAGCAAGATGGCAGTTACAGTACAGCTGGGGTGCCGCCGGGCAAGAGCGTGGGCGACCTGTTGGCCGAGGCTTATTGCCAAGCTATGGCTGGTTATCGCGGTAACAATGTGCGAATCGCCGGGCATTCCCTGGGTAACCAGTTGGCGGTGGCGCTTGCCCGTATGATTTATGAACGGGCGGCGGCTGGGGAGATTCCCGCTAATCTGGTGCCAAAACGGGTGGCACTTTTGGATCCCTTTTGGTCGAACGGGGCTAAGGATTACCTGAATGGGCGTTGGACCGGTGAAGTTGTCCGGGAGTATGTCGGCTTTCTGGCTGAGCGGGGAGTTGTTTTTGAACAATATAAGAGTTCGGCCATTTTGGATCTGGGCATTGGGGATAAAAACAGGGACTTGGAGAAAAAAACGGCTTATACCAGGATATATCCATGGTATATACCTGCTGTTGATGTTGCTGGACGGCATAATGCTGCTAAGTTCATCTATTTCCAGTCGTTTCAGAATCCTCCCCCTGTTGAACTGCAGCTTTTTCATCCGGGACAATTATTGCCCACCGGAAAGGCAGCGGCTTCGGCGGCAACCCCCGATGAAAGAATCCGCGAAATGATGGAGACGGGGGGCCATTGGGAGCAGGTGAAGGGGCTTTATACTGTCGCCACTGATGATGACCGGTTTTTGTTTGTGAAATAAAAATTCCATAAGCAAAATCAGCCCGTTTTCCTTTGAAAACGGGCATTTTTTATCGATATTTGTCCTTTATTGTAGTTATAACTCAAAAATAATAAAAGCTAAGTACCATGCCGGATAATCGTACTTCCCATGTTGACACTTGACAAAGCAAAGAATAGAATTAGTTTGTAGTCAATTGGCGGTGAGGTGAGTAAGGCATGGACACGGACCGGCGAAGAAGTATTATTCTTGACTTCGTGCACAATAACGCCACGGGGCGGGCCATCCTTTTGCACTCATCCGTGCTGTTGCCGCCATTGCTGCTTTTTGGTCGTTGACAAAGGTTCAGTGGATGATGGATTGGCAGAATCGCCCCCGTATTTGGGGGTTTTTTCTTTTCTAAGGAGGGGTGACAAGATGGAGCCGGTTGTTTTAAAAGAGTTATTACTCCTGGAAGATCTGTCCCCAGCCATTGAAGCTGTTCCTTCCTTACATCCGGCGGATGTGGCCGAGGGTTTAAAAGACGTTCCCTTCGAACAACAGCTTCGTTTCATAAATTTGTTGACTTCTGAACGGGCGGCGGAGATCCTCCAGGCCATGGAAGTGAACGAAGCGGCGGAGATCCTAAATGGGTTGGAGGAGAACCAGGCAGCGGAAATTTTAAAGCATATGTTCACCGACGAAGCGGCAGATGTCCTGGGGGAGTTGCCGGAAGAAGACTCGGAAAAGCTGATTGCCTTAATGGAGGAGGCTGGCGAGGAGGTCAGGGAACTCCTGGCTTACGAGGAAGATACCTCCGGCGGTTTGATGAGCACGGAGTTTATCACTGTTCAGGAGGGGCAAAGGGTTGGAGAAGTGTTGGCGTTTTTAAGGAAACAGGCTCCTTCCACGGAAAATGCTTATTATTTATATGTGGTCAATCAAGCGGGTGTCTTAACCGGCGTGGTTTCCCTCCGGGATCTGGTGATTAGTCCCCTGACGACCAAGATTGGTACTATTATGAAAAAAGAGGTCATCTCTGTCCCTGAGGATATGGATCAGGAAGAAGTGGCCCGGTTGTTTGAAAAGTATGGTTTTCTGGCCCTGCCCGTTGTTGATATGGACAAGAAGTTGGTGGGTGTGATCACTGTGGATGATGTTTTGGACGTGGCAGTGGAAGAGGTAACGGAAGACATCCATAAATCAGCTTCCATCACCCCGTTGGAGACGGGCTATACCGATGCCGGAGTTTGGACATTGTTCAGCAAGCGCATCCTCTGGTTGGTGGGTCTGATCCTGGTTAATCTGGTTAGTTCCGGGATTATTGCGGCTTATGAAAAGGTGTTGGCCTCCACCATTACCCTGGTGGCCTTTATCCCATTGTTGATTGGGACGGGTGGCAATACCGGCTCCCAATCGGCCACCTTGATCATCCGGGCGCTGGTGACCGGTGATGTGAAGTTGGCGGAGTGGGGAAGGGTCTTTCTCAAGGAACTCTTTGTGGGGATCTGCCTCGGCCTTGTGCTGGGAGCAGCCGGTACGGGTTTGGGGGTCTTCCGTGGCGGCCCAGAGGTTGGGTTGGTCATTGGACTGACCATGTTAGCCATTGTCGTGGTCTCCAATTTAATCGGGATGTCGCTGCCGTTTATCCTGACGGTGCTGCGGATGGATCCGGCTGTGGCCAGTAGCCCTTTGATTACCACCATCTCCGACGCCTCAGGTCTGGTGATCTATTTTACCATTGCTTCCCACATCTTAAGGTTGCAGTAGCAAAGGGCAAAAAACGCTCCGTCCTTCTTGGGAACGGAGCGTTTTGCTGTTATGGGACCATTTGTTGCGCGCCAAACCTTACCAATCAATCCAGCGGGCGACGGACATTACCATACATAATCTCCGGCATGTTACAAAAAATAATCTTCACTTTTGCAGAATTTATATTATAATATTATCTGTTTGATATTTAGACGACTTTATGACGAAAGGTGGCGTGGTAGATGAATCATTTTGTGCTGGATGCCTTCAACGGGTACCGTTCCCGTTTGGACGATATTTTGCTGGTCCAGGAGATCCTGGAGGAGATACCGGAAAAACTGGGTGTGAAAGCTGTTATGCCGCCTTTTTTACTGCCGTACTACAATGGTGTTGTGCCGGAGGACTGTGGGATTAGTGCCTTTGTGTTCTTGGCCGGCGGTCACTTTACCATTCACACCTTTTCCTTCCGAGAGGTATATTTCGTGGATTTTCTTACGTCGGAGCCCTTTGACGCCAAACGGTTGGAGGACTTGTTGAAGCAGACCCTGCCGGCGGAGCGGATCAGTACTTTTTGTTTGGAACGGGAACGCCGGGAAAGTTTTCCGCAGGACATTAAGATTAACGAAGCATTGGATTTTGGACCCCATTTGTTCTTGGATATCACTGATTACCAAGGCCCCAAGACCATGGATGAGCTCTTTGCCTGCTTTGACACCATGCCCTTTGCAATCGGGATGACCCCGATCATGCGGCCGTATACGGTGAAAAATATCGTAGGCGGCGAGAAGGTAACATCGATTATTACCATGATCGCGGAAAGCCACATCAGTCTGCATTATTTTGAGGATTCCAACCGGGCGTATCTGGATTTGTTTTCATGCCGGTTCTTTAATACCCCGGAAGTGGTTGGCAAGTTAAAACAGTTGTTCAAGGGCAATGTGGTGAATGAAACATTGCTGGCGCGGGGCAGTAAATACCATAAATACAAAAGGGTTGCCCCGGCTGCCGCCACGTACTGCCGGGGTTGGCAAGAAAATGTTTATCGTCGGTAGGGCTTTTTTCTGGGTTTAACTTAAACTTCCCGCACGAGTAGTTTTCTTCTGCCGCCAATTGCAGGTGATCACGGTTTTACAGCGAACATGTTGAGGAAGAGTAAGGCGAATCCGGTTGGATACCTGAGGAGGGCAGACAGTGCAAGAGTTATTAAAGCAAGAAGGTTTTTTCCGGAAGCTGTTCGATGCTCTTCCTGTAATGGCGCTAATTGCCAGCCAGCGGGGCGAGGTTTTGGCCGTCAATGAGGTGACCAAAAATTTGACCGGCGGACTGCCTTTGCCTGAGACTAAGCGGGGCGGCGATGTCCTGCATTGCCTCCATACGAAGGATGATCCAAGGGGTTGTGGCTTCGGCCCCTATTGTGACACCTGCAAAATTCGCGCCACGGCGCTGGAAGCTATTGCCGGGCAAACGGTCAAACGGGTGAAAGGGTATTTGGATATAGAGATTGACGGGTCGGCGGAGCGTTTAAGTTTATTGATCAGCGCCTCTCCCCTGGAGTACAAGGGGGAGAAGTTGGCGGTGGTGATTTTGGAGGATGTATCGCAGATCACGGTGCTCTCAGGCATCCTGCAAGCCTGCGCTTATTGCCGGAACATCCGCAACGAACATGGGGTTTGGCAGGATATCGAAAGTTACGTCCGTGAACATTCCGAGGCCGAATTTTCCCACGGTATCTGCCCGAACTGTATCAGGGAGCACCATCTTGATTACCTGAAAAACATTAATAAAGACAATAAAAACGGGGATTAACGGGGACTGTAACGGAGATTTGTTTGTAATTGGCAGAGGATTCTTTTATAATATTAAAAGCGGCAAATCGTCATGAAATAAGCAGTTAAAGGCCGGGAAGGGATGACTGGATTTTGAAACTGGGAATTGTCGGTCTGCCCAATGTGGGCAAAAGCACACTGTTTAATGCCATAACCAAAGCCGGGGCCGAGTGCGCCAATTACCCCTTTTGTACCATCGATCCCAACGTGGGCATTGTTTACGTTCCCGATGAGCGTCTGGAGAAGTTGGCCGAGATGTACGACCCGGAGAAAGTTACACCGGCAACCATTGAATTTGTGGATATTGCCGGTTTGGTTAAGGGCGCCAGTCGCGGCGAGGGCCTGGGGAACAAGTTTTTGGCCCATATCCGTGAGGTGGATGCTATTGTGCATGTGGTCCGATGCTTTGCGGATCCCAACATTGTCCATGTGGATGGCTCGGTGGATCCCAAACGGGATGTGGAGACCATCAACCTGGAATTGGTCTTTGCCGATTTAGAAACCATCCAAAAACGGATAGAGAAGACAGCTGTTTCGTTGAAGACCCATGACGCACGGCTAAAGGCGAGGTGCCAGGAGGAGATGGAGGTCTACCAGCGGATCAAAGCCGGGTTGGAAGATGGGCTGCCCGTGCGGGCCCTGGATTTTACCGAGGAGGAAAAGGCCATTGTCCGGCAGGCCTTCTTGCTCACGGAAAAACCGGTGATTTATGCCGCCAATGTCAGCGAGGATGATCTGGCCGGTGGCGCCGAGGCCAATCCCCTGGTTCAGAAGTTAAACTCCCTGGTGCAGACGGAGAACGCAGAGATGATTGTGATCTGCGCTAAGATTGAAGAGGAGATCGCCCAACTGGACGAGGGGGAACGGGTGGAATACCTGAAGGCGTTGGGGAACGATGAGTCAGGGTTGGACAAGCTGATCAAGAAAAGCTACAAGCTGTTGGGCTTGATTAGTTTTCTGACTGCCGGCAAGACCGAGGTGCGGGCGTGGACCATCAAACAAGGGACGAAGGCGCCCCAGGCGGCTGGAAAGATCCACTCGGATATGGAAAAGGGCTTTATCCGCGCGGAGATTGTGAGTTACAACGACCTGATGGCCTGTGGCTCTTATGCTGCGGCCAGGGAAAAGGGCCTGGTCCGGCTGGAAGGCAAGGACTATGTGATGCAGGACGGCGATGTGACCATCTTTAGGTTTAATGTTTAGGTTTTTTTCTTGCTTGGCAAAAAACCACCGCTCATAGCGGTGGTTTTTCTTTGCTCAACAACGTATTATCGTCTAGAAAGGAGAGTTTCACTACCAGCTGCACTAATGCCCCGGAAGCTTGGGTTTACCCCAGGATTGCTTTGAGGTCCTCCTCGGGGGTGGTGCAAGGCTTAAGGCCGAACTTATCCACCAGGATGTTCAAGACATTGGGTGAGATAAAGGCCGGGAGCGAGGGACCAAGGTAGATATTCTTTACGCCCAGCGCCAGCAGGGTCAAGAGGATGCAGACGGCCTTCTGCTCGTACCAGGAGAGCACCAGGGTTAGTGGCAGTTCATTGACGGTGCAGCCAAAGGCATCGGCCAGGGCCAAGGCCACCTGGATGGCGGAATAGGCATCGTTGCATTGGCCCATATCCATGAGCCGGGGCAGGCCGCCGATCTCGCCGATGTTCAAGTCGTTGAAACGGTACTTACCACAGGCTAAGGTAAGAATGACCGTGTCCTTGGGAGCCTTCTGCACAAATTCGGTGTAGTAGTTCCGGCCAGGCCGTGCCCCATCGCAGCCGCCCACGAGGAAAAAGTGGCGGATGGCGCCGGCTTTGACTGCTTCGATGACCTTATCGGCCACGCTGAGGACAGTGTTCCGCGCAAAGCCGGTCAAAAGTTCCGTACCGCCGTTGATGCCCGTGAATTTCCGGTCTTCCGGCCAGCCGCCCAGTTCCAAGGCTTTGGCAATGACTGGTGTAAAGTCTTTCTTCCCATTGATCTCCGGAATATGGCAGAGTCCCGGATAACCCACCACGGCTGTGGTGAAGACCCGGTCGGCATAGGAAGGCTTAGGCGGCATCAGGCAGTTGGTGGTAAACAGGATGGGGGCGGGGATCCCGTCGAACTCCTTTTGTTGATTTTGCCATGCCGTACCAAAATTACCCTTGAGGTGCAGGTATTTCTTTAATTCCGGGTAACCGTGGGCCGGTAGCATCTCGCCGTGGGTGTAGATGTTAATGCCTTTGTCCACGGTCTGCTCCAGGAGTTGTTTCAAGTCATGCAGGTCATGGCCGGAGACAACGATGAAGGGGCCTTTTTCGATATTGGTTGTAACTTTGGTGGGGACCGGATGGCCATAGGCGGAGGTGTTGGCCTCATCCAACAGAGCCATGCATTTAAGATTGGTCTGGCCAAAGTTCATTAACAGATCCAGCCATTCCTCAGGGGTGTGAAACTCACCAATGGCACGTAGGCCGTTGAAGAACCCGGCGGTGACCTCAGGATCTTCTTTACCCAAGACGTAAGCATGCCAGGCATAGGCGGCCATCCCACGCAGGCCCAGCAGGAGTGTGGAGCGCAGCGAGACAAGATCCGGATCACCGGACCACAGTTGGTCGGCGGGGAAGTCCTCGGCGCCGCCCAAACGTTCCTTTTCAGCATGAACCTGATCGATAAGATCCTGGATCCGGGCGCCGTCAAAGTTGACGTTGGTAATGGTGGCAAAGAGTCCTTGCATCATCAGTTCTTTGCCCTTTTGGCCGTAGTCCTTACCCTTGGTGGCGCGAGCCAAGCCAATCAGGGCGCCGGTGAGTTGGTCCTGCAAGTTAGCGACATCCGGAGTTTTGCCGCAGACCCCTGCTTTGGTGCAGCCTTTGCCACCGGCGGTTTGCTCACATTGAAAACAAAACATTGGTCATTCCTCCTTTTATTGCAATACCATTGGAATACTTTGCAAATTATTTCCTGATGTTGAAGGTGAAGGGTTGGTTTTCACCCTCGCCAAGGGAGGCAAACGCATTGCGCCTTGGCTTTGTAGCTTCATTGTAATATAATAAAACCATAAAGTCGGTAACCTATGTTACCAAAAGTGGACGGTGAGCTATTTGTACAAGAAATGGTTTCAGGCGTTGACGGCTTGCGACATCTTTCAAGGGATTGAACAGGAGATGCTAAACCAGATGCTGCAATGCTTAAACCCCACGATTGGTTCCTATCCCAAAGGCGGGGTGATCGCCCGGGCCGGGGAACCCTCTGCAGGCCTGGGGATCGTCTTAGCCGGGAGTGTGGCGGTGACGAAGGAGAGTATTTCGGGGCACCGGACTTTGCTTGTTCTTTTGGGCCCGGGGGATCTTTTCGGGGAGATGGAGGCCTATGCGGAGGAGGCGGTCTGGCCGGCGACGGTGGTGGCCCAAACCGGCAGTGAGGTGCTGTTTTTGCCGGCGGAGAAAATTGTCGGCAATTGCCCGCGGCAGTGTATAAGCCACCGGACGCTGACCTTGAATATGCTTAAGATCCTGTCGCGGAAAGCTGTGTTACTCAATAAAAAGGTTGACTACCTAATCCTCAGGAGTTTGCGGGAGAAAATTGGCACCTACTTGTTGGAACAGTACCGGAAGACCGGGGTCAGCACCTTTGTCTTGCCGCTGAAGCGAAGTGAACTGGCGGAGTTTTTAAACGTATCACGGCCTTCATTGTCCCGGGAGTTATGCCGGATGCGGGATGAGGGACTTATCGAGTTCCATCGGTCTGCCATCAAGATCAAAGACTTGGAAGGACTGAAAGGATTAGTGGGTTAGACCATCTGTGACCGGAAACAAGCCGTGGCTTTGCGGGAATGCCGGCAGGAAGGTTATGGATAAAGGTGCTGAGGAATGTTGCAGGTATTTTGGCGAATAAACAAGGGGCCTAAGTTGCCCCTTGTTTTTCTTAGTTGTTGTCCGCCTGATGATGCGGGTTGTCTAGCCCTTGAAGTAACTGCTTAAAAAGGCTTTAGTCCGTTCATTGGCGGGATAGCCGAAGACCGCCTCCGGTGGCCCCTCTTCCACAATTTGACCTTGATCCATGAAGATGACGTGGTCTGCCACGTCCCGGGCAAAACTCATCTCATGGGTTACCACCATCATCGTCATGTGTTCGGCAGCTAAGGAACGAATGACTTTGAGCACTTCTCCGGTGAGTTCTGGATCCAAGGCGGAGGTTGGTTCGTCGAAGAAAAGAATATCAGGGCTCAAGGCCAGGGCCCGGGCGATGGCCACCCGCTGGCTCTGCCCGCCGGAGAGTTGGTAGGGGTAGGCATCGGCCTTATCCAGCAGGCCGATCTTATTCAACAAGGAGAAGGCAGTGGCTTCTGCCTGGTGGTAGGGAACTCCCTCCACATGGACCGGGGCTTCGGTGATGTTCTGCAGGACAGAAAGATGGGGAAAGAGGTTGAAGTTCTGAAAAACAAGGCCTAAGCGGAGGCGGATCTTCCGTAAGATGGCGTCGGGGGCATAGATTACTTTGCCGTGCTCTGTCCAAACCATGGGGTCACCGCCCACGACGATCCTGCCGGAGTCAATCTTCTCCAAAAGATTAAGACAGCGCAGCAGCGTGCTCTTGCCGGAACCGGAAGGGCCAATGACTGCAAGAACCTCCCCTTTTTTTATTGTGAACGAAATATTGGTTAAAACGCTTTTGCCATCAAAGGCTTTGCTGACATTTTCGACTTTTAGCATCTCCATTGGTAAACCCTCCTCAGCTAACGGCAGCAACTAACGATAGTAACTTAAACGTTTTTCAGCCGCATGGAACAGTTTGGTCACTAGGCCGTTCATTCCCAAGTAAAACAGGCCGGCGATGAAGATTGGTGCGGTGGAGAAGACCCGGGCAGATTCATTCTTGGCCACCCGGAAGAGTTCGGAGATGCCAAGGACTTGGACTAGGGCAGTATCTTTTACCAGGGTGATGACCTCATTGCTGATCGCCGGGAGAATTGCTTTAATTACTTGTGGGAGGATGATCCTCATAAAAGTTTGGGTTTTGGTGAAACCGAGTACGGCGGCGGCTTCATATTGGCCGCGGGGGATGGATTCGATGCCACCGCGATAAATTTCAGCGAAATATGCGGCATAATTCAGAGAAAAAGCAATGATCGCCGCGACGAACCGGTCCAGATTGAGGCTTAAACCCTGCGGAAGCATATATGAGGGAGCAAAGTAAATAAAGATGATCTGTAAAAGCAGGGGGGTGCCCCGCATAACCAAGATATATAGTTTAATTGGTTCGCGTACCCATTTGTTCTGGGACATCCGGCCCAAAGCAATAATCAACCCCAGCGGCAGGGAGAACAGGAGGGTGAGAGTGAAGATCTGCAAAGAGGCTAGCGCACCACTAAAGAGGCGTCCCAGCAGGTTAAGGGTGTTGGCCCATTCAAAATCAGCGAACATGATGAATTCTCCCTTCAGACAAGAGGTACGGATAGGAGCAAGAGACTGCCCGAGAAGGGGGGAGCTGCAATAAAAAGGATAAGGCTGGCGTAGAACCACCAGCCTTGCTGTGTTTTACGGAGGGTTAGAAACTATAAAAAACGCTGGTATTGGCCGGCCTTATTTAGTTACTGCAGTAATATCTTCGCCAAACCACTTTTTGGAGATTTCGGCCAATTTACCGTCGCTCGCCATGGCGTCGAGTGTCTCCTGGATCTTGGCCATCAGTTGTTTGTCGTTTTTCCTAAAGCCGATGCCGTATTCTTCACTGGCCAATGTCTCATCTAACACTTTAAAGTTCTTGTTCTTCTGTTGAATGTAATAGCGGGCTACGATTTCGTCCATTAATACCACATCAACCCCGCCTTTTTCCAGGTCCATCAAGGCAATCATGTTATCGTCAAACTCGACTACATCTTTGAGCTCTTCTTTAAATGTTCCAGAGCTTTCCAGGGCAACGGCGGCGCTGGAGCCGGCCTGCAAACCCAGGCGTTTATTCTCCAGATCGGTAAGGTTTTCGTAGGGGGCATCAGCCTTAACCACCAGGACCTGGCGGTTTTTCATATAGGCCTCGGAGAAGAGCATGTTTCTCTTCCGTTCTTCGGTTATGGTTAAACCATTCCAGATGCAGTCAATATTGCCGGAGTTAAGTTCTTGTTCTTTGGCATCCCAACTGATGGGCTGCAGCTTGAGCTTGACTCCCAGCCGGTTGCAGACCTCTTTGGCCAGATCCACATCAAAACCGACGATTTGGCCGTTTTCATCACGAAAGCCCATGGGCGGGAAACTATCGTCCAGGCCAAGTACAAATTCGCCCTTCTCTTTGACTTTCTCCCAGGAAGTATCTTGTTGTTTGCCACCGCAACCACTGAGGATTATTGTAGCTGCGACCATAATTAAGGAGATGGCAAGCAAAAACTTTTTCATTTGATTCGCCCTTTCTTAATTTGGTTTCTCGGCGGTTTCATAATTAAATATTGTGATTAACCTGGCTGTGATTTTGATATATTAGTCATTCAGTAATCCAGGATTATGAAACCCACACATTAGTAATTGTACTTTATTAAGGTATTTTAGTAAAGGCGTTCTTACAAACAACATAGGGTTCATTTGCCAGCTATAACTGGTCCCGGTCTGGTGTTTTGCCGCTTTATAATCTACATCCCATGGCAATTTGGTTATGAAGAAGGGCAATCAGACAAATTCTCCCTTAAGTAGTGAGGACTGTTGTAAAATTGCCTTTTCCTTTGGTATAATTAATCGGAAACTCAAGAAGGAAAGGGAAGCGAGAATATGCAGGATCGGATTAAGGTTGGTATTGTGGGGTACGGTAATTTGGGACGCGGTGTGAAGCTGGCACTGGCGCAAAACCCGGATTTTTCCCTGGAGGCCATCTTTACCAGGCGGTCTCCCCAAACATTGGCAGAAGATGTACCCGTGGTACATATCTCGGAGATTCACTCTTATAAAGGGGAAGTTGACGTGATGCTCTTGTGCGGCGGTTCCGCTACGGACCTTCCCATCCAGGGGCCTGAACTTGCTGAGCATTTTAATACTGTGGACAGTTTTGATACCCATGCCAAGATTCCCGCTTATTTTGCCAGTGTTGATGCAGCGGCCAGGCAGGGCGGACACCTGAGCTTGATCTCCACCGGCTGGGACCCAGGCTTGTTCTCCCTGGCCCGGTTATTGATGGAGTCGGTCCTTCCGGCGGGCAAGACCTATACCTTCTGGGGGCGGGGGGTCAGCCAGGGCCATTCCGATGCCATCCGCCGGGTTCCCGGGGTGAAAAACGGGATCCAGTACACCGTTCCGGTGGAGGAGGCGCTGAGACGGGTGCGCACCGGCGAAAATCCGGAGTTGTCAACTGCCGAGAAGCATCTGCGGGTCTGTTATGTTGTTCCTGAGCCCGGGGCAGATTTGCGGCGGATTGAAGAGGAGATCAAGAACATGCCCAATTACTTTGCGGATTACCGCACCGAGGTGCATTTTATCTCCGAGGAGCAATTGAAGGCAGAGCATTCCGGTATGCCCCACGGTGGGGTTGTGATCCATACGGGCACGACGGGCGCCGGTACCAAACAACGAATGGAGTTTAGTTTGGCCCTGGAGAGCAATCCCGAGTTTACCGGGAGTGTTATTGTAGCCTATGCCCGGGCCGTTTATCGCCTGGCCCGGGAAGGACAAGTCGGGGCCCGGACCGTTTTTGACATTCCCTTGGCTTACTTGTCACCCAAGTCCGGGGAGGAACTGCGAAAACTCCTTTTGTAGGAAAGAAACAGAAAAGAAAAGCATAACCGCCGGCCCTTTGGTCGGCAGTCTATTTTCCTTGTTTTTCCGGATTTTTCTTCTTGGCGGTTTTTTGTTGATACATTTTCCTGTCAGCCTCTGCCATTAACCTCTCCACGGAAGGATCCAGGAGCGGATCATATTCAGCGCAACCAATGCTGACTTCCACTGGTACCTTAATCTGGTTTTCCTCGTTGATTGTCCGGATGTTCATCTGGATAACGCGACAGATCCGTGGGAAGTTTTCCATTGTGGTATCGAGGACCATTACGACAAATTCATCGCCGCCCAGCCGGGCAACGATATCCGAATCCCGGAAAGATAGACGCAGGGCCTTGGCCACGCTCTTTAAGGCCTCGTCGCCCACCTCATGGCCGAACTGGTCGTTGATGACCTTCAAGTTATCTACGTCAATGAAGAGAACAAGCAACCCTTTGTTATTGCGTTTTGCCACCTTCATCTGTTGTTCGGCCAGGGTGATAAAACCGCGGCGGTTATAAAGATTGGTCAGTTCATCTTGGAGGGAAAGGTTCTTGAGCCGCAAGACCATCTCTTTGAGTTCCAGGTTAAGGTGGATCTTCTCCAAGCCGGCGGCAATCTGGCGTGCTGCGGTGGAAAAGACGCGGTAATCATCGATGGAGAAGGGAACCAGGCGTTTGTTGTTGAGAAAGAACATAAAGCCCAGGCGCTTGTTATCACCCATTAATTGCAGAATAATGGCTGAGTGAATGATGTTGGCAAAATCCCGGTAGCTAGGATGTTCATTCAGGTCTGGAATGAACAGGTCCGCCGTTTCATTGGCGATCTTTTCAAAGAGCCGGGGAAAGACCGGTTTTAATGCTTCGGGCGGTTCAGAATAACAATAGGCTTTCCAGTCACCATCGGTCATTAAATACAAGTAGAAGTAATCGATGGCGAAATGGTTGTTGATTAATTGCATGGTATTGCGGATCAGGGGTTCAACTTCATAATTATCACTGGTTGTCTTTTGTAGGTTATTGATGAAGTTGATCTCATTGATCTTTTTGTGCATTTGGTTGAGTTTGTTTTCCTGCTTGGCCGTCTCCAGGATCCATTTGAAATCGAAGATATGGTGGCGGAGGATCTTCTGCTTGGGCCTTGGCAGGCGGGGATCTAAAGCGCTTTGCAGTAAATCCGTGTACATGGTATATTTAATCTCCGTACTGGCCTGGATGCCCTTGCGCCATAGCTCATGTGCTTTTTTGGTATGGCCCCAGGCGTGCTCGAAAGCACCATAGTCATAGTAAAACCTGGGGAAGAGCTTTTTAAAATCGGTTAATTCTTTCAGGGAATCCGCATAACTTTGGGCCTTTTTAAAGTGCTGCAGGGCTTGCTCGTAATGGCCAAGTTCGTTTTCTAAAAAGGCCTGCAAGAGTTCAAAGTAGAAGGATTCTTCTTCATTGATGGGCTCATATTGTAAACCTTTTTGCAGGCATTCCCTGGCGGCTGTGATGTTGCCGGACTTGATCTGGTTAACCCCTAAGAACATATAGATTCCGTACAGGGAATGGAAACGCATGTAGTTATAGTTTAGCGCATGGACGATGGCCAGTAAGTTTTCCAGGTAGTAGATGGCATGCTGGTGTTGGAAGTTGAAGTAGTAGACCACGGCAATGTTATAGCAGGTGATCATAATCTCCGGATAGTTGCGGATATCACCAATGGATTTCAGGGCTTTGATGAAGTAGTTCAAGGCCTCTTCAAATTGGCCGTTGAGGAAATAGAGGTAGCCAATACCGTTATTAATCTGGGAGATCTCCAGGACTTGCCCCAGTTTAATCCGGATTTTTGTACTTTTCTTATAATATTCAAGGGACCGGTTGAAATCTCCGATGAAAGAGTAGATAACCCCGATGAACTGGTTGGTGTTGGCCAGGCGGTATTCGTTGCCCAGGCGCAGGGCGATCTCAATGACCTGGTTTTGGAGTTCGAGGATTTTGCGTAAGGGACTCCGGAAATGAATGGGTTGGGTGGAGAGGAAATAACTCAGGGTATTTTCAAAATTAAACTCTTTTAAGAGGGCGCATAACTTTTCATGGGAGGTTTCCCAACAACGAAACTCGGCAATCTTATATTCAATGGTGCATTGCACTTCGTAAGCCTTCAGCATTTGGAAGCGGTCTTTAATTTGCTCGGCCAGCTTTAAGCTGCGATTGGCCATTTGCGTTGCCGCTTCGAAATCGTGTTTTTGGAGGTAGACGTGGCCGATCTTGCGTACCAGGTCCGCAGAAGTGCTCAGGAGACCCTCATCTTCACAAAGATCCAAGGCGATTTGGTAATAGGTCAAGGCGTTGTCGTTATCTCCCAGATACCGGCTGCTATCTCCGAGCATGGTTAGCAGTCGCATGTAGATCCTGGTTTCAAGGGATTTTTCGTCAAAGATATTGTTGAAAATGCGTTTACCAATCTCCTGGCAGTCAACCATCGCCAGCAGATGGAGGCAATGGAGGCCGACATTAATTTGTTCTTCGATGGTAACCGGAGGGTTGGGATCGTCTGGGATGTTCGGTTTGGTAAAAGGCTTGCCCAGGGGCGGTTGATTGAAACTGACCAGGGAACAATTTTGACACCAGTTGGTAAAGGCTGTCCAATAATTGTTTTGCACTTCATTGACAAAGCGATGGTTCTTGTTGAACAAACAAATGACTAAGATGCGCCCGGGCGTTATCGTGCTGCCGCCGAAGGCCTGCAGCAAACGCAGGCAGGATTCGTTGGCAAGATGGAGATTGTTAATGAAAAGAATAATGGGCTGTTCAAAGGAGATGCGCACCATCATATTGATGATGGATTGCTCCATGCGTTTTTTTTCATAAGCCAGTTCTTCCAGGATTAACTCTTCTTTTCTCACCAGGGGTTGGCTGGTCAGGAAGCGATAGAGTAGATCCTGATGCAAGGAGTAGACGCCGGCACTGCGCAGAAAAGCTTG
The DNA here is from genome assembly GCA_002385625.1 of Firmicutes bacterium UBA3943. Classification (GTDB taxonomy): domain Bacteria; phylum Bacillota; class UBA4882; order UBA10575; family UBA3943; genus UBA3943. Next base: position 31,624 of record DGDV01000025.1, read on the forward strand.
AATCTCTTGGGTTTCCTTTGTGTGTAAATAGTCTTTAATGAATTGCAGAAATGGGTAGTAAGGCTCTAAAAAACCGTGGGCAGGGATGGAGGAATGGTAAAACACTTTCTCCGGTTCTAGGTTTTGCAGGTGCTCTTTAAGACTGGACTGGAGCTTTGCAGGGGTGTCACAGTGAACAAAGAGGATCTTGGCGGTCCCCGACAAACACGAATTCCACTTACTGTTGATTATCTCCAACAAGTTGTTCCATTCAGCGGATCCGGTGGGGCGTATATTTACCATTGCTGCCAACTCCAAAGATGTTATTCTTATATTTTATCGGTAAAGTATATGCAACTCTTTAATATTTAATGGCAAAGAATCTGCCGGTGAAATTCCTTGCCGGACCACACTTTTTTCTTTTTTGACTGTGGAATTGTGGTATAATATTAAATCAAAAATATTGATGATAAGAAAAGATCTTTTGGAATGAGGTCGATAGCGATGAATATCCGGGAAGCAGCCCAAGCTGCACAAAAGACGGCCATTTTGTTGGCGGCATGTGGCAAGGATGTGAAGAATCAGGCGCTGGAACGGATCGCCCGAGCGCTGGGGGAGAGGAAAGATGAGATCATCCGGGCAAATAGGGAGGATCTGGCCCGGAGCGAAAGGGAGAATCTGGCTGCCCCCCTGCTAAAAAGGTTGAAATTTGACGAAAGCAAGATCCAGGGAGTTATTGACGGGATCCGCAGTTTGATTACTTTGGAAGAACCGGTGGGGAAGACCCTGTTGGCCACGGAACTGGATGAAGGCTTGGAACTTTACCGGGTGACCGTGCCCATCGGGGTGATCGGGGTGATCTTTGAGTCCCGCCCCGATGCCTTGGTACAGATCTCCACCCTCTGTTTAAAGAGCGGCAACTGCGTCCTGCTGAAGGGCGGTTCGGAAGCGCGGGCCACCAACAGGGTGCTTTATGAAATAATTGCCCAAGCCGGTAGAGAGGCCGGGCTGCCCGAAGGTTGGATCCACCTGCTGGAAACCCGTGAAGATGTCAATGAACTGTTGCAACTGGACGAGTTTGTTGATCTGTTAATCCCCCGCGGTTCCAATGAATTTGTCCGCTATATCATGGACCATTCCCGGATTCCGGTCATGGGCCACGCCGACGGTATCTGCCACTGCTATGTGGATGCCGACGCGGATCTTAAGATGGCTGTGGAGATTGTAGTGGATGCAAAGACCCAATATGTGGCGGTCTGCAATGCCCTGGAGACCCTCTTGGTCCACGAAAGAATTGCCCCGGCGTTTCTGCCGCTGCTTAAGGACGCTATGGACCAAAAAGATGTTCTGCTGGTCGGTTGTCCGAGGACCCAAGCCATTATTCCGGTGACGGCGGCCACCGAGGCTGATTGGCGCACGGAATACCTGGATTACAAACTCTCCGTCAAGGTGGTTCAGGACCTGGACGAGGCCATTGACCACATTAATACTTACGGGTCCGGCCATACGGACAGCATTGTGACACAGGACCGGGAGAAGGCAGCCAAATTCATGGCGTTGGTGGATTCCGGCAATGTTTTTTGGAATTGTTCCACCCGGTTTAGTGACGGTTTTAGGTACGGCTTCGGAGCAGAGGTAGGGATTAGCACCAGTAAACTCCATGCCCGTGGGCCAGTGGGTCTGGAAGGACTCTTGAGTTATAAATACAAGTTGATTGGCAACGGTCAGGTTGTGGCGGATTATGCAAGTGTAAAACGGAAATTTTCCCACAGGAAGCTGAATAAGGAATGTCCGCTGTGAAGCAGGAAAAGGGGGCGGTTGGTCGCCCTTTTTCAATATACTCTGTAATCGACGGGAAGGAATTTGCCTGTAAGTTGCCGCTTGAACCGCACTAATAAAGGGAAAAATGCTTTTAAGTCGAAAAATGCCAAGAGATCACAGCAGGGAGAGATTTCCATGAAAGACTGGTTATTCATCTCGGATTTCGACGGAACACTGACCCATAAGGACTTCTATAAAATTGTCATTGAAAAATTCCAGCCTCAGTTGGGTAGAGAGTTGGAACGGCAATGGCGGAGCGGGGAGATTACGGTCTATGAGTTCCTCCAGCGGGTTTTTGCTTCGCTTGACCGGAGTGAGCAGGAGATCTTCGAGGCGATTTTGATGATCCCCATTGACCGGGATGCCAAGGAATTTATCCAACGGGTCAAGACCGCCGGCGGCGATTTCCTCATCCTCAGCGCTGGTACAGCATACTATATTGAACGGTTGCTCAAGCATTTGGGCATTGAGGGTGTGACCGTCATCGCCAACCCTGGCGTTTACCGGGACCGCGGGATTCAGATGCAAGCGGAGCAAACCAGCCCCTATTATTCGGAAGTCTACGGGATCGATAAAGGACGGGTTGTTTCCGCCTATAAAGCCTGTTACCGCCGGGTCTATTTTGCCGGGGACAGCGAGCCTGATACCCAAGCGGCCATGAATGCGGATGTTGTCTTTGCCAAGCCCGGCTTGGCCAGAATACTCCAAGAGAAGGGGCGGGCCCATACGCCATTTACCGAATTTAACCAGGTCTTGGCCCACCTGGTTGAACAAGGGGTGATCGCACCATGAAGGCCTTTACCCATCGGGTGGCTATTCCCTCCATCCTGGAAGTGGGCAGGGGGAATCTGTTGAATATTGGAACGCACATTGCTAATGCTGGCTTCAAGAATATCGTCCTTTTTTTTGGAGAAGGCATTTTTGACCTGTTCGGCGCTGGGATAATCCAGTCCATAGAGCAAGCGGGCATACGTATCTTGGAACAGCAGGAATACGATGATATTGACGTCTGCCGGTTGACGGAGAAAGCCTTCTCGCTGCCGGTGGAGGCCGAGTTGATCGTGGGCATTGGTGGCGGCAAAGTGATTGATGTGGCCAAATATATTGGCTTTCTCAACGGACTGCCCTATATCAGTGTGCCCACATCCCCGTCCAACGACGGCTTTTCCAGCTCCGGTTGTTCACTGTTGATCGGCGGCCGTCGGCGGTCGGTCCCGGCCAAGATGCCCTTTGGTATTATTGTCGATATTGATGTGGTGAAAAGCGCCCCGGACAATCTGCTCTATTCTGGCATCGGCGATCTGATCTCCAAGATAACCGCAGTTTATGACTGGCGGTTTGAAGAGGAGAACGGCAAGGGAAAAGTGGATGATTTTGCGGTGATGATCGCTAAAAAATCGGTGAACAGTATTGTGCGGATGGACTTGGGTAATATCCGTGCCGACCTTTTCCTGAAAGAATTAGTGGATTCCTTAACCTTGAGCGGGATTGCCATGGAGATCGCGGGTAACAGCGCACCTGCCAGCGGGAGTGAACACTTGATCTCCCATGGCCTGGATAAACTGGCCAAACAACCGCAGCAACACGGCTTGCAAGTGGGTGTGGCTACATACTTAATGAGTAAGGTGCAGAACTACCGGTATCCCAGGGTAAAGAAGTTCCTAATGGAGACCGGTTTCTTTGCCCATGTCAAGGGCAAAATGAGCGCTGGTGACTTTGAGCGGGCGATTGATCTTGCGCCCTCCCTGAAACCGGGCCGCTTTACCGCCATTCATGTGCCGGAGAACCGTGATCTGGCTAAACGCCTCCTGAGAGAGGATGAGATCTTGCGGGAAATACTGGTGTGAGACGGCTTTACCAAAAAGTTTGGTATTTTGTGGGGGAGAATTGCAAATTTTCCTCATTTCTTTGCCGATCCAACCGATATATGAATTAACCCATGATTGGGATTAAACGCAAAGGATGGGTTAATGATGGGTGTTTTTGCGAGTAAAGTTATTGGCCTCTATGAAACTTTAAACCGCGGGTGTACACCCTCCGACATTTTGGATCGGCTCTATAAGGAATTCCGGGAGGATATTCCCTTTGAACGGGTGAGTATTGTCCTGACCAATAATGAGGGGCAGATCTACCTCAATGAATTGCGGCATAAAAAAGCGTCTAATATGTTGCAAGGGCGTTTGGTTGATGCAGAGGACACTTCGTTAAGTGAGGTGTTTCGCCGGCAAGAACCTAGAATTATTAACGATTATCAAGATTATTTCGCGCAAAAACCTTCCTCCGAGCTTACTGCCATGCTGCTTGAGGAGGGCATCCGGTCAAGTATGGCCTATCCGTTGGTGGTGAATGGTATCGGCATTGGGGCCCTTATCTTTGCTAGTTCCACACCCAACGCTTATAACGGGGATCTTCTTGCCAAGGCAAGAATATTAGCCAATATTTTGGCTGTTGCCGTAGAAAAGACGATCTTGGTTGACGACCTGATTTTGGCTTCCATAACGGGCTTGGCCAAATTGGTGGAGGCCAAAGACAGTGAAACAGGCCTGCATCTCCAGCGTATTCAAAACTATTCCAAGATTATCGCTGAACAACTGTCAACAACCAGTAAATACCAACGTGTTATTGACGAACAGTTTATTGAGGATATTTATAAGTTCAGCCCGCTGCATGACATTGGTAAAGTTGGCATTGCCGACGGAATTCTTCTCAAACCGGCGAAACTGACGGAAGAAGAGTTTGCCGTGATGAAAAGGCATACAGTGATCGGCGCTGAGGTACTGAAGAAATCCAGCAACAATCTGTTGCGGCGCGGCCGTCATTTCTTCGACATGGCCATTCAAATCGCCCTGGGTCACCACGAGAAGTATGACGGGACCGGCTATCCCTACGGTCTTGCGGGCGAGGCGATACCCTTGAGCGCCCGGATTGTCTCTTTGGCCGATGTTTTTGATGCCTTAACTTCAAAAAGAGTTTATAAACAGCCCATTGATATCGATGTTTCATTTAAGATGGTGGCCGATGAAAGCGGTAGCCATTTCGATCCTGATATTGTCCAAGCCATGTTGGACAGGCGCCTCGATATAATAGAGATCTGTGAACTGTACAAAGAAAATATTGAACCTGTTTGGTAATTAGCATATTCCTTGTTTTATGCTGTTTTGGCTCTTTTCTTTGTTGAACCCGTTATTACCGGGTGTATCGGTAATAGCGGGTATTTAATTTTAAATTTAATTACCCAGCGGCCACCGGAAAGTCAATATTATGGTGTAAACTTGGTTTTCGGAAAAAGAAGTAGCTGTGAATACCGCTGGAACAGGGCTTCGGACGATTAAGGTAACAGTAACTATGTGTTATATCTACGCCTTGTAAAAATTTAAAATAAACTAAATTTAAAGAAAAAATAAACCTAATTAATGTATAATTAACTCATAAATAATAAAGGGGGAGTTAAGAATGAGGATTGTGTCCAGGTTGTTATTGTTTCCATTAGTTGCGGTTTTTTTGGTCATGGCCACCCAGATGGCGGTGAGGGCTGTGGATAGGCCAGTTAACCTGTTTTACGGAAAAATTAACCTAATCAAAGAAAACGGGGTCATCCGGGGATATAATGCCTCCGGTTTTATCTCCGTTCAGTCCTTGGGTGGAGCCGAGAAGGTCTATGTGCGTTATTGCTACCCGGACGGCAATTGGAAGGAAGTGGAGGCTAAATACGAGCGGCAGGCGGCAGACGGTACTTCCGCCTGGTCCTTTAAAACTGAAGACATCTTTCCGTCCTTTCATTACTATGATTTCAGCTGTCGCTTTGCCATCAGGTATGAAGTGGGCGGGAAAACGTACTGGGACAATAATGGCGGAAAAGATTATTTTATCCGGAGCACCAATGTTCCGGTGAAAGAGAACATCCCGTATGTCTTGGGGAAGAGCGCCTTATTTTTGGAATACAGCTGTCGTTGTAACAACGGACGCCAACTGGAAGGCGGCATTATCTTAAAAAACTTAGGCTATAACAAAACCGTAAAGATTATTTACACCACTGATAACTGGGGGACCGTCAAAGAGGCTTACGCCAGCTATGCCGAGAGTTTTGCTACCGGCTTGGAACGGTGGACCTTCCATCTGACTGATCTTCCGACTAACGGCAAGGTTAAGTTTTGTATTGCTTACACGGTCAATGGTACCACCTATTGGGATAATAACTTCAGAAATGATTATCAAAACTAATATTGTTGTGCAGACCGCCTTGGGCGGTCTTTATTTTGGCCCCAAAAAAAGTAAGACAGATAAAAAAGGCAAAACGGGAGAGATAATTGGGGTAATTTAGTCATAATGGGAAATTACAGGTGAAAACGGTTGTCAAAAACTCCTGTAAAAAATGGATATTGTAAGTAAAACGAGATGAGGTGATTTTCTTGAAACGAAAATACTTAATTATTTATGCCCTGATGATTATTGGCCTCTTCATACTAGCAGCTCCGGCAGCAGCGGCGGACAGGTGTTTGGATCTGAGTAGGAGCGCTTTTTATGTGGCAGGTATAGGTTATGAATGGAAAACCTCAGATAGTACATCATACATTTTTACTGTTGAGGCAGGACACCCAATGGTTACCGGTGAAGTATATGGGGCATCATTTGGTAAAAAAGTGGTATGCTGAGGACAAAGTTTTGAATGGGACCTATAAGTCTCTATCTGTTGCGGCCTTCCATGGGGAAGGGAAGCATTGGATTGAGGAGTTAATTGAGTGTTTTACCGATGAAGAGTTCGATGAGAACGGCAGTAACAATTATTATTATATTTCTGCAGGGTACGGTCATAAAAAAGTCTACGGTTCCGGGCTTTCCTTTGATATTCGAGTGGAGGTTGCCGCTGGCTATTCAACTAAATTTGACTGGTTTATCGTGCCTAACATTGCAGTGGGTATTGGTTATGGTTGGTAAGTAAAAATATAATAAGGGAGAATTAGGTAAAAAAGGAGAAACGCTTGCTTGTAAGTGAGCGTTTCTTTTTTTGGTATGTACTGGATTGCTTTTTTGCCTGGGTAATGCGAAACCTGTCTTTTGTTTATTTCCGGTTAAACACTGATTTAATTTCTGCTTGTGCCGATAACAGTAGAGAAAAGGAAGTAAGCCGGAAAGGAGTCGAAAAAATGGTTAAGCGTATCGGTGTTTTGACCGGAGGCGGGGATTGCCCAGGGTTAAACGCGGTTATTCGCGCCGTTGTCAAGACGGCGGTTGGTGAAGCAGGGCTGGAGGTGATTGGCTTCCGGGATGGCTTCCGCGGAGTGGTTCTTAATGAATATCAAGTGCTTACCCCTGAATCGGTGGTGGGGATCTTAATTAAAGGCGGTACCATTCTTGGCTCCACGAACCGGGATAATCCCTTTCACTTTAAAACAGAGGTTAATGGACAAATAGTTTATTCTGATCTTTCCGGGCAAGCGGTGGAGAACTTAAACCGGCTGGGCATCGACTGTTTAATTGTAATTGGCGGAGACGGTACCTTGTCATGCGCTAAAGACTTTATGGATAAAGGCGTTAAGGTGGTGGGCGTGCCCAAGACCATTGATAACGACCTTAATGCCACGGATCTGACCTTTGGCTTTATGACAGCGGTTGATACTGCCACCGATGCCATTGAAAAACTACATACGACCGCCGAATCTCACCACCGGGTCATGATCTTGGAGGTGATGGGCAGGTATGCCGGTTGGATTGCCCTCCAGGCAGGCATTGCCGGCGGTGCTGATGTGGTCCTCATCCCGGAGATCCCCTTTACCTTGGAAAAGGTGGTGGAGAAAGTCAGGGAACGCCAGATGCGCGGGAGGAACTTCAGCATTGTGGTGGTGGCGGAGGGGGCCAAGCCCTTGGGCGGTGAGATGGTGGTCAGCCGGCGAATTGAGGATAGTCCGGATCCCATCCGTTTAGGGGGAATCGGCCAGAAAATATCGACTGAACTTGAACAGTCCTTTGGTATCGAAAGCCGGGTTACTGTCCTGGGGCACCTGCAACGCGGGGGGAAGCCCTCAGCCTTTGACCGCATTTTGGCCAGCAGATACGGGGTGTATGCCGTAAAGATGGCCCTGGAAGGAAAATTTGGAATGATGGCTGCGCTGAAAGGAACGGAGATTACCGCTGTGGACCTGAAGGACGCCGTTTCCTCCTTGCGGACCGTGCCAGCCGAGGGCGAATTGGTTAAAACCGCTAAAAGCTTGGGTATTACCTTTGGTGACTAAGCCGATTGGTGTGTGGAGTTAACAATAAGCAGTCACTTTTGTGGTGAAAAAGCTTAGCATTGTTGTTCAACGACGGAACCGGCATACGGCTGGTTCCGTCGGATTATGAAAACCTCAGTAAAGTAGCAAGATTCTACGGTCTTCTTTGAAACTTTTCTGTTTCAAACACGTTTTATAAGTTGTGTCTCTGTCATCATGGGAATAGACTGGCGATTAATTGCGGGTATTTTATGCGCGGTGAGAATTGACCGTTTTAAAGACCTTGGCAGTTAGAGCAGGAAACAGCAGGATCTGCAGCGAACTATGTTAATGGAGGGAGCCGGAAGATGAATATTGCTTTTTTCCTCTTGCCCAAGAAAGATGTGGTTTATCTGCCTTTGCAAAGCACAATGCGGCAAGCCTTGGAGCGGATGGAATATCATAAATATTCCGCAATACCGCTCATTGATTCCTTGGGTAGATATGCCGGCACCGTTACTGAAGGGGATTTGTTGTGGAAGCTCAAAGCTACCCCGGGTTTAACGTTGGAAGGGACAGAAAAAATTCTTTTGAAGGATATTCCGATGCGGACCCAAAACACCCCCATCCATATCGGGGCAGAGATGGAAAACCTGCTTACTTTGGCAATTGACCAAAATTTTGTTCCGGTGGTTGATGATGATGACCGGTTTATCGGTATTATTCGCAGGAAAACAATAATTGAATATTGTGCCAAGTTATTGTTGGAAAATCAGAAACAATGCCAGGAGGCAATTTAAAAGCCTTGTCCCGCCGGGTTCATCCCGGCATTTTTTATTGGGCAACAAAGCCGGAATTGACAACCCTATTAAAAATGGGTAAAATATTCATATAATAAAAACAAACTGCGTATTGCAGGTAGGGGCGAGAAGAGCAGTAAGTTCAAATATAATACGGTAACAGTGGCAGGCAGGAGGCAAAAGAATAAAGGACTGGGTTGTGCTGGCGGTGCGATTCGTTGTGGTCGGACAAAGAAGAAAAGACCGCAAAGCCCGGGTACTCTTAACTCTCTGGCTTAAAACAGAGGGAATGAGCTCCCGGGTTTTATTATCATGAGCAATCCTTTAGGAGGGTGTCCGAAAAATGAGGAAGTATCCTGGTGTTTTGGCGATAGTATTCTTATCTTTGGGTCTCCTGTTTTCTCTGAAGCCCCGTCCGGTGCTCACCCAGTTTACTGTAGCTGTTGTCCACGGTACACCATTTGAGGAGATTGCCTGGGAGTTTCCCGGGATTGCCGAGATTCGGTTTTTCGATGATGATGGTCAATCCTTTCGGGAATTGGCTGAGGGGCGGGTTGATGCTGTGATCACCGATCGCCTGGCTGGTTTGTACCGGATTAAAGAGGGCGGTTACAATAGGATTCAACAAGTGGGTGGATTGTTGTGTCAGAATCACCCTGCAGTGCTTTTCAACAAAGAAGACGTGGACCTGCGTCGGGCCTTCGATCAGGAGCTGGCAAAAATGATGAAGGATGGGACATATGCCAAGCTAAGCGCAGAGTATTTTGGCAGAAATATATTAGCCGGGATAAAACTGCCGTCAGGGGTATCAGAGAATGGATGGTCCACTGACTATTACCGGCGGCAGCCCGGCAGGGGGAAACGGCTAAGGTTTGCTGTGCTCCAAGGTATCAACCCTCTTCGGTATTATGATCCAAAAAAACGGGCAAGGGGATTTGATTTGGAAATTGTCAAGACAGTTTGTCAACGGTTGGGTTTTCGTTTTGAAGCGGTTGTTGTGGAAGCTGAGGAAGCCTGGGTGGGACTGCGTTCCTTTCAATATGACGGTATTTTGGGAAAGGTCCCATTGACAGAGGAGCAAAGCAATTCAGTGGAGTTTTCCCGTCCCTTTTATATCTCAGGCGCCCAATTTTTTGTGGTAAAAGGATCGCCGCTTATCGATCCAGGCATGTTAAAAAGGAGAGATGGCAGATAGTCGGGGTGACTTGATTGCATAAAAAAAGAAGGTTCCTGGTAATATACCCAGGAACCTTTTTTCTTTTGTGTTTCAATCTTTCACCCCGCCCAGAGTCAGACCGGAAACAATATACTTGGAAGACCAGAGGAAGAGGGCCATGACTGGTACGGCAACGAGGATGGAAGCTGCCGCGTATTGACCCCAGGTTGTGTTAAATTGGGATTGTAGGATCCTGATACCCAAGGGCCAGGTGTATAGGGAGTTTTTCTGCAACATGACCCGGGCCATCATGAACTCGTTCCAGCAGTTCATAAAGGCGAACAAGCCCGTGATGGATATAGCCGGTGTGGCCAGCGGCAGTAGAATCTTGGTGAAAGACTGCAGGGTCGTGGCGCCGTCGACGTGGGCCGCTTCCTCCAATTCCTTGGGGATGGATTCGAAGTAACCCTTTAACAACAGCATACTGAAGGGGATGGACCCACAGGCGTAAGCGATGATAATACCTGTATAGGTATTAGTTAGACGCAACCGGGTGGCGATGATGTAAATCGGTAAAAGCAACATACCGGCGGGAAGCATTTGTTGCGTCATAACAAAGATCTGACCCAGACGATAGCCGGGAAAACGCCAACGGGCAAAGGCGTAGGCAGCGGAGGTGGAAAGGAACAAGCTCAATACCACTGTGCCAAAGGCAATGACGACGCTATTCCACAACCAAAGCAGGAAGTCCCGTTCGGTAAAGAGAGCGATAAAGTTGTTTAAAGTGGCGCCTTCAGGAATAATCCTCAGGTCGGTGGTTAATAACATATCAACCGGGCGAAGAGAAACCGTCAGCAACCGCAGGATGGGATAGATAGCAAGCAGACTGGCAAAGATCAAAATGATGTTGATAAAAAGGCGTTGGAGTGGTGTATCCCCTGCTTTCCAGTAGGTCTTTTTCTTTGACATTGTTCTCTTCTGAATCTGTTCATCCAATGTGAGGTTCTTACTGAGGTTCTTACTCATTCGCTAACCTCCTTAAAACCACCGGCAATTTTATAGTAGATTGAAGATATGCCGAGCAGCATTACGAAAAGTACCAGAGAATACATGGCGCCAAAACCGTAACGGTAGTTTTCGAAAATTGCCGAGAACATGGCGGTGATCAGGATATGAGTTCCTTCGATGGGACCACCTTGATACATCAGGTAAATGACGTTGAATTTGTTAAATGTCCAAATAATGCCCAAGGCAGTAGCGGGCGTTAGAATTGGTCTCAGGAGCGGGAGAGTGATATTGACAAACTGTTTCCAGCCGCCGGCCCCGTCGATCTGAGCAACGTCATAATAATCCTGGGGAATACTTTGCAGACCGCCCAGGGTTATGACCATCATAAACGGCACGCCCAGCCAGATGTTGACAAAGATACAGGAAATCATGGCCCAGAAGGGATCTTGGAACCACATGATTGGTTCTAAGCCAATCGATTTCAGGATAATATTCACGAAACCATATTGATAGTGGAATTCATTCCGCCAGGTTAAAGAAGTAATGACCTCAGGAACTGCCCAGGGTAGAATCAGAAGGGACTTGTAAACATTCTTCAGCTTCAAGGGGCGATTCAGTAAAATCCCCAGGAACATACCGAGGGTAACGTGGAAGAACACATTAACGAAGGTCCAGATGATTGTCCGGATGATTAATGTGCCGATATTGGTTCGTTGCAGTACAGGAACGGTAAAAACGTCAATAAGGTTTTGCAGGCCGATTTGGAGCGAAGCACTGAAAGTCAGGAATTTTGTCATGCTCATATTACTGAAGGCCAAGAACATGTTGTAGAAGAACGGGAAGACGATCAAGGCCATTACGCCTACGATACCAGGTGCAAGCATGACATAGGCCAAGGTAAATTTGGTCCGGATAATTTTTGCGCACAGGAACCAGGTAAATAATTCAATAACCACAATAAGCGCGAAGGCAATCGGGAGAAGCTTAACTAATTCCCCCAAGCCCAGCATTATTGCATCTGGGGTTAGACCGCTCATTAGGGCACCTACCTTTCTCAAGGAAAGGGGGTGGGTTGGACAACCCACCCCCGCGGGTTATAACGACTACTTGTTCATTTCGCGGATACCTTGTTCGGCAGCCTTCTGCATGTTCTTGGCAGCCTGGGCCGGGGTGATCTTGCCAGCCATAACAGCTTGCATTTCAGGCCTCATGGCATCCCATGTCGGACGCATCTCGGGAACGGTCGGCATCGGGCGACCGACTTCCAACTGCCGCATGGAACCGCTCATGATGGGGTCATTGGTGAGCGCCGGATCCTTCAACATGGATTTGAGGGACGGCAGACGTTTGTGCTCTTTCAGGAAGTATGTTTGAACCTCTTTGGACTCGAATTGATAGACCAGACCGCGCACGGCTTTGATCCGTTCTTTGTCTGTCAGATAGCTCGGGAACATGAAGTATTGACCGCTGGTCATCGGGGAAGGCCATTTACCTGTCTCGCTGACCTTCGGAATCCGGTCAACACCGAGATCCACGGTCTTACGGGTCCGGCGATCCAGGTACCCGAAGAGCGCCCAGTCACCGTTGATCATCATCGCACCCTTGCCTTGGCGGAAGAGGGCGTCGGCACCGTCGTAGTTACACTCCATGGGAACGATCTTATGTTTGAATTTCAGGTCATGCATGAATTGAAGGGTCTTGACCATGGCCGGGGTATCAAGGGTCGGTTTCCGGCCATCCAGGGGCCAACCGCCAAAGCCGCCGAGCCAGGGAGCCAGCCAGAAGGGCTCGTCAAAGTTCCAGAGCAAACCGTATTGGTCGGGGGTACCGTCGCCGTTTTTATCAATGGTAACTTCTTTGGCGACTTTGATCATTTCATCGGTGTCTTTGGGAGCTTCTTTGATGATGTTCTTGTTGTACAAGAGCATCAGATGGTTACCGACGGAGATGGGCACACCCCAGACTTTGCCGTCAAGTTCCACCGCTTCCAGGCTGAAATCGGTGAAGCGTTTTTCATAACCTCTCGGCATTACCTTGTCGATGGGGTTGATGATCTTCATGACGGAGAGGGGACCGGCATGGTCACTGACGGTCCAGAGCAGATCCGGGCCGGCACCGGCAAAAGCTGCGGTTTGGAAGTTGGTCCGGATATCCTCGGTGCTGTAGTTGAGGACTTCAACACGGATATTCGGATATTTTTTGGTGTATTCCTTACAAAGCCGTTGAATTTCCCCTAAAACAGGGTCGCCTTGTTGTGTCCACATGACCAGGTTGATGGTTTTCGCCGCCATAACGTTGGACATCATGCCAAGGGCCATGGCGCAGATGAAAAGCCATACAAAAAGCCGTTTCTTCACTATGAATTCCCTCCTGTAATTATGAATTTGAAAGGTAGCAAAATCTATTCGGTTATGGAGTCACCTCCTTTAAAATGAATAGTTTTTAATTAAGTTCAGAATTAAGAATATTAACGCTTTTACCAGGCTTGTACCGGAAAAAACAATTGCACCTTAAATAATTCGTTTTCTTTTTTTTATATCCTTCTAAGCCTGGAAAAAATGCTAAAAAACTGCGAAGAGCATATGGTTTGTCCTTCTACAAAACTTTGCCGCAGGAAGCACGGATTACCAGTTCGGAGGCGAGAATAAACTCCGGTGGAGGAGCCCCGCCCTCCAATAACTGAATAAGCATGTCAGCAGCGGCGTTACCCATTTCCATGATGGGAATCTTAACTGTGGTCAGCGACGGTTCGACCATGGAGGCCAGCGGGTCATCGTTAAAACCCACCACGGACAGATCCTGCGGGATAGTCAAGCCCAGTTCGGAAGCAGCTTTATAAACCCCGAACGCCATTACATCATCCACAGCGAAAATAGCGGTGGGGGCAGGACTTTGTTCTAATAATAAAGTTGTTAATTTTTTTCCGTCTTCTTGTGTCAGGGCGCCGTGGCGAACCAACCGGGATTCCACGGGAATACCGGCGTCTTCCAATGCTTGGCAATAGCCAAGGTATCGATCCTGACAGAAGGTATAGGATTCCGGACCGTTGAGGAGGGCAATTCTCCGGTGGCCCAGGGAGAGAAGATGGCTCACTGCTGTGTAAGCAGCTTTTATGTTGTCATTGTTGACCGAGTGGCACCCCTTGCCGGTGGCGCGGCCCACAACGATGAAAGGACAGTTAACCCTGGTTAAACTCCGGATCAGCAGATCATTGGTCCTGGGCGTCAGCAGAATTAACCCGTCAACCCTTTTTTCGGAGAACATCCTTAAGCATTGTTCCTCTTCTTCCACGGGGTTTTCGGTTGTGACCAGCAACAGGTTATACTGGCGGCTTTGGGTTACTTGGCTGATGCCTCGCAGGATGGCCGGGAAAAACGGGTTAGAAAAGGCGCTGTCGGCCGGGCGAGACAAGACCAACCCCAAAGTCCGACTGGCGCGGGTAATGAGACTACGGGCTAAAAAGTTCGGGTAATAGTCCAACTCCTCCATGGCTTTTCTCACCCGTTCTTTTGTTGGCTGGCTAATGCGGTTGCTGTCGGCAAGTACCCGGGAGACGGTGGACGGTGAGACATTAGCCAGTTTAGCCACGTCTTTTATCGTAGTCATTGCGTTTTCCTTTCAGTAGGTAATAAAGATGTAAAATATATTTTTCGGTGTTTATCCGGTAAATGCTGTCTAAACCTTGATAATTCTCCTGCCCGGAGGGAAATTATATATATTAATGTTGTATCTTGTCAATTTAGGGCGTTTGGTGGAGATGAAATCCTTTGATAAGAATAATATTCACTTTGTTACCAAGAATTCCTTCTCCCCTAAAGTAATTCGGAAGGAATAAAATGCCTGGTAAAATTGGAATTACCGCCAAGGCAAGGGCTTTTTGACTGTTAAATGTATGTAAATTGTCAGTGAAAGGGGAGGACCGAAACTGTGCAAACGTTTGCTTGACGTTGCCGGGGGTGTTGTATATAATTGGGATTGACTCCGGAAATCACTGTAAGCGATCATGTTCAACGGATCTTTGCGGCCGGTGACAGTCCGGGCATAAAAGGAAAATTTAATGATTGTGGAGGGAAGGCCGGATGATTGATAAGTTCATTGCCGATGAGTGGAAAGTTATTGAGGAAGGTTTTGATCCTAAAACCAACAGATTTTCGGAGAGTATTTTCAGCCTGGGCAACGAACATATGGGTCTGCGCGGTTTTTTTGAGGAGACCTACTCGGGGGATTCCCTGCAGGGAATCTATGTGGCAGGCGTCTATTATCCGGACAAAACTCGTGTGGGATGGTGGAAGATTGGTTATCCCGAGTTTTTTGCCAAAGTGATCAATTCCACCAACTGGATTGGAATAAACATTGAAGTTAACGGTGTAAATTTGGATTTAGCCAAGTGCAGGGTGAAGGATTTCCGGCGGGAACTGGATATGAAACAAGGGAAATTAACCCGTTCCTTTATTTACATTGATGAAGACGGTAAAGAAACTTCCTTTATTTTTACCCGCTTTTTGAGCATGGCGGAGAATAACATCGCCTGTATCTCCGTGCAGGTTACCCCCCTGAATTACGACGGGAAGCTGGTTTTTACACCTTACCTTGACGGTGATGTCAAGAATGAAGATGCAAACTATGGAGAGAAGTTCTGGGATGAAGTAGGACGCCGGATTAACGGGGATGAAGCCGTCTTGACCATGCGGACCAAAAAGACGGGTTTTGTCCAGACCACAGCCACGACGGTAAAAGTTTTGGCGGACGGGCTACCGGTGAATGGGGCCAAAGAGCAGATTGAGCGGGAGAAATATGTGGGCTACCGGATTGAGGTTCCTGTAAAAAAAGGAAGCGTAGTGACACTGCAGAAATTCGTGGCCGTTTGCACCTCCCGCGATGTGGCTGAGGAGGAGTTGGACAAGGTCACCTTGGCTAAACTAAATGCTGCGGTGGCCCGGGGTTATGATGGTTTGTTCGCTGATCATGTGGCGGAGTGGGACAAGAAATGGGCTGAGAGCGATGTGGTGATTGAAGGTGACGTCAAAGCCCAGCAGGGGATCCGCTACAACATCTTTCAATTGAACCAAACCTATACCGGTAAAGATCCCCGCCTGAACATTGGACCCAAGGGATTTACCGGCGAAAAGTACGGTGGTAGTACATATTGGGATACGGAGGCCTTTTGTTTCCCCTTTTATTTGTACACTAATGAAGAAGTGGCCAGGAATCTGCTCTACTATCGTTACCTCCACCTGGAGCGGGCGAAAGAAAACGCTGCTAAACTTGGCTTTAAGGGTGCGCTCTATCCGATGGTCACCATGGACGGGCAAGAGTGCCACAATGAGTGGGAGATTACCTTTGAAGAGATACACCGCAATGCCGTTATTGCCTATGCCATATACAGTTATGTCAATTATACGGGGGACAAAAGATATTTACTGGATTATGGATTTGAAGTCCTTGCAGCCATTTCCCGCTTCTGGGCAGAAAGGGTAAATTATTCTGAAAGGAAAGGTAAATATGTAATCCTCGGTGTTACCGGAGCAAATGAATATGAGAATAATGTTAATAATAACTGGTATACAAACCGTATGGTAAAATGGAGCCTTAAGTATACCGTTGATACCCTGAAAAAGATGGAGGAAAGCCATAAGGAGCTTTACAGTGATACTATCCGCCGACTGGGTATTTCGCCTGACGAAACGGAAAAATTCAAAGAAATCAGTGAGAAGATGTATCTTCCGGTGGATAAGAAACTGGGAATCTTTCTTCAGCAGGACGGTTTTCTTGACAAAGAGATAATACCGGTAAAACAGCTTAAACCTTCGGATTTGCCCTTACATCAGCATTGGTCGTGGGACAGGATACTAAGATCATGCTATATAAAGCAGTCTGATGTTCTGCAGGGGATATGGTTCTTAAATGACAAGTTTACGAGGGAAGAAAAAATAAGGAATTATGAGTTCTATGAGCCTTTGACGGTGCATGAATCATCTCTTTCGCCATGTGTCCATTCGATTCTGGCAGCCGAAATCGGGCGAAAGGATAAAGCCTATGAGTATTACCTGAGAACGGCGAGACTGGATCTGGACAATTATAATAATGACACTGACGACGGCCTTCACATAACGTCGATGGCCGGTACATGGATGAGTATAATCCACGGCTTCGGCGGCATGAGGATAAAGAACGGCCAGTTGTATCTTGCACCGTTTATTCCTGAATGCTGGGAAGAATACTCGTTCCGCTTAGCATTCAGGGGGAGGGTAGTAAAAATAACGGTAAACAGGCAGGGAACGTCTATACCTGTCTCTTATACACATCTGGCGCTGCCGACGAAGAGGGAA
>DGDV01000050.1 GCA_002385625.1 Firmicutes bacterium UBA3943
AGCACAAACTATTTTACAGACTCGCCTTCGTTGCTCTCGAGGTTCTTCACCGCCTCCTCATAAGCCACTTTCATAAATGCATTCACCCTTCTCCACCTCCTTCGAACTGTCATAATGTAATTAATAATTACTTCACCAAATTATAACTATTCTCTGGTAAACGCCTTGTTCAGTTGCAGGCAATCCCAAACCGTCAACCTCTACCCCCAAACAGTTTCGGCCTTTCTTTTCTCAACCCTGCCTGTTCCAGGGCAAGCAGCGCCTGCTTCCGCTCCAGTCCCCACTGGTAGCCCCCTAAGGAGCCGTCTTTGCGCACCACGCGATGGCAGGGAATAAGCAGGGAAATATTATTGCGGGCGCAAGCATTGGCCACCGCCCGGCAGGCCTCTGGGTGCCCCAACGCCTGGGCCACTTCCTGGTAAGACCTGGTGCTGCCATATGGAATCGACTGCAGCACCTTATAGACCCGGTCTTGGAAGGCACTGGCCCTAAAATCCAAGGGCAACGCCAACTCCCTTCGCTTGCCGGCAAAATACTCCCCGATGGGCATGACGAAGCCTTGCAGCGCCAAATCATCCCGCTGTATGGTCGCTCCCGGATATGCCTTGCTTAAAAATGCCAATAGTTCCGCCTCGGTATCGCCCCAGACCAAGGCACAAACCCCCCGCTTGGTCCGGGCCAACAGCATCAGCCCCAGGGGCGTTGCAGTGGTGGTATAGCTGATCATAAAAAATGCCCCCTCCCGCTAAAACTCAAACACATCCTTAGGCAAAAACGAGTCAAACAGTTTAATTCCATCTTACCATAAATGCCTGAATTCCAAAGCCCTTTCACCCTTTAAAAAAGAAAAACAGGACAAACCACAGATCCGCCCTGTTCTTTCCCCCATCGCCCACTTCTCCATTACGCCAACGGGCCCCCTGTTAGGGTCCTCCAAGTGAAAAAAATCCGTCAATAACTTTTTCCTACCGCAATGGGGCAAAATATCTAACGGTATTTTTTTAACATCTCTTATGGAGGGGCAAAAATGCGCAAAGCAATAAAGTATGCCGTCCTGGCCTTATTTTTGTTATTGGGTTTTATTTATCTCAACAACAATCCCCGCTTTGTAAAAAAAACCGTCCAAAAGCCTTGGTTCCTCGCCCACCGCGCCCTAGGCCAGACCTTTCCCACGGCCGGCCTGACCAATGAGACCTGCACCGCCCGGCGGATTTACCCCCCGGACCATCCTTACCTGGAAAACACCATCCCGGCCATGGAGGCCGCCTTTGCCGCCGGCGCCGCCGTTGTGGAGCTTGACATCCATCCCACCAGAGATGGGCAGTTTGCCGTCTTCCACGATTGGACCCTGGACTGCCGGACGAATGGAAAAGGGGTAACCAGGAACCACACCATGGCCGAGCTAAAACAGTTGGATGTCGGGTACGGTTACACCGCCGACAACGGAAAAACCTATCCCTTCCGCGGCAAGGGCATTGGCCTGATGCCCAGCCTGCAAGAGGTGCTCAACCATTTCCCGGACCGGCAGTTTTTGATCAATATTAAAAGCAATGATCCTGCGGAGGGTGAACAGTTGGCCAAGCACCTGGCCACCTTGCCAGAGGAGCGCCTGGCCCAATTGGCGGTCTATGGCGGGGACCGGCCCATAGCTGTTTTACAAAAACGCTTGCCTGGCCTGCGGGTGATGTCCAAAGCCACTTTAGTCCGGAGTTTGCTTGCTTATCTCGCCATTGGCTGGACTGGTTATATTCCCGCTTCTTGCCGGAACACCCAATTGCACATCCCCGAAAAGTATGCCCCCTGGCTCTGGGGCTGGCCCGACCGTTTCCTCCAGCGCATGGAGGCCGTCAATACCCGGGTGATCCTGGTGGCGGGCAACGGAAAATTTTCTGAAGGATTTGATACTGCTGAGGACATCAAGCGCATCCCTCCGGGCTACTCCGGGGGTATCTGGACGAACCGCGTAGACAAGATTGCTCCCTTTTTCCAGAAGGATAAATAACTCCAACTTTCTCCTGAGTACCTTTTATATAATCCCCGGTAAGAACCAACGAACAGTTTTTCGAAAGGGTGAAGCCAATGAAGAAAGACCGAACTTTTCAGGCTGTATTGCTGGGTTTTCCAATCATACCAGTCATAGAGATCTACACGCAAATTATGAAACAGTTGGATTTTACCTCCCTCTCCGCCCTGGAAGCCATCAGCCTGATGTGGCTGAAAAAGCCCAATATACCTCTGGGGATCCTGGGCGCGCTTGGTCTTATCAGTTGGTTTAGTATCTTGAGCTATCATAGTTCAAAAATTTGGGGAATGGATTATTTCCCACTAAAAACCATGCTGTTAGGAATGACCGCCGAATCCGTAATGTTTATCATCTTTGGCGTCCTCGGCCAAAATGAACTACTGGTCCACGATGTCAGCGGCAATTTTGTTCACGCAACGGCATCTGCCATTTCCAGTTTAGCTGCCGGGTTTTTAATGAGAAAATACCTATTCAACGTGGAACAAAGAAAGGATTAACCACACACCAATACATTAAAGCGGTTTTAGTCTGCATCTTTTTGGTATAATGAAAAACAAGTAAACCCAAAAAGGAATGACATTCATGCCGGAAACAAAATATACCAACCGCCTGATCCACGAAAGCTCCCCATACCTCCTCCAACATGCCCATAATCCAGTGGACTGGTACCCTTGGGGTGATGAGGCTTTTACCAAAGCAAAGACCGACAACAAGCCCATTCTCCTTAGTATCGGCTACTCCGCCTGCCACTGGTGCCACGTCATGGAGCGGGAATCCTTTGCAGACCCCGAGACAGCTCAACTGATGAACGCCAATTTTATCCCGGTCAAAGTCGACCGGGAGGAGCGACCGGACATCGACCAACTCTACCAAAACGCCGCCCAAGCCATGCACGTCCATGGCGGTTGGCCTTTGACGGTCTTTCTAACCCCGGATGGCAAGCCCTTTTATGCCGGGACCTATTTCCCGCCGTTCCCGAGTTATGGACGGCCGGGTTTTAAACAAGTTTTAGCTGCCATCGCCGACGCCTGGCGGGAACGGGCAAGGGAACTCTGCCAAAACGGCGACCTCCTCACCCAGGCCCTTTCCGGCGGTTTTGCCCGGGCGGGCACGGAAGAAGGGGAATTGCCGGATGAAAAGCTGATTGCTGACGCCGTGGAAAACATGGTCCGCCGGACCGACCCTAAATACGGCGGTTTCGATGGTGCGCCAAAATTCCCCAGTGTCAGTAATCTTTTACTGATGTTACGCCACGGCAAACTTCACCAAAAAGAAGAACCGGTCCGGCTTGCCCTCTTCACCCTAAGGCAAATGGCCAGGGGAGGCATCTACGATCAGCTGGGCGGCGGATTTCACCGCTACTCCACGGACAACCGGTGGCTGGTCCCCCACTTCGAAAAGATGCTTTATGACAACGCCCAACTCCTGGAGGCCTACAGTATCGCCTATCAATTAACCGGGGAAGACTTCTTCGCCCGCATCCTCCGGGAGACCGCGGACTACGTGGAGCGGGAAATGACCGATGCGCAAGGCGGTTTTTACGCTACCCAAGACGCGGACAGCGAAGGTGTGGAAGGTAAATTTTTCGTCTGGTCCACGGAAGAAGTTGCAGCACTCCTAACCGAGCAAGAATATGCCACAGTTAAAGCCATCTATGGCTTAACCGAAGGCGGCAACTTTGCAGGGCGGAACATCCTGCACATCGCGGAGGACCCGGCGGCGCTTGCCGCCCGGACCGGACGCCCGCTCGCAGATGTTGAAGGGGAATTGGCCAGCGCCAGAAGGAAACTCTTCGCCGCCAGGGAAAAAAGGGTTAAACCCTTTCGGGATGAAAAAATTATTTTAGGTTGGAACGGCTTGATGATCTCGGGGTTAGCCAAGGCGGGCCAGGCACTGGCTGAAGAGAAACCCCTCAACCTGGCCCGGCGGGCAGCGGAATTTGCCCTGGGGGCGATGGCGGCGGATGAAACCCACATGTACCGCATCTACAAGGACGGCCAAGCGAAAATCCCGGCATTTCTTGAAGATTATGCCTATTTTATCAGCAGTCTGATCGACTTGTACGAGAGTGACTTCAATCCCCGTTGGCTTTCCGCTGCCCTTGCCCTGCAGGCCACCGTCCTGCAAGAATTTAAGGCCCAGGATAACCGCTATAATCTTAGCAGCAATGCCGGTCCGCAACTGGTAGCGACGCCGGTCTCCGGCTTCGATCAGGCCATCCCCAGCGGCGCAGCGGTGCACCTGCACAACCTGCTGCGCCTGCACCACTTCACCGGCAACGCGGAGTATGCCAATGAAGCCCGGCTGACGCTGACAGCTTATCGTGAGGAAATAAGCGACTATCCCATGGGTTATGGCGCCATGATCTCCGCCTTGGAGATGCTCTGCCGCCAACCCACCGTCCTCGTGATTTTCTGCCCGGAAGGCTGGAAAGATGACCTGCTGCAGAAAGTTTACCGGAAATTCCTGCCCTACCGGGTCATTGCGGGACACAGTGGTACAGATAGTGTTCCGGAAAACCACCCTGCCGCCCATCTCTTGTCCGGGCGGGAAACCGTCAAGGGTCAAACCACCTTTTACGTCTGTTCCGGCTTTGTCTGCCATCCCCCAAAGACCGACTGGTCGGAGGTGGAAAATCTGCTCAACCCCGGCTAAGCACCTCCACGAACAAAAACCACCTGCTTGCAAGCAGGTGGTTTTTTCTTTTCCGTCTTAAGCGAACGATACTGAACTACGCCCGGGGATGGGTTTTTTCGTAAACCTCTTTTAACTTTGTCCGGGTCAGGTGAGTATAGATCTGTGTCGTGGAGATATCCGCATGTCCCAGGATCTCCTGCACCGACCGGAGGTCCGCCCCGTTCTCCAAAAGGTGGGTGGCAACGGAATGGCGTAGGGTGTGGGGTGTGATCATATGGGCAATGCCCAACTGTTCAGCGTATTTTTTGATGATCTTCCAAAATCCCTGCCGTGTCAGGCCTTTGCCATGGTGATTTAAGAAAAGGGTATCCTCCTTTGGGTCGGAGGCCAGGAATTTACGGGCATGGTCGAGATAGAAGGTAACATACTTGGTGGCAACGGAACCCAAAGGTATGATCCGTTCTTTGGAGCCCTTACCGAAACACCGGATATAACCCTCTTCAATATTGACATCCTTTATTTTTAAGGAAACCAGTTCTGAAACGCGCAAGCCTGTAGCATAAAGGACTTCCAGCATGGTACGGTCCCTGATCCCCGCCGGTGTTTTTAAATCCGGCTGCTCCAATAACTTCACAACTTCTTCCACCGACAGCACCCGGGGCAAGCGTTTCTCCTGCTTCGGTGCATCCAGGTTGATGGTGGGATCCCGTTCAATCACCTGTTCTCTGGCCAGGAAGTGATAGAAGGATTTGATCGCCGCCAAACTACGGGAAAGGGTGGCGGTGGCCCGGCCTTTAGCTTGTAGATGCAGGAGGTAGCCAATGACTGTAGCCTGGGTGGCCTCCTCAACCCGAATCTGCTTTTTCTCCCTGAGGAAGGTAATATATTGGCGCAGATCCCGGCCGTAGGACTCCAAGGTGTTTGCTGCCAGACCCCGTTCCACAGAGAGGTAATTAAGGAAATTTTGCAGTTGCTCGTGCACTGGTGTCAACTCCTATACCGCGAGTATTCATGGATTTGCTTTCGACAGTAAAAAAGCCAAATCCTCTTTTCAGCTGAAAAGCAAAGATTGCCATCGGAATATGTTTAGAATTGGACCTTACGTTATTCCCCGAATATTATTTATATCCTTTCTTGTCCGATGTTTTTAACATATTCTTAAAAACGCGCTATCCAACGGATCAGGACGGGGATGACAAAACCCTCCAACAGACCGGAGAGGACCAGGACAATCAGGCCGCCGCCATTTAGTCCCAAACAACGCAGGAGTTCCCTGGAGACCACCACCGGGTTATGACCAAACCGGCTGCGTATAAGGGCACCGGCAAACTCGATGTTAAAGACGGCCAACGCCACTAAGGTTGGGATAATTAGAAACTGGTGGGGCAGCACCCCGGCCGCCGCCAACAGGACGCCTCTACCCCCCAACTGGCGCACAAGAAAAGCAACGGTAAACCCGAGGATATAGCCGCGGGTAAAGATCAATAGTAAGACAAGGGGTACGCCAATCACACTGATTCCCAGCACCAACAGAAACAGCACCGTTTTAAAATGTCCGGCAATGGCTTCCCGAACATATCCCGGGTCCGCCACCACCGCCGTGGGATCCTGCCGGAACCCTTGCAGGAACAGCCGCAAGTACTGGGTCAACTCATGGCGCTGGTTGCTGCCTAAGGAGTTCACACTCAGTGAACCGAAGACAACCCCCATCACCAGCAGGATAATGACCAACAAGAAAAGGAAGAAGCGCTCATAAAAATAGTTTCTTGCCAACTCAATCCATTGCGACATTAACATTATATCCGCCCCCCTTGTCCTCGTTCCCATAATTATGTGGAAAACAGGGCGGATATGTTAGAAACTTCTCACATTTACCCGCAGCTGAAGATTAAGCCGCATAGCTTTGGTTGGCTCCCCGATCCTCGCTCCACACCTTACGACTCCTGCATCGCCAGGGCCAGGTTGGCCAGATACTCGGCAGCCAAAACATCTTCAAGAGAATTAGCGCTGGCCGCCACGAAGGTAATGCTCTTACCGTCGGCCTTCGCCAAGGCCAGGCTGCGCTGCACCCCGGCCAAGGCGGGGCTTTGCCCGCGCCTGCCCATGGTCCGGGCCACAGTGGCTGTGGTGACCACAGTAGCCCCGGCTTGCCAGGCCGCATCGAAGGCCGCGCCGCCGGTATCCGTCACCAGGAGTGCCACCTTATTGCGGGCAGTAAACTGCTTGACCGTCTCGGCGCCCAGGTTGGGATAGATCCCTTCCGGGCGAACACCGGCACGTTCCAGCCCGGCCAGGGCCAAGCGGCAGCGCTGGCATCGTTCCTCCTCCGTGGCCACCCTTGGCTCTGCCACGACAACCACACCACAACTGCGGGCTAAGGCGGCCTGGCCGGCCAGATACCCCATCATTTCAGGATCCACCTTTACCGGCACCCGGCAGCCGTCAACGGCCGCGCCGAAGACCTCCAGGACGCCCTCTTCCCAAAGGGCCTCCGCCGTGGTAGACATATCGATGACATCCACGATCACCACCACATCCCCCCGGGCGCCGGCCTCCGCCGCCCCGCTGGCATCGGCGGTTACATGCAGACGGATCATGGCTTGTTATCCCCCGTTCCCAGTAATCCCATGCGCTCTGCCATCAAAAAGGCGATAATGGTTTTGGCATCCTGGATCGCACCAGCTTCAATCTGCGCCAACACCTCGGCCACCGGCAACTCGCCGACAGTTAAAAACTCATCGTCATCGGCGGCACTGTCCTCCCGATGCAGATCGGTGGCGACAAACAAGGTAATAATCTCATTGGTAAAGGCCGGTGTCGTGGCAAAGGCGCCAATCCGCCGGATTTTTTCGGCCACTAATCCTGTTTCTTCTTTCAGTTCGCGCCGCACGCAAGTTTCCGGATCTTCCCCCGGATCAAGCTTTCCGGCGGGGATCTCCAAGGTCACCCGGCCCAGGGGATAACGGTACTGCCGGACCATGAAGACGGTCCCCCGCCCCGTCAAGGGGATGACCGCCGCAGCTCCGGGGTGGGCCACCCATTCCCGGACCCCGGCGTTGCCGTCGGGAAAAAGCACCTCATCCCGGTTGACCTTCAATAATACCCCGTCGTAAACACGCTCAGTGCTTAAACGCTGCTCTGCCAGTTCCTGCATGGTTCATCCTTCTTCCTTTGCGCTCTGTTCCAAGATCTCCGCAGCTAATATTCCCGCCGCCATCGTAACGGCAAAAAAGGCCGGATCCTGCCGGTAATCCCGGCCCATGGTGGTCACCCTAAGGCCATAGGAAGCCAAGACCTCCCCCACATCTGGCAGGTCAACCGGACAGACCCGGTGGCGCTCAGCCAATCTGGACCCGGCCAACTCCCGCTCCAGCATGTCCTGCTCCGCTCCAGCTCTCGGCCACCCAATCCAGGCTCGGGCATAGGTCAACTCTTCCAAGACCGTCCGGGAGTGGTGGCTTAAACCGCGGTGGCGCTCCCGGGGGTCCGCAAAACTAACCCGGGGAACGGCAATGGCCTTTCCGCCCAGGCGTTCCACGTCTTCCAGGTGATGGGCCTGCTCCAAACCGGTAAAACCATATTTGGTCCCACTTCCAACAATACCGGGACCCATGGCAATCACCGCCAGGTCCGCCCCAGCCACCGCCTTGGCCGCCGCCAAGGCCGAAGGAACCGTAATCGCCTCCAAATCGCCGCCAAAGGCATGGCCTGCAGTAATCGTCATGTTTAACAGTCCTTTATCCTTCAGCTCCGCCACTGCCCGGCTGAAGGCCAGGGGCAGGGCAGCACCGTCGGTCATGATATAGACCACAACAGCCGGGCGCCCCAGGCGATGGTGAAAACCAGCCAAAACCACCGGCAACATGCTATGCAAGGTGGCCACGATAACCGGCATGCCAGCCAGGGAAGTAAAATTTAACAAGGCTTCATGATGGGGTGAGTCCGGCTCCTCCACCGCCAAACACTTAAACTGCCATGGGGTGTAGCGAAGCTTCATGATATGCCCCGGCCCCTCCGCCAGACAGGCTTCCTTTCCCACAATGGACTGGACAAAATGGACGCCGCCGGTACCTAACCCCAATTGAACGGCGGTGGTGTTTAGCCAGACCTCATCGTCCGCGGTCACTGGGCCGGTCAAATCGGTGTAGGCAACGGCTTTCTCCAAGTTCCCTGTGTCCATCCGGACTTGGAGTTCCTGGATTCCCGCCCGCTGCATTATGACGTCCTCCACCCGGGCCTTAACCACCGTCATCAAGGCTGATCCCTCCACTTCAACCACGGATCTCTATTCCCTGCATTCCAGAAAGTTCCTGCCAACCGGCGGGATTTTTCACAAAAACGTCATAGGAAAGATTCGGCTGATTTCGGAAAAAGCTGGCCTTGGCAGGAGACCCGGCCTCCGCCGCGAATCGGAATCGATGGAACGGAGGGTTGTCCATGCGTTTAATAAAAACACTCTTGCCCACCATCGCCTTGTTTATTGTTATGACATTGCCAGCGGCAGCCGACTCCGGTTATGCCCTGGGCTGGACTTACATGCCCATGGCCGCAGGTTTTACCGTTAAAATCCCCATCAGCCAGGAGCTGTCCATCCAACCCGTGTTCAGCGTCTCCCTTTACGATGGGGATGGCCAGACCGAAGACAGCTACAGCGTGGGGCTGCGGGGCACCTATAGCCTACCCGTTCTCCGCCAAGTCCATCCCTACCTTGGCCTCGGTCTCGGCCACCAACGGTCCTTCCTCGGCGCTGACTTAAGCCAAACCATTGTGGACGAGTCCCGGACCGGTGCCACCGCCTTCATCGGCCTCGAATACCGGAAGTACGCGCTCCGGCCCGCCGTGGAACTTGGTCTAACCGCCTTGCGCCGCACCGACGGCTCCTTCCGGGTCGGCAACTCCATCAACGCCGGAATCTATTATTATTTCTAATCCCCAAACTTACTACAGTGAAAACGCCCGCTCCTTCAGCGGGCGTTTCTTACTATTATTTTCTCTTTTCTTTTTCTCCGGCAAAACCGCTTTAATCTGCGGTCCATCCTCACCGCCGGTCATATGCTACCAGAACAAACTCCGCCGCTTTCCAAGGCGAGTACCCGGTCCAGGAGCGCAAAGACCCGCCTCCTCTGCCACCCATTCCTCCACCAAAATCTGGTCGGTGATCTCCCATTGCCACCGCCCTCCCCACATGGGGAAAGATCTTTTGAGAGCAAAGGTTAAACGAACGTGGTACTCGGGAAGCCCCGCCGCCGAAAACACCCGCACTGTTGTCACATAGGCGGTATCGCCGACAACTTGGATCTCCCGCTGGTCAAAGCGCAGCCGGATCCCGGAAAAGTTGTCAAAAACATACTTCATCTCTTCCGCCAACATCTCACCGGTGAAAAGAAAGGTCGCCTTCCGGACCATATCCGCCCCTACCAAAGGTTTGTGGTGGAACTTCAGAAAAAGCTTTAGATCTTCTTTCATGTATGCTTGCTCCAGCTGATTAAAGACCTCATTGACCTGGGTCACCGGATTCAGGCGGCAGGGCTCCGCTAAAGTTACCATAGGAAAAAGCAAGATCAGACCGGATAAAACCAGTAAACGGAATTTTCGCATTTTCTTCCCCCTTTACCGTTTTCTTTTATATATTCGTAATGTTATTTATTTTCCCTGCTACTTACCGGGCCAACCCGCAAAAAATTTAACGACAAAAAAGGCCCGGGAAAACCCGGGCCTGCTCTAAGGGGGAATGAATGAATTTACTTATTTTTCTTCTTGTTGTTCTCCGGATTGCCATAGGCCGCCCGGTAGACCTCCTCGATCTCCTTGACCAGGGGCATCCGGGGGTTAGCGCCGGTGCACTGATCGTTGAAGGCAATGTCAGCCATCTCACGGAGTTCTTTTTCAAAGACATCTTTAGGGATACCGCACTCGGCCAGGGTCTGGGGGATGTTCAACCGGGCCGTCAGGTCTTTAATGGCTTTAATCAGGCTCTGTACGCCTTCCTCTGTGGTTGATGCAGGCAAGCCCAGGAACCTGGCGATCTCCGCATAACGTTCCCCGGCCTTCGGGTACTCATATTGCGGGAAAGCCACAAACTTCGTGGGTTTCTTGGCATTGTATTCGATCACGTAGGGCAACAGGATGGCATTGGCCCGGCCGTGGGGAATGTGGAACTTCCCGCCCAGGATATGCGCCATGCTGTGGTTCAAGCCCAAAAAGGCATTGGTGAAGGCCATACCCGCCATACAGGAGGCGTTGTGCATCTTCTCCCGGGCCACCCGGTCCATGCCGTTTTGGTAGGCCCGCGGCAGATACTCGAAGACCATCTTGATGGCCTTCTCCGCCAGGGCATCGGTGTAATCGGAGGCCATAACGGAAACATACGCCTCAATAGCGTGGGTCAAGACATCCATGCCCGTATCGGCGGTCACCGACTGGGGCACGGTCAAGGTCAGCTCCGGATCGATGATGGCAATATCCGGTGTCAACTCATAGTCCGCCAACGGGTATTTGATATTCCGGCGCTTGTCAGTAATCACCGCAAAGGCGGTTACCTCCGAGCCCGTCCCCGATGTGGTGGGAATGGCGATAAAAGTAGCCTTCTTCCCAAGTTGGGGGAACTTCTGGGCCCGTTTGCGAATATCGGCAAACTTCAGGCGCAAGGTCTCAAACTCCGTCTCAGGGTTCTCATAAAAGAGCCACATGCCTTTGGCGGCATCAATCGCCGAACCGCCACCCAGGGCAATGATGATGTCCGGCTGGAACTTGTTCATCTCCTGGCAGCCCTTCATGACCGTATCCACCGAAGGGTCCGGCTCCACGTCGGAGAAGATCTCCATGGCCATGCCGGTCACTTCCAGATGCTTAGTGATTTTATCCACAAAGCCCAGGCGGACCATGAACGGGTCTGTCACTATGAAGGCTTTTTTCCCTTTAACTTTCTGCAAGTACTGCAGGGAACCATACTCAAAGTAGATCTTGGGCGGGACTTTAAACCATTTCATCCGGTCGCGCCGCAGGGCCACCCGTTTGATGTTGATCAGATTCAAGGCGCTGACATTGTCGGTGGTGGAGTTTTTACCCATGGAACCACACCCCAGGGTCAAAGATGGTGTATTGGTATTGTATAGATCACCAATGGCTCCGTGGGAAGAAGGGGAGTTGACCAAAAGCCGGCCGGTCCGGACCTTCGCGGCAAAGGCTTGAATCGCCGCCTGGTCCTCGGAATGGATCACCGCCGAGTGGCCCAGCCCGCCAAACTCGGTCATCTCTTCACACTTGCGGATCCCCTCCCGGTAATCCTCCACAATATAGCAAGCCAAGATCGGGCTAAGTTTCTCCCGGGACAAGGGATATTCGGGGCCAATCCCGCCCAGCTCCGCCACTAAGATCTTGGTATCATCGGGCACCTTGATCCCGGCCATCTGGGCGATCTTCACCGCTGGTTGCCCGACGACGGCCGGACTCATGGCACCGCGGCGTTCATCAATCGCCACCTTGGACAGGGCTTCAATCTCGTCGGGCTTTAGGAAGTAACAACCATATTCGGTCATGATAGCTTTAACTTTATCAGCCACGGCCCGGTCAATAATGACGGCCTGTTCTGAAGCACAGATCATGCCGTTGTCAAAGGTTTTGCTCAAGATCAGGTCGGCCACGGCCCGCCGCAGGTTAGCCGTCTTCTCAATGTAGCAGGGCACATTACCGGGACCCACGCCTAAAGCAGGTTTACCGCAGGAATAGGCCGCTTCCACCATGCCAGCGCCCCCGGTGGCCAGGATCAAGCTGACGCTGGGGTGGCGCATCAACAGCTGGGTCGCTTCAATTGAGGGCTCCTCCAACCAGCTGATGCAATCCTTGGGCGCCCCGGCCGCAATGGCAGCGTCCCTCATGATGGTAGCTGCAGCGATGCTGCTTTTGAGGGCTTTGGGGTGAAAACTGAAGATAATGGGGTTTCTTGTCTTCATACTGATCAGGCTCTTAAACATCGTAGTCGAAGTAGGGTTGGTCACCGGCGTCAAGCCAACAACGATCCCCACCGGCTCCGCGATCTTTATATAGCCTTCCTCTTCATTCTCCTCAACCACACCCACGGTTTTTTCGTTTTTGATGTCATGATAAACATACTCGGTGGCAAAGAGGTTTTTGGTAACCTTATCCTCATAAACCCCCATGCCGGTTTCCTCATAGGCCATCCGAGCCAAAACCATGTGGTTGTCAATACCCGCTAAGGCCATTGCTTTGACGATGGCATCCACCTGCTGCTGATTCAGCGCCATCATTTTAAGCTGGGCTTTCGCCGCTTTGCTTACCAACTCATCGATCTTCGCAGCTAAAGCATCCCGGGCAGCTTCACCGACGGCAGTTTCGACCTTTTCCACCTTTACAGCCTTTACCTCCATGGGATTCCCTCCTCATCATGGTAATTTTACTAATAATTTGGGGGTATGTTATTTTATTAACGTACTTTGTTAATAATTTAACTATCTCTGATTTAATTATATCCACCACCAGTGTTGCTGTAAAGTTAAATTTATGCAACCAAAAATTCACCGGCTTTTTCCACATGAATCTTTTTCTTGCCGCCGTTTCCATGCTATAATAGTAAATTGTTGCAACCCCGTCTTTTGGGTAATTATCCCCAAAGCAGGAGACAGGAGCAATGATTGTCGGGCCCTCATTATTCCGACTCCTGACTTCTGAATTCCAACTTCTCACTTCTCACAAAAGAAAGGACCACGCCCATGCCAACCGATCTGTCTAAACTTAGCGCTGAAATTAACCGGCGACGAACCTTTGCCATCATCTCCCATCCCGACGCCGGCAAAACAACGCTCACCGAAAAATTACTGCTTTACGGCGGCGCCATCCGCCTGGCCGGTTCGGTCAAGGCACGCAAGGCCCAAAAGCACGCAGTCTCCGACTGGATGGAAATCGAGAAGCAGCGCGGTATCTCGGTCACCTCCAGCGTCCTGCAGTTTGATTATGAGGGCTTTCGCATCAACATCCTTGATACCCCAGGCCACCAGGACTTCAGTGAGGATACCTACCGGACCTTGATGGCGGCCGACAGCGCGGTAATGCTCATCGACGTGGCCAAAGGCGTCGAAGCCCAGACAATCAAGCTCTTCCGCGTCTGCAAACAACGGGGGATTCCGGTCTTTACCTTTGTGAACAAACTGGACCGGCATGGGAAGAACCCCTTTGATTTGATGGAAGAGATCGAAAAGGTCCTGGGTATCCGGGCCTATCCCATGAACTGGCCCATTGGCCTCGATGGCAATTATAAGGGAGTTTACAACCGGCGGCTGACCCAGATTGAGCTCTTTGAGGGCGGGGGAGCCCACGGCCAGTGGGTGCTGCCCTCCACCATCGGCAGTGTGGATGATCCGGCTTTTGCTGAGGTTTTGGGGGAAGATATTTACCAAGCCCTCAAGAACGACATCGAACTTTTGGACCTGGCAGGCGAGGCCTTTGACTATGATAGGGTCCGCGCCGGTGAGCTGACGCCCATGTTCTTTGGTAGCGCCATGACCAATTTTGGGGTGCGCCCCTTCCTGGAGGAGTTCTTACGGCTGGCACCTCCGCCAACGCCACGAACAACCGACGAAGGCCAGATCGAACCGGACAGCGAGAACTTCTCCGCCTTCGTCTTCAAAATTCAAGCCAATATGAACCCGGCCCACCGGGACCGGTTGGCCTTCATTCGTATCTGTTCCGGCCGCTTTGAGCGGGGTATGACCGCCTACCATAGCCGTTCCGGCAAACAGATCAAACTGACCCAGCCCACACAGATGATGGCCCAGGAACGCGAGATCATTGACGTAGCTTACCCCGGCGATGTAGTTGGCCTGTTTGACCCGGGTATCTTCGGCATCGGGGACACCCTGTGCAGTGAAGGGGCGAGATTTGCCTTCCAAGACTTCCCCGTCTTCCCGCCGGAACATTTTGCCCGGATCCAACCCAAGGACTCTATGAAACGGAAACAATTTATCAAAGGTATGACCGAGCTTGCTGAGGAAGGCGCCGTCCAAATTTTCCGGCAGCCCGAGGCGGCGGTGGAATCCTATATTGTGGGAGCCGTCGGCGTCTTGCAGTTTGAGGTCCTGGAGTACCGTTTGAAGAACGAATACGGGGTCAATGTCCAACTGGACCGGCTCTCCTACTCCCTGGCCCGTTGGATCGTGGGCAAGGACACAGACAAGCCCTTAAAGGGCGTGGAAACCGAGCAGATGCTCCGGGACGCCAAGGACCGGCCGGTGGTGCTCTTCAACAACGAATGGTCCCTCCGCTGGGCCACGGAAAAGAACCCGGGCGTTCGCTTCCTGGTGGTCCCGGAAGAAGCAACCACCTTGTGACAAAGGATACAATACACAATAACAGACAAAAAAAGTGCCTGCAGATGCAGGCATTTTCTTTGCTAGTACTTTCAGATCATCTTCTCCTCTTTAATCTGTCCGTCCAGGGAGATGGTGACGTTTCGGATGGGGATGTCCTTACCGGACATCTGGCGGGCCAGTTGGACCAGCCTGCTTAGCCCAAAACAACAGGGAACTTCCATATGGGCCACGGTCAACTGGCGAATATTGTTTTGGCGGAAAATCGCCGCCAGTTTCTCCAGGTAAACATCGGTATCATCCAATTTGGGGCAAGCGATGGCAACAGCCCGGCCTTTCAGGAAATCCTGATGGAAGCCGGCGTAGGCAAAAGGCGCGCAGTCCGCGGCGATTAACAGGTCCGCATCCTGGAAGAACGGGGCTTGGATAGGCACCAGGTAGAGCTGGACTGGCCACTGGCCCAGTTCCGACTGGAAAGCCGCCGCAGGCGCATTGCTGGCAGCCGCAGTATTCCGTTGGAAGGTCATCATCCGGGAACCGGGGCAACCGCCAGGAACACCGCCATGGCCGTGGTGGGGGCCGTGGCCATGGGTGGCCGCCGGCGTCGCAGGGGCCTGTTTCGTCTTGAGGTATTCGTGGACAGCGGCCTCGTCAAACTCCTCCGCCTCTCGCTCTTCGATGGACAAGGCCCCTTGGGGGCATTCGCCCAAACAAGCGCCCAAGCCGTCACAATACTGATCCTTAACCAAGCGGGCTTTACCGTCAATGATCTGGATGGCCCCTTCAGCGCAGGCGGGAACGCACAGGCCGCAACCGTTGCATTTTTCCTCGTCAATCTTGATAATCTTTCTAATCATGCGCAACACTCCTTGTGTATTAAACTGGTTTTAGTTAATCAGGAGCCGGGAAACAGGAGTCAAAGAGTTAGTAATCAGTAGTTTTAGGCTAAGATCATTCTTAATTCCGACTTCCTGGGCACTAAAAATAATTCTAACTTCAACTTCTGACTTCTAACTATCTAGTACACTTTGCTTTTACAAGATCAGCTATGGTAGTCCCGCCGAGCACATCCAGCATCGCCTGTTGCGCTCGGGCCCAGACCTGATTAAGGGGGCAGGCTGTCCGCCTGGAACATGCCTCCGGAGCCACCAGGCACCGGCTGATGACGATGGGGCCTTCAATGAACTCGATGACTTCCTTAATGGTGATCTGCTCCGGGTCTTGCGCCAGGCGGACGCCGCCCCCGGCGCCGCGCGTCCCGGTCAGCCAGCCCCTTTTGGTCAAAGCCGCCACCAACTGCGGTACGAGATTGGCCGGGATCTCCTGTTCCTCAGCAATTAAGGCTGATGGGACATTTTCCCCTGTATCCTTTGCCGCCAGGTAAGATAAGATTCTGATGGCATACTCCGCTTTGCGAGTAATCTCCATTGGCATCAACTCCGTTATCAGTGCCAGTTTTTTAATATAACTTATTTGGTTAGTTTTATTATAGCCCTGGTCTTTACCGTTGTCAATATTTTTATGCCGGAAGCAAAAAGAGTTCCTAAGTAGAGAATTAGGAACTCTCAATCTGCTTCAGTTGCTCCTTCTCAAGGAAAGAACAAATACTATCCTTCACCGTTTTTGCTTGGTCATAATGAACGGTACGTAATATTTGATATTTTTTACCGGAATTAAGCTTTAGTATTACTTCATAGATTCTCTCACAATCAGAATCGAGAAACTCATGCAGGACTATGTTGTCGATTTCAGAAATTGCATGCCTAATAATTTTCTTGGAAACTATATTTCTAAACTCAAGTGTAAGTTCATGGGTTTCATCATCTAAAATACATACCGCCAAATACTTGACAATAAATGTTAATAATAGAACTATAGAAAAAATGACGATATGGATGCTATCACCCTTAATAGCAGCAATCAAAAAAATAATAAAAAATGCAATGTAGGCTATTTGCACTTTACCGCCATAAGGTTTAATAATCAATTTTCCTCTTTCATTTAAGATCTCCAAAAACAACCATCCTTCCAAAAATCCAGCTACCACCCGTTAAACAATCCTGTCTTTCCCTTACGCCTCTGCCAAGCTTCAAAAACTATCTGGAGAAGGTTTTCTATAAATTCATCCAACGATTGCCCACCATGGAACATCCATAAGTTATAAAAATATAATTTTAAACACAATAACCAAAATATTACTTCCAGCTATCGAGAATTTCTCCTTCAATATGGTAAATTATTATGGAATGTCATTATGTATAATAAGCGCAGAAAAAAAGAAACGCCGTTGCTTTGGCGCTTCTTTTTCGTTCTAAGTTGATGTTCACAGCCCCGCTTGTTTCCGGAGGGTTTCCGCCTTGTCCGTCCGTTCCCACGGCAGGTCAATATCGGTCCGTCCGAAGTGGCCGTAAGCAGCGGTCTGGCGGTAGATGGGACGGCGCAGGTCCAGGTCGCGGATGATCGCTGCGGGCCGGAGATCAAAGTTCTCCCGCACCAGCTTGGTAATGGTCTCGGGGGAAACCTTCTCCGTACCGAAGGTCTCAATCAGGACAGAAACCGGACGGGCCACGCCAATAGCGTAGGCCACCTGGATCTCACAGCGGTCGGCTAACCCGGCGGCCACAACGTTCTTCGCCACATACCGGGCGGCATAGGCCGCAGAACGGTCCACCTTTGTGGGGTCCTTTCCGGAGAAGGCGCCGCCGCCGTGGCGAGCCATCCCGCCGTAGGTGTCAACAATAATCTTCCGCCCGGTCAGGCCCGAGTCCCCTTGGGGCCCGCCCACGACAAAGCGTCCCGTGGGGTTAATATAGTAATTGGTCTTGTCGTCTAAAAACTCGGCAGGAATCACCGGTTTGATCACCTGCTCCATAACATCCCGGCGCAAAGTTTCAAGTTCAATATCCGAGCCGTGTTGGGTGGAGAGTACAACCGCATCCACCCGGACCGGCCGGTTCCCCTCATACTCCACTGTCACCTGGGATTTGCCATCGGGCCGCAAGTAAGGAAGGGTCCCGTCTTTACGAACCTCCGCCAGGCGACGGGTCAAGCGATGGGCCAGGGCAATCGGCATGGGCATCAG
Source organism: Firmicutes bacterium UBA3943 (assembly GCA_002385625.1). Taxonomy (GTDB): domain Bacteria; phylum Bacillota; class UBA4882; order UBA10575; family UBA3943; genus UBA3943. Next base: position 18,065 of record DGDV01000050.1, read on the forward strand.
CTCCGGCGTCTCATTGCAAGCAAAGCCAAAGACCATGCCCTGGTCCCCAGCGCCGATCCGGTCAAAGGGGTCGGAGCCCTTGGCCTCCCGGACCTCAAAGGCGTTGTTCACACCCTGGGCAATATCGGGGGACTGCTCGTCCAAGGTGGTAATAACTGCACATGTGTCACAGTCAAAGCCAAATTTGGCCCTGGTATAACCAATCTCCCGGATGGTCGCCCGGACAATCTTGGGAATCTCCACATAACATTCGGTGGTGACCTCCCCCATCACCAGTACCAATCCGGTTGTAACCGCAGTCTCACAAGCCACCCGGGCTGCCGGGTCCTGCGCCAGGATGGCATCCAACACCGCATCGGAGATCTGATCACAAATCTTATCCGGATGGCCTTCCGTGACCGATTCTGAGGTAAAAAGACGACGTTCCATCAATTTATCTTCGCCTCCTTCAATACTCCTGTTTTAAGTAGGAAAATATACTTATTTATCAAGCAAGTCCACAGACTTAGCTTACCCCCAGGAACAAAAAATCCTTCCATTCAGGAAGGATAGTGACGCTAGACGCACTCTCATCTTCCAGAATTATCTTCTGGGGAATTGGCACCGTTTGGAGCTTTTCTCCAATGGTTGCCGGGCTTCATCGGGCCTTCTCCCTCCACCTCTCTGGATGAGATATGAAATTAAATTATGATGAACACCTGGAATTATAAGTTATGTTGCAATGAATGTCAACAATTTCTTCATAAATTCATTAATTCATTAATTCATTGTCACATCCCAATATGATTAACTTGCAACAGATTGGTACTCCCGGGCAGGCCCGTCCGCACGCCAGCGGTGATGATAACCAGATCCCCCTCTTTCACCCAGCCCTTCCGGACAATAGCCTCAATGCTGACATCCAACATCTCATCAGTGGTATAGGTATGGGGCACCAAGACCGGAGTCACGCCCCAAGAAAGGGTTAACTGCCGCAAAACCCGCGGTGACGGCGTAGAGGCAAAGATCGGCGCCTTGGGCCGGAATTTGGAGACCATCCGGGCGGTACTCCCCGACTGGGTGGCCGTGATGATCGCCGCCGCATTCAGATCCATCGCCGTCTGGCAGGTAGCATGGGAGATGGCCTCGCTCACCGAACGGAAGGAACCAATCCGTTTCCTGCCCAGGATTTCCTCATAATCCAGGGAGCTTTCGGTCCTTTCCGCCACCTTGGCCATGATCTCCACGGCAGCCACGGGATTTCTCCCCACCGCCGTCTCAGCCGATAACATTAGGGCGTCGGTCCCGTCTAAAATGGCATGGGCTACATCTGTCACCTCCGCCCGGGTGGGGCGGGGGTTACGGACCATCGACTCCAGCATCTCCGTGGCAGTAATCACCGGTTTTCCCGCCATGTTGGCCCCACGGATCAACTGCTGTTGCATCCAGGGCACATCCTCCGGCGGCACCTCAATCCCTAAATCACCCCTGGCCACCATGATCCCGTCGGCAACCTGCAAAATCTCCTCCCGGTTATTAAAGCCCTCTTCATTCTCGATCTTGGCAATAATCATGGCGTGACTGTCTTTGACTTCCAGATATCTCCGGACTTCCACAATATGTTCCGGCCGCCGCACAAAGGAGAGGGCCAGGAAGTCCACCCCTTCTTCCACGGCAAACTCCAGATCCTCCAGATCCTTTTCGGTCACTGCCGGGAGCCGGACAGAGACCCCGGGCAGGGTCACACCCTTGCGGGAAGTCAGTTCCCCACCGCGGACCACCCGGCAGAGGAGACTTCCGGCCTCCGCCTTTTCAACCCTCAGCTCAATCAAGCCGTCGGCCAAAAAAATTGTATTGCCGACAGGCACATCCTCCGCAATTGTCGGATAGTCCACAAAAATCCCTTCACCGGCAGCCGCCCCGGCTTCACCGGCCACCAAACGGACGGTGTCGCCTTCCTTCAGCAAAACCGGTTCCGGCAAAGTACCGATGCGAATCTTCGGTCCCTGGTGATCCGCCAAAATTCCCACAGGTTTCCCCGTCTCCTTGGACGCCAACCGCACATTGGCAATGGTCTGGCGTAGCTCCTCATGGCTGCCGTGGGAAAAGTTCAGCCGGACCAGATCCATCCCGGCCGTAATCATGCGCTTGATGGTCTCCACTTCCATCGAAGCGGGACCCATGGTACAAACAATCTTTGTCTTCTTCATGGCACACCTCATATAACAGCCAGGATGTTGGCCAGTTCAAGCATCTCACGATCAATGGTCTTCTGCATGGCAATGGATTCGTCCATGGAAAAGACCATAATCTTTCCATCCACATAGCCAACCATCTTTTGGGATTCACCGTTTAGCAACAGTTCAACGGCCTTGGCTCCGGACAGAGTGGCGATCATCCGGTCCAAAGCAGTGGGCGAACCGCCGCGCTGGATATGGCCGAGAATAGTGATGCGGGTATCCTTCTTTGTGACCTGTTGGATAATCTTGCCGATGGTAGCGGCGCTGCTTTCTGAGAGTTCCGGACCACCGACCACCGGGTCGCCAAAGTAGCCTTCAGCCACCACAATAATGGAATGGGTTTTCCCCTTGTTTATCCCCTCGGCAATCCGCCGGGCCACCTCATTAAGATCCTGTTTTAACTCGGGAATCAAAATAGCCTCCGCACCGCCGGCAATCCCTGCCGCCAAGGCCAAAAAGCCCGCATTGCGCCCCATCACTTCCACCACATAGACCCGGTCATGGGAAGAAGCGGTGTCGCGGATCTTGTTTATGGCATCAATGGCAGTATTCACCGCTGTATCAAAGCCGATGGAATAGTCGGTGCAGCCGATGTCGTTATCAATGGAGCCGGGGATACCGACGGTCAAAAACCCCATTTTATTTAGGACCTGCGCCCCCCGGAAGGATCCGTCGCCGCCAATGACCACCAGCCCCTCAATCCCATGCTGCCGCAGTTGCTCGGCGGCGATCTTTTGGCCTTCATAGGTCCTAAATTCCGGGCAACGGGCGGACTGCAAGATAGTGCCTCCCCTGTGCAGGATATCCCCCACATCCTTCGAGGTCAGCACCCGGAAATCACCGTTGATAATTCCGGCAAACCCCCGGTGAACACCCAGAACTTCACAATTGTGATAAATGGCTTTGCGAACTACGGCACGGATGGCGGCATTCATGCCCGGGGCATCCCCGCCACTGGTCAATACAGCAATTCGTTTCACGAAACCACTCCACTTTCTGCAAAGACCACCCCGGCTATGTTCTTTGTTGCTCCAGGATGGTCTTCAAAGATACTCGTTTTATCAAAGCGTTTCATTGATGTGCGGCCAACTAATCGGCAAACGTCAATAACAAATTTGAAAAGAATAACTTAAGATGATATTATCACAAATCCTTCTGTTCTGCCCGGAACAGATGCGATCCTTAACCAAGTATTAACCCTCGATGAAAGCGCCCATCTTCCGGAATTTATCGTACCTGGCGGTCAGCAGCGCTTCCTTATCCTGGTCCAGTAAGGGCAGGAGGTTGCGGATTAAAGCCTCTTTCAGCGTCTCCGCCATGGCCTTGGGGTCTTTGTGGGCGCCACCCATGGGTTCGCGGATCACCTCATCAACAATGCCAAACTCCATTAGATCTTTCCCCGTCAGGCGCAAGGCCTCGGCGGCCTCCGGCGCTCGCGACGCATCCTTCCAGAGAATTGAAGCGCAACCTTCCGGGGAGATCACCGAATAATAGGCGTTCTCCAACATGAGGATGCGGTCGCCCACACCAATAGCCAAAGCGCCGCCGCTGCCGCCTTCCCCGGTGATCACCACCACAATCGGCGTACCCAAAGCAGCCATCTCCCGGATGCCCCGGGCAACAGCCTCGCCCTGGCCGCGCTCCTCCGCTTCGATGCCGGGATAAGCACCCACTACATCCACCAGGGAAATGATGGGCCGGCCAAACTTGGCGGCCTGCTCCATCAGGCGCAAGGCTTTGCGGTAGCCTTCCGGATGGGGCATGCCGAAATTACGTTGCAGATTCTCCTTGGTATCCCTGCCCTTTTGCTGGCCGATGACGGTCACGGGCCGCCCATCCAGGTAGGCCAGGCCGCCCACCATCGCCGGATCATCCCGAAAAAGCCGGTCCCCGTGCAACTCGGTGAAATCCGTAAAAATCATACCCACATAGTCCAAGAGGGTTGGGCGCTTTGGGTGGCGGGCAATCTGAATCCGCTGCCATGTGGTGAGATTGGAATAGATCTCCTGCTTGATTTGATCGGCCTTCTCCTGCAGCCGCCGGATCTCCTCGCTCATATCGATGTTTTTTTCTGCAGCGAATTTCTTAATCTCCTCTATCTGCCGTTCCAATTCAACCAAGGGTTTTTCAAAGTCCAAACAATATCCCGGGCTAGCCAATGGCTTGACCCCCTTTATCTTCCCGAGCATGGAACTTCAAGAAAAAGCCCAGTGTCGCACGGAGGTTTTTCCTGTGGACAATCTGGTCGATCATACCATGCTCCAAAACGAATTCTGAGGTTTGAAAACCCGGCGGCAGGGTCTGCCGGATCGTCTGCTGGATGACGCGGGGCCCGGCAAAACCGATGAGCGCCCCCGGTTCCGCCAGAATAATATCGCCCTGGGAAGCAAAACTGGCATAGATCCCACCCATGGTCGGGTCGGTTAAAACCGAAATATAAAGGCCACCCGCAGCCGCCAAGCGGTTTAAGGCCATGCAGGTCTTGGCCATCTGCATTAACGAGAGGATTCCTTCGTGCATCCGGGCGCCGCCGCCGCCAGAGGAGATGCAGACAAAGGGCAGGCCCTTTTCGGTGGCGTACTCAATGGCGCGGGTAATCTTCTCGCCGACCACGGAGCCCATGGAGCCGCCCATAAAACCAAAGTCAATCACAGCGCAAACCAAAGGCTGGCCCTCGATGGTGCCTGTGCCGGTGATCACACCTTCCGTAAGGCCGGTGGCCTTTTGGGACTTCTTGGTTTTGCTTTCATATTCGGGAAAATTCAGGGGATTGGTGGAGGTCAGTCCAGAGTTAATCTCGTGAAAACTGCCTTCGTCCAGCAAACTGTCGATGCGTTCCTTGGCGCCGATGCGAAAGTGGTAATCGCACTTGGGGCACACGTTCAGATTCTTGCTGAGTTCTTTATGATATACTATCTGATTGCAACGGTCGCACTTGACCCACAGCCCGTCGGGGATATCCCTTTTTTCGGCAGGTTCCTGCCGGGTCCCCAGCTCCTGTGGCGGGCGAACCGTAATATACTTAGGTTTGGTCTTAAATAAATCCTTCAGCATGCTCTGCGCAACACCTCTTTTCCCCTGTCCGATGATGGCCAGGCCACCGGATTGTCCGGTGATTAAAGCTTTTCGGTAAAAATAAAACAAGCAAACAAGCAACCTTTTGGTTTTTGTTCCATGACTGGGGGACCTGCGCCAGCAAAAGTCAGGGATTTCCCTGTTCCACCGACCTGGTTTGCATAATCATAGATCCAGGAACCATATTATATCAACAAAAAATGTATTCTCCAGAAAAGACAGCAATTCCTGCTTAAACCGGTCTACCTCTTTTGACGGTCAGCGTTGCAATCCGTGGGTCAGAACCTCCTGGGCCTCTTCCAACTCGGTCTCCGGCACCAAAATTTCAATATTGGACGTCTTCTCATTGATCATCATTCCCACCGGACGCAAACGGACCATAATACCTTCCGTTTCCATCAATTCTTTCAACCGATTAGCCTCCGACTGACCCGGAGCAATGTAAAGTACCGTCCACACAGGAATTCCCCCTTATTCCAGACTGTTCACGATGGTTTTGAACAGCCGACCCCTTTCCTCAAAATTCCGAAACATATCATAACTGGCACAAGCCGGAGAGAGCAAGACCACATCGCCGGAGACAGCCACCGTCCTGGCCTTTTCCACCGCCTCCGCCAAATCGCCGCAATGGTAAACCGGCAATTCCCGGCCGGTCCGGCTGGCGGCCTCCGCCAATTCCCTGGCAATAATCGGCGCAGTGGCGCCCAGGACCATCACGGCTTTACACCTCTCCACGGCCAGTTTGGCAAACTCCGTAAAGGGCAAGTGTTTGTCGTAGCCCCCGGCGATCAAAACAATCGGTGCCGGAATCGCGGCCAGACCGGCCATGGCCCGGTCGGGTGTGGTGGAAATTGAATCATTATAATATTTTACGCCAGCAAGCTCCCGCACAAATTCCAACCGGTGTTCGACCCCGGTAAATTTGGTTACCACTGCCCGGATCTCCGCCAAGGGCGCCCCCGCCAGGCGGCAGACCAAAGCGGCGGTTAATACGTTCTCCACATTGTGCTCGCCCGGGAGCTGGATATCCGCCCGGTGGCAGAGGATTTCTTCTTCATTGTTTAACCGGAGGATCAAACGGTTATCCCGCACAAACGCCCCTTCGTGCAGTTGCTCACGGCGGGAAAAGAAGTGGACCCGGGCCGGAGTCTGCCCAGCCAAGCTTCGGGTGATTTCATTGTCCCAGTTCAACACCGCATGGTCGTAGGGGGTTTGGTGGCGCAGGATCTCTGCCTTCGCCCGGATATATTCATCCATATCATTGTGGACATCCAAATGGTTGGGGGTTATGTTGGTGATCACCGCAAAGATTGGGCTCTGCTCCATCCCCTGCAGTTGAAAGCTGCTGAGTTCCAAGACCACCCGGGACGCGGGCGTCAACTCCGCGACAAAACTGATGGGCGGGCGGCCGATGTTCCCGCCAACGCGGACGTGGCCGCAACGTTCCAGGATCAGGCCCACCAGCGTGGTAGTGGTGGTTTTCCCGCTGCTGCCGGTGATCCCAATGATCGATGCAGGACAAATGGAGAAAAACAACTCCATCTCACTGCGGAACTTCATCCCGGAGGCAGCAGCCGCCTGCAGCTCCGGCAAGTGGCGGGGAACCCCCGGTGACAGAAAAACTTCATCATGGCCCTGTAAATACTGGAGGTAATCGGGACCCAGATGATAAGTAACAGGCAAATCCCGCAATTGATCCAGGTAGTCCCGGAGTTCCTCCGGGGTTTTTTTGTCCAAAGCCGAAACCTGTGCTCCGTGCTCGGCCAAATAACGAATGAGGGGCGTGTTGTTTGTGGCCAAACCGACCACTGCCACACGCTTTCCGGAAAAATCCATGTCCTGGCCTCCTTTAACTTATCGCCCCTTCAAATTCTCCGGTTTTCGCCAAACTCCTGCAAAGGTCATCGTACGCCAACCTACTTGGCAACGTCGGCCACAAACAGGCAAGCCGGATTATCATCCCAAGCCGACTTGGCAAAGAGCGTCTCTTTAGACGCAAGGGCCGCAAAAAAGTTCCCGGCAATGACCGCCTTAACTTTTCCTTTGATCTCGCCGCTTTCCACCCAAAGGCACTGGTCAGCGGTCAGCGAAAAAATACCCGAAGAAGCGTCTTGGGTATGAAGGCCCAGGACGGAATGGACCACCAGGCAACGGGGGACCCGGGCATACAGGGCCTCCAGGGACTCGACCATGGGCACCTCCAACAGGAACGCCCCGGGCACCGGTGTCGGTACCATGCCCAGGCGCTTGGCGTATTTACGGCTCAAAATTGGCGTCTGCAACCGTCCGCCCCGGATCAACTCAATCCGGCCAGTGGCCACACCTTCAGCAGTACAGCGGTAGGAACCGGCCCGCATCGGACGGGTGCCGTCCACCACCAGGGCCAGATCCGGCCGGAAGACCTGCCGTTTTTCTTGGAAGTCCCCGATCGCAAAGGCGCTTTGTCTGTTGGCCACCAGGGAGCCCTGGAGATTATGGAGAAGAAACTGGGCCAGAAAAGCCTCGGTCACAGCAGGGGCAAGGATAATCGGTAGCCGGCCGGTGGCCGGCAGCGTGATCTCCTGCCGCAGGTAATTGGTGACCTCCCCGACGTAATTGATGAGATGAGAGATCTCTTCGGGCTTGGGCAGGCGCTTTTCGGCAAAGGCCTCCCCAAAGGTGTCCTCCGCCTCCGCAAAAATCTGAACGGGCGTCTGCCGGTAGTCCACGGCAAAACCCAGGGAGTTACGGACAATGCGCCGATCGGCCGTGACTTTAAACCGCGCATCCATTTTGTGGAGACCATATTGCTCCACCAAGCCCTGCTGCAATTGGGCCAGGACCGTAAAGGGCAGCCGGTTTTCCCCTTGGATAATCGGGTAGACTCCTGCGTCTTCCAGGGGAATCTCCGGCGGGTTATACGGCTCCGCCAACTCCGGACCGTCCTCATCAGTATAGGCCGTCCGCTGCCAGAGATCCCAATGGGTGGCAAATTCCTGCAGCACATGGCGGTCCAACTTACCGGAACTATACCGGTTGTTATTCCAATGCAAAAAGACCTCCCCACCCAGATCCTCCTTATAGGAAGGCGAGGTATATGGCCCGCCCAACCGGCTGTTCTTGATGCCCACCTCGAGCAGTCGCAAATCATGAAGGTCAAAGCGCCAACCGCGCAGTTCCAAACCGGAAGGTTGCACCCGCCCCAACTGCTTGTCGAGGACAGCGGCCAGTTCATCGGCAAACTTCTCCGTCATTGCGCTTCACCCCCGATGGTAATTTCTTCGTCGGCCTTTAGCACCAAAAAGTAATGGGACCCCCCGCTGCTGGGCACCCCTTGGAAGAGCTTCCCGCAGGTACCCATGGCGTCGATCTGGATCGGTCCCAACCCGGCAATAACCGCCTGCAGCGCCGAGAGGATCTGTCCGCTGAAGATGGCCCCCCGGTAAAGTACGGGTTTCTCACCCAAGCGGTAAATCCCGGAGCAGTTAAAGACAAAATTACCAAAGGCCGGATTAACCTGGCCGCCTTGGAAACCGGATAAATAGAGGACTTCCTCCCCCGGTTCCATAAGATTATATTTACGCAGCAGCTCATAGAGATCAGCGGGTGTCAAATCCTCAAAGGGTTTCTCAACCGGATAGGGGTTCGCCACCTGGATCCGGATGTTCGTCATCCGGGCCAGCGGCAGGTGGTGGCAACTCTCCACCCGGCCAGCGCCGGTGACCGGCACCCCGGCGGCCTCGGCGGAAAAAAGGTCAGCCAAGCCAGCCTTGAGCACACCGTTTTCCACAATGGTCACCGTCTCCCGGGGAATGCCGTTGGCGCTGATGGGTTGATAAGCATAATCCCCTTCCACCGGCCCGTCGATGATGGAAACAATGGAGGAAGCTACCTGTTCACCAACGCGCATCCGGCCGTTCCGGCCCAGGATCGAGGTTTCCATCCCGTCGGTCTCCGCCGCGTGGCCAAAGGCCTCGTGGGCCAAGCCTTTGGCCAATGGATAATCGATCACCAGTTTATAGTGGCCGCTCTTGATCCGGCCGGCGGAAAGCAACGCCACCGCCAGTTGCGCGGCCTTGCGGGAACGTTTCATCAGTCTCTGCCGAAATTCCGGATCCAGCAAAACCGCCAGATCCGACCCGGGAATATTGGCAAAGGTCGTGGCTGTTTCTTGCCCCTCTTTCGCCGTAAAGGTATTATAGACAAAGGCCCGGGGTGTATTAAAGACCACATCGGTGCCATCATGCCGGGCAATGCGCCATTCCTCGTCCACGAGCCGGTGAATTGTCCGAACCGACAACCGCTGGTCCAAACTTTGCAATTCCTTATTGATGGCACCAAGTTCCTGCTCCACCCGGTCCAGACCCAGACTGCCGTAGGGATAGCGCAAGGGCAGGATCCGCCGTTCCTGGTGGGGCGCCAAGCCAAACAAGGCCCGGCTCATCTCTCCACCGGCCTCCTTGGCATAGCGTGCCAGGGTAAAAGCCCGCTTCAGCAGGTCCTCCACCGCTTGGGCCGATACCAGGTCCGAAGAAGCAAAACCGGAGAAACCTTCTGCCGTAAAGACCTGTACCCCCATGCCCACCAGGGAACCGGTGGCAATCTCTTCCGTCCTGCCATTGTTAATATTGACTAAGGTTTCTTTCTTATCTTGCAGGCGTAAAATATACCCGCAGTTTAATTCTGCCGCCACACGCCGGGCCCGTTCCACCACGTCATTGTGGACATCGACCCGTAACCGTTCCGTCAATCCCCTCACCGGCCTTTCCATTTATAATTTCTGTTATCGCCATGGAATTTTCTCAGTATGACAGACCCTGGACAAAGAAAGGATAAAGACAACCCGCAAGATCACCTACTTCCGCCGTTATCACCGGTAATCCGGGCGGAAGCCGACAAGAATAGTTTTCCCCAAATTCCTGCGTTTCCAGTAATAAAAAGGCAAAGGGTAAGAAATTTTCTATAAATATATTAATTTGCCGCCTGTCCGCTGGCAGGAAATTAGGCTTCCCGGGCGAACTAGTAGAAGGATTAATTCGGAAAATGGACCAAGGAGGTTTCGGCGTGCAAGTTTCAATCCTGTCACCCCGCTTGATTCGCAAAGGGTTGGTGGCCGCTTTGAGCGTTAGCTTGCTGACCATTATGTTCCTGTTGGTGCGGACAACAAGCGCCAAAACCTGGTTGAGCCTGCTAACCTTTAAACCCGCCGGTCTCCTCCTCGTAGCCGCACTGGTCTTCGGTTCCTGGTTGATTGAAGGCCTCCGGGTCCAGCTCATCGGTAGAGCGCTGGGGGAAAAGCTCCCCTTACGCACGATCCTGGGCATCAACCTGGCCACCCTGTTCTCCGGCAATATCACCCCCTTTACCTCAGGGGGCGCGCCGACACAGGTCTATTTTTTACATCGCAGCGGTTTTTCATTGGGTAAAGCCACCGCCGTCGTGACCATCCGGATGGCCCTTTCCACTTTGTTCTTTACCATTGGCGGCCCGATCCTGATCTTCCTGTTCCAAGGCGAGATCCTGCGCCAGTTCAAGCTGTACGCCTGGGCCGTACCCATCAGGATTTTACTTCTGTTTACCCTGGCGCTGTCAGTGGCCATCCTGTGGTTCCTCATCCGGCCGTCCCAGGGTACCACCTTTGCCAATTGGTTCTTCAACCTTGGCCTGATCAAGCGGCTCTTAAAAGAAAAGGCCGATCGTTACCGGCAACGTTTCCTGCAGGAAATGAGCGAGTTCCACGACTCCCTCATGCTCCTGACCCAGAAGAAGCGGATCCAGATTGTGGGGATCCTGTTGTACACCCTCCTGTACTGGGTAGTCTTCTTCTGCATCGCCCCGGCCATCCTGGTGGGCTTCGGCGTGCAAGTGTGGCCGCAGATCTTCCGGCTCATCTTCCTTCAGTTCGTCTTTATTTATCTGTTATCCTTCATTCCCATCCCGGGAGGTTCCGGCATCGCCGAGGTCGGCTACTATTCGGTCTTCGCCTTCTTTGTGCCCAAACACATTCTTGCCGTGTTCGTGGCCCTTTGGCGCATCCTCAGTTACCACCTGACCACCCTGGTAGGCGGCTTGTTCTTCCTTAAACTGATCCACACGAAGCAGCCGGAGGCGGATCTTCCAGGGTAAAGCGCCCCAGTTTGCCGCTGCGGAAGTCCGTCCAAAGCAGTTTGGCCGCACGCAGTTCATCGACGGCGCCGCCTTTCTTCAGGCAACCCCGTTGCCGGCCGATCGCCGCTAAAATAGCATAATTTTCCTCCACTGCTTCGTCCACATTGTATGCCCCGGCTAAAAGACCGGGGTATCGTTTTTTCAAGAACCCGATCAATTCCAAGGCCAATGCGTCCTCTTCCAATACCTCATGGCGAATGGCCCCGGTAAAGGCCAATAACAAAGCCGACTGCCGGTTGTCCAACTTTGGCCAGAGCACGCCAGGGGTATCCAGCACCTCCCAATCGGCCACCCGTACCCACTGCTTCCCGCGGGTGACCCCCGGCCGATCCCCGGCGCTGGCCGCGGCCCGGCCCACCAGGGCATTTAACACCGTGGATTTCCCCGAGTTGGGAATTCCGGCAATCCCCACCCGCGGCGCCTTGCGGCGAATCTTCGCCCGGTCAAGGGCAGCACTTTCCCGCAGGGCTGTCCGTAGTTCCTTCAGGCCTTGGCCGGTCCGACCATTGAACAAGACAACCTCCTCGCCCTGCTGCCGGTAATACTCGGCCCAAGCCAGCGCCAGCTGTGCATCGGCCAAGTCCACCTTATTTAAGACCAAGACCCGGGGTTTACCGGCGAGTAACCGGAGGAGGTCGGGATTGCGGCTGCTCTTAGGGATGCGGGCATCGGCCACTTCGATCAACACATCCAGCAAGGGCAGCATCTCCTTGAGCTGGCGTTTGGCTTTCGCCATATGTCCGGGATACCATCCAATCTCCATTGCTCTCCTCCTTTGACCGGGCGCCTAAAGTCCGCTCCCCGAACTTCGACAGCCATCTTTTTTAACGCATTTATTTTACCATCGCTTGCCCGGAAAGCCAAGATAATCCGCCCTGCAATCAATACTTTGGTCAATAATCCAGCATAGTATCCAGGTGCGCCGCATTTTCCCATTGGCGGCAACAAGATGATCCACGGGAAAGGCAATAGCCCCGGCAACGGGCAACATAACAACACCCGGGTGCCGAGTGCATAGCCCACCCCGAAAAAAAGTCCCCGGCTTTTTCGCCGGGGACTTCAACGTTAGGTGCATAAACCCCTTTATTTCTGCCGCGGATTGAGGATCTGAGCCTGGGCCGCAGCCAACCGGGCAATGGGTACCCGGAAGGGGGAACAAGATACATAGTTCATACCAGCATTGTGGAAGAAGATCACAGATGCCGGATCGCCACCGTGCTCGCCACAGATACCGACCTTCAATTGGGGACGGGTGGCGCGACCGCGTTCAACACCAATCTTGACCAGTTCGCCCACGCCATCCTGGTCGATGCTCTGGAAGGGATCTTCCTTCAGGAGCTTCTTGTTCAGGTAATCCGGGAGGAAGGAACCGATATCGTCCCGGGAGAAGCCGAAGCCCATCTGGGTCAGGTCGTTGGTTCCGAAGGAGAAGAACTCTGCCGTTTCCGCCATCTTGCCGGCCAGGAGCGCTGCCCGCGGGATCTCGATCATGGTCCCGTACATGTAGGGGATCTCCTTCAGCCCGTGTTTCTGGCAGACTTCAGCGTAGACCCGATCCACAATGGCTTTCTGGTCATTCAACTCAGCCACATCACAGGTAACAGGAATCATGATCTCCGGATGGGCCTTCTTGCCTTCCTTAATCAGCTCGGCAGCGGCTTCAAAGATGGCCCGGATCTGCATCTCCGTAATTTCCGGATAGGTGATGCCCAACCGTACACCACGGTGGCCCAGCATCGGGTTGTTCTCCCGCAGGGCCTCTGCCCGCTTGTGTAACTCTTCAGCATCCACATGCAATTCTTTGCCGAGGGCCGCCAGTTTGTCTTCGCTGTGGGGGACAAACTCATGCAGCGGGGGATCCAGCAAGCGGATGGTAATGGGCAAGCCGTTCAAGACTTCCATGGTGGCTTTGATATCGTTCTTCACATGGATAAAAAGTTCATCCAAGGCGGCCCGGCGTTCTTCCGTGGTCTTGCTCATGATCATCTTTCTGAGCAGGAAGAGGGCTTTGTCGGCGCCTTCGCCGTAGAACATGTGCTCGGTCCGGAAGAGACCAATGCCTTCGGCGCCGAATTCCACCGCTTTCTTCGCATCTTTCGGGGTGTCGGCGTTGGTGCGGATCTGGAGCACCCGGACCTCATCCACATATTTCATCAGGTCTTTGTAGGCCTGGTTCTCCTCCAGGTTGGCATCAACCAGATCCAAGCTGCCTTCGTACACGATACCCTTGGTACCGTTCATGGAGATCCAGTCGCCTTCTTTAACGACTTTACCGCTCTTGGTCGTGAAGGATTTGCCGTTGGGAGCAATCTCAATCTCAGAGCAGCCAACAATACAGCATTTACCCCAACCACGGGCCACCAGGGCAGCATGGGAGGTCATACCGCCTTTGGAGGTCAGAATGGCTTGGGCCACGTGCATACCGTCCACGTCTTCAGGAGAGGTTTCTTCGCGGACCAGAATGACTTTTTCGCCTTTCTCCGTCCATTCCACAGCGTCTTTGCTGGTGAAGACCACACGGCCTTTGGCGCCGCCGGGTCCGGCGGGCAGACCTTTGGCCAGGACAGTTGCACCTTTTTCCGCTTTGGGATCCAACATGGGCAGCAAGAGTTCCACCAATTGGTTGGGGGCAACACGCATAATCGCGGTCTTAGCGTCGATCAGCCCTTCTCTCGCCATCTCGGTGGCCATCCGGACAGCCGCAATACCGTTCCGTTTACCCACACGGCATTGGAGCATGTAAAGTTTGCCCTTCTCAATGGTAAACTCTAGGTCCTGCATATCCTTGTAGTGTTTCTCCAAACGTTGTTGAATATCATAGAGTTCCTTATAGAGATCCGGCATGAGCTCTTCCAAGGTCGGCAGGTCCTTGCTCTGCGGGTTCTTCGAATATTCGTTGATGGGGGCAGGTGTCCGGATCCCGGCCACCACGTCCTCACCCTGGGCATTGATCAGGTACTCGCCGTAGAATTGATTCTCACCGTTACCGGGGTTACGGGTGAACGCAACGCCGGTGGCGGAGTCGTTGCCCATATTACCAAAGACCATGGTCTGGACGTTAACCGCTGTACCCCAATCATCGGGGATCTTCTCGATCCGGCGGTACTCCACGGCACGTTTGCCGTTCCAGCTCATAAAGACAGCGCCAATGCCGCCCCAGAGTTGATCACGGGGATCTTCGGGGAAGGGTTTGCCGAGGATCTCTTTAACCAGTTGTTTGAACTCAACCACCAATTGTTTCAGATCTTCGGTGGTCAGTTCGGTATCATTCTTGTAACCCTTTTGCTTTTTGACCTCTTCCAAACGCTCGTCAAGGATCTTGCGGATACCTTTACCGTCTTTCGGCTCAATCCCTGCGGCCTTCTCCATTACGACGTCGGAATACATCATGATCAACCGGCGATAGGAGTCATAGGCGAAACGCTCGTCGCCGGACTGTTTAATCAGGCCTTTAACAGTAACATCGTTCAAACCAATGTTCAAAACGGTGTCCATCATGCCAGGCATGGATTTACGGGCGCCGGAACGGACCGAAACCAAGAGAGGATTGTCCGGGTCACCGAATTTCCTGCCCATGAGTTTTTCCACTTCGGCCAAGGCCTCGTTGACTTGACTTTCCAGTTCGGCGGGATAGGTCTTACCATTGGCGTAATAATAAGTACAAACCTCAGTGGTGATGGTGAATCCCGGCGGTACCGGCAGTCTTAAGTCAGGATGGCCGGCCATCTCAGCCAGGTTGGCGCCTTTGCCGCCGAGCAGGTTCTTCATGGATTCATTGCCGTCTGCCCGGCCGCCGCCAAAGAAATAGACATACTTGTTCGGCATTGGTTCTACTCCTCCTCTTTATTAATAACTTAAGTTTCCCGTAAACTTATGTATTGGCATACCCGTTATCACTGTACCGACCACCACCGTCAGCGCACCGGGTTTTCGGGGGGTCATGCCAACGGGAAATCTTCATGCAGGAAGCGGGTTGTTAACCCGCCCCTTCCAACTTCCATATGATTCGCTATTCTTCCCATTTATCCTTTTTTTTATGTCAGGTAAATTATCAGTGCTTCTTTGACGCACCGGCGCCAGCATTTGTATATATTTTCCTATTAATATGGGTTTTAGCTTTGGGTTTATAAAACGCCAAAATTGGCGGCACGCTAAAACTTATGCTTTGGGCCGGCATTTCTCCTCACAAGGACGGGGTTAAAGTTTTGTAAACTAACTATACCGGTCGGCGTGACTGCCTGCCGACTGCCTACTTACAGGCCCGAGCCCTGTCACACCAAGTTGCGGGCCGCTTCCAAGGTATTGTGCATCAGCATGGCAATGGTCATCGGGCCGACGCCGCCGGGTACCGGGGTAATGGCGCTCGCCACCTTAACGGCGGAATCAAAGTCCACGTCCCCCACCAACCGGCCGTCGGGCAAGCGGTTGATGCCCACATCAATGACAACTGCACCAGGTTTGATCATATCGCCCGTAATCATCCCGGGTTTGCCAACCGCCACCACCAGGATATCCGCCCGCCGGACCACCTCGGCCAAGTTTTGGGTGCGGGAGTGGCAGACCGTCACCGTTCCGTGTTCCCGCAGCAACAGCATGGCTTGGGGTTTGCCCACGATATTGCTCCTGCCCACCACCACGCATTCCTTCCCCGCAATGGTCGTTCCCGTCTCATGGATCAACTCCATCACACCCGCTGGTGTACAGGGGAGAAAGCCCGGCAAGCCCAAAACCAGTTTTCCCACATTGACAGGGTGAAAACCGTCCACGTCCTTCCGGGGATCGATGGCCTCGATGATCTGATCCGCATTTAAATGTTTGGGCAATGGCAATTGCACCAAAATACCGCTGATCTTCGGGTCGGCGTTTAATTGTGCAATCTTCTCCAGGAGCTCTTTTTGGGTAACTGAATTGTCGTAAGTGTGTTCCTCTGAATAGATGCCAAGTTCATGGCAGGTTTTCTTCTTAGTGTTAACGTACACCCGGGAAGCCGGATCATCGCCCACCAGCACTACCGCCAGGCCGGGAACAATCCCCATTGCTTTGGCCTCCGCCACCCGCTTTTTGACCGTCTCCCGGATACGCATGGCCAGAGCTTTTCCATCAATGATCTTTGCCACAGCGTCCACTCCCTTAAGCTTTTTCGGTTAAAACAGGCCCACAATCCGCCCGTCATCGGTGAGATCCACCCGCTCCGCTGCGGGAACCTTCGGCAGGCCCGGCATGGTCAGGATTGTCCCGGCCAAAGCCACCACAAAACCTGCCCCCGCCGATACGCGGACCTCACGGATAGTCAAGGTCCAGCCCTCCGGAGCACCCTTCAGGTTCGGGTCATCCGAAAGGGACATCTGGGTCTTGGCCACACAGACCGGAAGCTTGCCGTATCCCAACCCTTCCAACTCCTGAATGGCTTTATCCGCTTCTTTTGTATAGACCACATCCGCTGCCCCGTAGATTTCGGTGGCAAGCAGACGCAGTTTTTCTTTAATGGAAAGTTTCTCCCGCTCATAGAGGGATTTAAAGCGGCCTTGTCCTTCCGCCAGGACATCCAGGACGGTTTGGGCCAGCTCCAGGCCGCCATTGCCGCCCTCCGCCACCACCCGGGAGATTTCGGCCTTGGCCCCTTGGCCCAGGCAGTGCTCCTTCACCCAGGCAAGTTCTTCATCGGTGTCATCGGGGAAGCGGTTCACGGCCACCACCACCGGCAGGCCATAGACCTCCCGCAGGTTGCGCAGATGCCGGTCCAGATTGGCGATGCCCCGCTGTAATGCATCCATGTTGGGTTTGGACCACTCGCCCCGCTCACAGCCGCCATGGAACTTGATGGCCCGCAGCGAAGCAACCAGTACGGCAACGGAGGGGCTAAGCCCGGTAGCCGGGGCCACTATGTCAAAGAACTTCTCCGCTCCCAGGTCGGCGGCAAATCCACCCTCGGTAATCACATAATCCCCCAGTTTTAAAGCCAGCTTGGTGGCAAGAATACTGTTGTTGCCATGGGCAATGTTGGCAAAGGGCCCGCCGTGCAACAGAGCGGGTTGGCCCTCAACGGTCTGGACCAGATTGGGTTTGAGAGCCTCCTTCAGCAGCGTGGCCATGGCACCGACCGCCCGCAAATCCCGGGCATAAACCGGCTTTTTGTCATAGGTATATGCCACCAGGATCCGGCCCAACCGTTCCTTCAAGTCTGCGTAGTCCGAAGCCAGGCAGAGAATAGCCATAATCTCCGAAGCCACCGAAATATCAAAACCCGACTCGTGGACCACGCCGTCCCCGGGGCTTCCCAAGCCCACCACAATCCGGCGGAGTTGCCGGTCGGAAATGTCCATCACCCGCTGCCAGAGAATACGCTTGGGATCAATATTTAATTCGTTACCTTGGAAGATATGGTTGTCCAGGATCGCCGCCAACAGGTTATGGGCAGCGGTAACCGCATGAATATCACCGGTAAAATGAAGGTTGATCTCCTCCATGGGCAGGACCTGCGAGTAGCCGCCACCGGCCGCTCCTCCCTTAACACCGAAAGTAGGACCCAAAGAAGGCTCCCGCAGGGCCAGCATCACCTTCTTATTCAGCCGGCCCAGGGCTTGGGCCAGCCCAATGGCAGTGCAAGTCTTCCCTTCGCCGGCAGGAGTAGGCGTAATTGCCGTCACATAAATCAGTTTACCATCGGGCCGATCCGCCAGCCGGGAAAGGGCGGACAGGGCAATCTTGGCTTTATAACGACCATACGGTTCGATCTCCTCGTCCAGCAAACCCGCTTCCTTGGCCACCTCAGTAATGGGCCGCAACTTTACACTCTGCGCAATCTCAATGTCCGACAGCATCCAAACCCCTCCCCAAGCGTCTTTCGCCACTGTTCACAACACAAGCATACATCTTAATCTAATCATTTTGGCAGGCTTCTGGCAAGTAAAATTTTGGATATTAATCGGCCCCACTGCCCCAACTTTTTTCCCGTTTTCCCCTCCCACTTTACACTTTACACTTTTCCCTTTTCTCTTTACCCCTCAATCTTTCCCTGCAAAAAAAGCCCCTCTTGCGAGGGGCCATCATCATTAGCGAATCTCCTTAATAATGTTCAGTGGCTGCTCACTTGATCTTTCTTCCGGTCGGTCCGGTTGTTCACGTAGGTTTCCTGGTACGGTCAGGTGTTTCTCCTCTTCTTCACCGATTTCGGTAGATGTTTCGTCTATAGCAACCAGAATCTCGGCTGGGTTGCCCGCCGCCACTGCTCGCGCAGGAGCAGAGGTGGCCTCTTGATCCTCCGCCGGCTGCGGCGGCGTAATCAATTCCCCGGCAGGAGCAGTCGGCTCCTCTTTTTTAGTGGCCTGGACGCCTTTGTTCGCCAGCGCAGCTTTCATAGCCGGGCCGTCCTGATTCAGCACCTTTCCTTCCTCCATGATATGGGGTGTAATAATGGTCAACACTTCTCCCTCTTGCTTAACTGTCTTGGTCTTGCGGAAAACAGCGCCCAGCAAGGGGATGTCGCCAAGAATCGGCACTTTGGAAACCACTTTGTGCTCAGTACGTTGGAGCAAGCCGCCCAGCACAATGCTCTCCCCGTCCTTCACCCGCACAGTGGTACTCACCCGCCGCCGGTTGATGACCGGAAGCTCACCGTTGGCAGTCTTATCTTCCACTACATCGCTGACCTCCGGTTCGATCTTGACGGTAATCTCACCATTCTCGGCGATCTGGGGCAGCATCTTCAGGACAATACCGGTCTTAATCGATTCCAACCGGGAAGAATAGTCGTAGTCATAGCGGTCATTTTCCGCGGTCAAATAATGATAACTCTCTTTGCCCACAAAGATCTCGGCTGCCTGGCCATCGAGGGTAGCCACCCGCGGATTGGCTTGGATCTTGGCCTCACCCTTCTCCACCACGGCTTTTAACGTGGCCAGGAAGCTGTTGAGCCTGTTTTTGCTGAGATAACCCAAGGTGGCTTGGAGGTCGCCGATACGGATAGTACCGGCCTCCCCCGGTCCATGAGGCGTAACATTACCGGCCAAATTATGATCCCAGGCTAGATCCAGCCCCAGATCCTTCCGGCCGTTCTTCGAGATGTCCACAACGATGGCTTCGATCATGATTTGGGGAACGGCTTTGTCGATGACAGCAAGATCGGCTTTTATCCGTTTTAAAATGTTATCCGGCGCCGTCACCACCAAAACGTTATTGTCCTTATCAACCTTGACATAGGGGGTGAAGGACTCGGACAAGACCTTGGCCGCTGTCTCCGCCTTAACGTAACGCAACTTGATGGTTTCGGTTTCACTCAACAAGACAAAAGAAGGATTACCGGGGTCGGGCGCCCCAACCAAGTAGAAGAAGCCCACCTTTTTAAAGACATAACCGCCGGGGGCCAGGATGCGTGTTAATGCCTCTTCCAACGGTACATTCTCCAAGGTCAGGGTTACCTGCCCCTGGACCGTGGTGTCGGGGATGATCACCGCCCCTGTCTGGGCGGAAACATCCCGCAAGGCATCCACAATATAGGTGTTATCAAATACATTGCTGACCAGGGCGTTTTCGTTCTCAGCCGCCGCATTGAAGACATAGACCATCAGGAGCACCGCCGCAATAACCGCCAACCAAAGCTGGGCCTTTTTTAATCTTCCGGTTTTCACGCCGCCCATCCCATCCTTATCATTTTTTATTTTTTACCGCTGTCGTCACCGGCCAGCCGGAATTGGAAACTGCCTTTAACCGGTATCTTCTCGCCATAGTCCACCACCATTTCCACTAGATACTCGCCAAAGGGCAACTTTTTATCATAAGGGACAATTAGCAACCGTGAACAACCAGGCAACAACCAGCCGGAAGTGTCAGCCAGGCAAATGGCTTCCACAAGCTCCCATTTGTCCTCGCCAAGGTAGGTCAGGCCGTTAACGGCCTTGGGCTTTTTCGCCTTGCGGTAGAGATTGATTTTGCCGGAGAAGGTCAGATTGGTATTGCCCTGATTGGTCAATGTCCCGCCAAAGAGCCAGACACCGCCTGGATCCGGCACGGCCTTCACCTGATCCAGGCCGGCTTTTAACTCCGTTTTTCCGGTCATACTGAGAAAGATGGGTGTGCTGACGGTGGTTACCGCCGCTTGCTTTGCTCCGTCCAAACGCTGCGCCTCAAAGACCAGCAGGGCAAAGCGGCTGCCACCGGAGGCATCTTTGGGTACCGCCACGGTCACCCGGTAGTTCCGTTTCTTCCCCGGTTCCAGGATCAGTTCGTTCTCCTCCAGGCGCAGCCAAGGAATGGCTGACCACTGCCAATCCTCATTGTCCAATTCCATTAATGTTCCGTCGGGCGCAGAGACCATATTCTTCAAGAAAGCGCGGATCTTCACCGGTACGCTCTCCCGGTTGGTCAGGCTCAGCACAAAGGTGCGGAAGGCCCCGCCAGGCAGTTGAGTCTGGAGCAGATCGGGGGTAACGGTCAGCCGGAGATGCGGTGCAATCTTGCTTTCACCGCTTGTCGCTGTTTTGTCTTTGACGGTAAAGGGAATTTTGGCCTGGAGCGGCCGGCTGCTGCCGTAATAAACAGTAACTTCGGCGGTATATTCCCCACTAGGCAAACCCGCCGGAAAGATGCTGGCTAAGTCCACCACGGCGCCGGGCAGGATAATCCCCCGTCCTGCTCCCAGGGGCACGTCTTTGACCCGTCGCTTCTCGGCATTGCGGAGGACCAGCCTGCCCCGGGTGGCGAAGAACTCATTGCCTTCGTTTATAACGGAGCAAACCAAAGCCAAGGCATTTTTGCCGTACTTGCCATACCGCCGGTCCTCAGCCCCGCTGACCACTTTAAGCTCCTGAATTGACGCGGCTTTACGGTTGGCCCGGCTGTTGGCGGTGATCTTAAAGACAGAGGTCAGACGATGCACGAAATTGGCTTCCCCGCCAATGCCGCTAATCCGTTTGTTGGCACTTTCGGTGGCCACCTCAAAAACAACCGCCGCCACCTGGCTGCCCACGGCATTGCGGGGAACCTTCACCTTTACCTTGATCAGCTCTTCACTCTTTGGGCCCAGAATAAGCTCGTCTTTGGGCAGTTCCAACCAGGTCCCGGCGGCCTGCTTCTCCTCCGCCACCACATAACCGCCGATCCGGTCCTGGGTAACCGCAGCAACATAGAGCTTAATCCGGACGGTTTTACTGTCGCTGCTGTTGGCAATAGCAATCTCCTGTACGCGCTCGGCTCCGGGGTTAAGCACCATCTCCACTGCGGGCGGGCTCAGCTCCAAACCGCCCCTTTCTTGGCCGCCGACCCCAGGCGCTACCAGGATAATTGCCAACAGTATACATAGCCCCAAGGGCTTCCGTTTAGTTGCTCCGCAGATTGAACCCACAATCGCTCCTCCTTTTCCTTCTATGCACAAGCTTTGGGAAGGGCCGCCAGCATAACCCAGGGGTTTATCAGCAGCTTAATTAGGTTTTATTGATAAACCTGTTTAAAATCACCGGTAACGGGATCAATGAAATCTTTAACATCGGTCAGGGTAAAGGTCACTGTGCCGGTATTGGTATAGGTACCGGCATGGGTGTCTTCTTTAATCTCGATCCGGTTCCAGAGTTTGCAGTCCAAGCCACCACTGATTTGCTCATAAGGGAGAGTAAATTTTAGTTGATTCAACTGTTCAGGAGTATACCAGGCATCCCGGCTGCTAGCTGGGGGCAGGCTTTCATTGCGGCCAAGGGTGTAACTATAAGCCACAGCAACCGAGTCAACTGCTCCAGTACCAGCAACAGCCGTCAAATGATCAAAACCGCTGAAAGACACATTAACATCGGCATTGCTCTGGATGAAGAAACTCAGACAGTCAGCTGCATACTCGCCGGGTTTACGCACCTGCCAACTCCAGCCTTGCCCGCCAAACTTATAATTGAGCCACTGGGTCACAACGGCCGTGTTGGTAATGTCGACATTCCAAACCTCTTTACAGCAGTGACCATCGTATTCACTGGAATAACCGCAACCTCCAGGGGCCGGAACTATAAACGCCTGGGCGCCCAAACCATAGGTCCCTGCCGCCGGTGTTTTCCAGCCATCTGCGGTCAGGATATAAGTGGTAACCGGGGTGGCTGCCATCGCACAGCTGGCGAATAAACCAAGCAGCAATAACGCCACAATAAATTTTTTCATCCGTTCCACACTCCTCTATGCATTAATAACAGATCCCCATGCGGCGGCCCTTCCCAAAACCTCCGCACTGGGTCTTCCTACCATTCCGGCCGGTCGGTGCCAAAACCGGTTCCGGTAAGCCACTGCTCCTCCCCCCGGCCGTCCTGCGCCAAGCTTTGCACATAGGGGGCAGTCTCCAAGACGGTCACGGTAATTTTCCCGGTATCCGCGTAACGCCCCGCCCTGGTCGTCCCGGCCACCTCGATCCGGGGCCAGATCCGCCAAACCACGGTGGTACCCACCTGTGCCGGTCGGGTTGTAATCTGCACCTCATTCCACTTGGCTGCGGTATACCAGCCATTTCCTTCCACATCCTGCAGGGTATCACCCATCCCGTAGTAAGCAGGCAAGGCGCCCTGTCCCGGTCCGGACCCGGCCAGATCCGCAAAATCACTGAAAGTCACCCGGACCCGGCGGTTGGAATAAACTCTGAGCTCGACAGGGTCCGCCGCATAAATGCCGGGCTTCCGAATCTGCCAGTGGAACCCGGCCGCAGACAAGAAGACCTTCAGAACAGGCCGATCGTTCCCACAGACAGTAAGGGCAAAGCCATCCCCAAACCCTTGGTGGGCCGGTTTTACCGTCATCAGCGGGGTAACCGGCATAAATTCTTCCGCCAACCGGACCTGCCGGAAATCGTCAGCAAAGACCACGGCTTTATCCGTGACAATGGGATCCCGCAAAAGAAAAGCCGTACAGCATACAACCATGACAGATAAGGGCAACAGCCAACGCAGGCCTTTGCCCCTAAATCGGCCCATCGCAACTCCCCCCGCAGACTGGCGTTAGTCAACGCTATATAAGTATCAGATTTCCTCCCAAGTTATTCCTCAAAAATATAATCTTGCTAAAACCGTGCAAGCAAACCATTCCCGCCAAAAATATCATCAGTAACAAATACCCAACATCCTTTTCCGCCTTGGTTGTTACTGTAAAATTTGGGTCTGTCAATAATTTTGTG